>NEUS01000120.1 GCA_002288455.1 Opitutia bacterium Tous-C1TDCM
AAAACCGCGAACGGCTTGCACCGCGCCGCCGCGTGCGCAAATCACTGGGCATGCAATCGCTGCTCGCGCTGCCGTTCGCCGCCGCCCAAGCCACGCCTTGGGAGCACCTGCAGCGCGTCCCGAAACAAACCTGGATCAACATCGCGATCTGCGTGCTCACGGTGATCGTCATCGTGAAAGTCTGGAAAGTGCTGAAGGGCATGAACGATTTTCTGCCCTACATCGCGGCGTTCGTGGCGTCCGTGCTGATTTGCTTCTATTGGATCTACGAGCGGGCCGAGCCGAGATTCCTGACGCCCGTGGTCGAGAAGATCGCGCCGTTCTTCCCCAGCGGCGTCTCGCCGCAGCAACTGCAGGAGCGCCGGCGGAGCGGGGGCGGCGATTGAACACCGCGGCCCGCCGCCTCGTCGCCGCGCTCGGGCTGCGGCCCCTGCCGCACGAGGGCGGATTTTTCCGCCGCCTCTGGGTCGCCCCGCCGGCCCGCCGCGGCGGCCGGCCCGCGGCCTCGGCGATTTATTTTCTGCTCACCCGCCGGGATTTCTCCGCGCTGCACCGCATCGACGCGCACGAGATCTGGCATTTCCACGCCGGCGACGCCGTCGAACACGTGCAACTCGGCCGTCCCGGCCGCGCCCCGCGGATCGTGCGGATCGGAAACGCGTTCGCCCGCGGCGAAGTCCCGCAGGTCCGCGTGCCCGCCGGCGTCTGGCAAGGCGCCCGCCTCGTCCCGGGCGGCCGGCACGGCTGGGCCCTCGTCGGCTGCACCTGCACGCCGGCCTGGACCGCGGCCGGAGCCGAATTCGCCGGGCGCGCCGAATTCGTCGCGCAGTTTCCGCGCTCGGCCGCGTTGATCCGCGCGTTGACGCGATGATTTTTGACAGGGTCCGCGCCGGCGACCACGTTGCGCGCGTGACTCTGGCCGACCAAAGGAAGGAATACTCGCTCGCGGGACTCGTGGAAAAAGACCTCGCGCGCGATCCGTTCCGCCAATTCGAGAAATGGTTTCAGGAAGCGGAAGCCGCGAAACTGACCGAGCCCAACGCCATGACGCTCGCGACCGTCGGCAAAGACGGCCGCCCCTCCGCGCGCACCGTCCTGCTCAAGGGCCTCGACGGCCGCGGCTTCGTGTTTTTCTCCAATTACGAATCCCGCAAAGGCCGCGAACTGGAGCTCAACGCCCACGTGTCGCTGCTGTTCCCCTGGATCGCGCTCGAGCGCCAGGTCATCGTCGAGGGCACGGTGACGAAGATTTCCCGCGAGGAAAGCGACGCCTACTTCCACTCCCGGCCCCGCGCGAGCCAGCTCGGCGCCTGGGTCTCGCAGCAGAGCGCGATCATCTCCGGTCGCAGCGTCCTCGAGGACAGCATGAAGGCGCTGGAAAAAAAATACGCCGGCGCCGACGTCCCGCTGCCGCCCCATTGGGGCGGCTGGCGCGTCGCGCCCGAGACGGTGGAATTCTGGCAGGGGCGGCGCAGCCGCCTGCACGACCGCTTGCGGTATCGGCGAAACCAGGACGGCTGGAGCGTCGAGCGGCTCGCGCCCTAGGTGCTTTCGGACCGGGCCGGCCCCGGATTTTTTGCTGTCACCCGCCGCGTGCCCGCGGTCTGCTCGTCTTCCGCCCGTGCCTGCCGCGAAAAAACGTCCCCGCCCTGTCCGTCCGCCGCGGGCCGAACGCGTGCCCGCGTCCCTGCTCGCCGCCGCGCTCCGCGCCCAAAGCGAAGGGGTCTTCATCGCCCGCCGGCAACTCGGCCCGCGCGGCCTGCGCATTCTCTTCGCCAACGACGCCTTCTGCGCCATGACCGGCCACTCGGCCGCCCAGCTCGTCGGCCAGCCCCACGGGATCTTCCACCCCGAGCGCACGGCCCTCGAACGCCTGAAACGCTGGCTGCCGCAGGCCCTCCCCGGCCAGCCGCTCGTCGGCGACGGTTTTCTTCTCCGCCGCGACGGCACCACGGTCGGCACCGCCTGGAGCTTCGACCCGCTGGTCGACGCCCGCGGCAAGGTCACCCACGTCGTCGCGACCTACCGCGACCAGACCGAGAAGCGCCGCCTCCAGGAAGCCCTCGTCCATGCCCAGCGGCTCGATGCCGTCGGCCGCCTCGCCGGCGGCGTCGCCCACGATTTCAACAATCTGCTCTCCGTCATCAACGGCTACTGCGAGATGCTCGCCGCGCACGTCGCCGCCAACCCGCAGGCCCTGCGCGAGGTCGCCGAAATCCACCACGCCGGCCGCAAAGCCGCCACCCTCACGCAACAACTGCTCGCATTCAGCCGCCGCCAGCCGCTCAACGCCCGCGTCATCAATCTCGGCACCCTCGTGCAGGAAAACGCGCCCATCCTCCGCCGCCTCATCGGCGAAGCCGGCGACCTGCAACTCGAGCTCGCCCCCGACCTCGGCAACGTCCGCACCGACCCCGCCCAGTTCCAGCAGGTCCTGCTCAACCTCGTCATCAACGCCCGCGACGCCCTCCGCGACAAAGGCCGCATCGTCGTCGCCACCGCCAACCGCGATCTCAAGCCGGGCCAAAACCGCCGCAACACCGACACGCCGCCCGGCCGCTACGTCGCCCTCACCGTCACCGACAACGGCACCGGCATGGACGCCGAGACCCAGAAGCATCTCTTCGAACCGTTCTTCACCACCAAGCCCGAGGGCAAGGGCACCGGCCTCGGCCTCGCCCTCGTCTACGGCGTCGTCCAGCAAAGCGGCGGCTACATCTCGGTGAACAGCGCCGTGCTCGTCGGCTCGACCTTCGAGATTTTGCTGCCGGTCACCGCCGAACCCGTCGCCGCTCCGCCGCCGCCGGTCGAGCCGCTGCCTTCCCTGCGCGGCAACGAAAGCGTGCTGCTCGTCGAGGACGACGACGTCGTCCGCAAAATGGTCGAGGGCATGCTCACCGCCGACGGCTACCGCGTGACCGCCGCGAAATCGTTTGCCGAGGCCGCCCGCGAGACCGCGCCGGACCGGCCCTACCGGATCCTCATCGCCACCCTCGCCGGCGAAGGCGACCGCTTCGCCCGCAAACTGCTCGGCACCTATCCCTCCCTTCGCGTGCTCTGCACCAGCCAGCACGATGTCCGCCTGCCGGTCGACTGGCTGCCGCCGGGCCGCCAAGCCGGGCTCAACAAACCCTACGCCCTCAGCGAACTGCTGCGCGCGACCCGGAAATTGCTCGACGCCTGAGCCGCCGCCCCGCCGTTCTTCTTTCGCCCGCCATGCTGCTGTACCTCATCCGCCACGCCGAAGCCGTGGATTCCTTGCCCGACGCCGAGCGCGCCCTCAGCGCCCGCGGCCGCCACCAGATCAATCTGCTCGCCGGCTTTCTCGCCCGCTCCCGTGCCTTCGCCCCGCAGGAAATCTGGCACAGCCCCTACGTGCGCGCCCGGGACACGGCCCTCTCCCTGACGCAGGAGCTGCGGACCAAGACGCCGTTGCGCGAAGTGCCCGGCATCACGCCCGACGACGATCCCGCCGCCGTGCTCGCGCTGCTGGCGGACGAACGCCGGCCCGTCGCCCTCGTCGGCCATGAACCGCACCTCAGCGCCCTCGCCTCTTTGCTCGTCACCGGTTCGGCCCAACCGGTCGCCTTCGCCATGAAAAAGGCGACGATTCTCGCCCTCGAACGCGCCGGCGCCCGCTGGATCGTCCGCTGGCACGTGGAACCGGGCCTGCTCGGCGAATGACCGTCTTTCTCGCCGGCGCCTCGGGCCTCGTCGGCTCCGCCTTCGCCCGCGCCGCCACCCGCCGCGGCCATCGCGTCATCGGCACCGTCGGTTCGTTCTCCGGCCCCCTCGAGGGCCTGGCCCGGCAAATCCCCGTCGATCTCGCGGATCCCGCCGCCACAACCTCCGCCGTGCTCGATGCCTTCCCCGAGGCCATCGTCAACTGCGCCGCCGTCTCCGTGCCGGAACAATGCGACGCCGATCCCGCCCGCGCCCAGGCCCTCAACGTCGACCTCCCCGCCTTGCTCGCGCGCCTCGCGCACCACGTCAGCGCGCGTTTCGTCCATCTGTCGTCCGAACAGGTCTTCGACGGCACCCTCCGCACGCCCTACGCGCCCGGCGACGCCGTCCGCCCCATCAATCTCTACGGTCGCCAGAAGGTCGAAAGCGAACGCCTCGTCCACGCCGCCGCCCCCGACTTCGCCGTCACCGTCCGCGCCCCGCTCCTCATGGGCAACAGTCCCGGCGGCCAACGCAGCCTGCACGAGCGCCTGCTCGCGGATTGGGCCGCGGGCAAGACGCCGCGGTTGTTCACCGACGAATTCCGCCAGCCCTGCACCGCCGAGAATCTCGCCGAAGTCCTGCTCGAGCTGTGCGAACGCCCCGATCTCCGCGGCGTGCACCACTGGGCCGGCACCGAGCTGCTGTCGCGCTTCGAACTCGGCGAGCGCCTCCGCGCCCATTTCAAACTCACCGCCGCGCAGGCCCCGCTCGCCGCCGTCGCCCGCGCCGCCGTGCCCGAGCTCGCCGCCCGCCGCCAGGCCTGCCTCGCCTTGGCCTGCCCGTCATTGAACGGGAAATTGAAAACCCGCGCCCAGACCCTCGCGGACCAACTCGGCGAACTGCACGTGCCGCCGCCGGTGCGCGCCTGGTACTTCAGCCTTTGAGTTTCGGCCGCCGCCGCGGCCCGAATCCGAATGCGGCGCATTTTTTTGGCGCGCCGTCCCCGCGCCCCTGTTCTCTGACGCCATGGCGCTCGAACTCCTGCCCTCCCGCTCCGCCGGCGCGGCCGAAAACATGGCCGTCGATTTTCTCCTCCTGCAACGCTACCCGCAGGCCGCCGCCCCGCGCTTCCGCCGCTACGGCTGGCACCGCCCGGCCTTCACGTTCGGCTACAGCCAGAAAATCGCCTTCGTCCGCGCCCAGGTCGCCGCCCTCACCGGCGATCCCGAGGCGCGGCCCGAGCTCTGCCGCCGGCAAACCGGCGGCGGCGTCGTCGACCATCGCGAAGATTGGACCTACGCCCTCGTCATCCCGCGCGGCCATCCGCTCGAGGAACTCCGCGCCGTCGAAAGCTACCGCCTCATCCACGAGGCCCTCGCCGCCGCGCTCGCGGCCCAAGGCGTCCCGGCCGAGGTGAAACGCGCCTGCGAACCGCCGCCCGAGGGGGCGGAGTGCACGCCGGGCGGCGTCTGTTTCCAACGCGCCGAATTGTACGACGTCGTGAACCGCCTGAGCGGCGCGAAACTCGCCGGCGCCGCCCAAAAGCGGAACAAGCACGGTCTGCTCTTCCAAGGTTCCCTCTGGCAACCGGCCGTCGGCCCGACGGCGGTCGATTGGGATCGCTTCGAAGCCGACTTCGCCGCCGGCCTCGCCGCCGCGCTCGGCACGGAAACGCAGCCGGTGCCGTGGCCCGAATTCCACGAAGACGAAGTCGCGGGCCTGACCGAACGCTACTCGTCCCCGGAGTGGAACGAGCAGCGCTGAACCCAAAAAACGCAGTTGAACCACAGAGACTCGGAGACCACGGAGACGAACCGGCTGAAACTACCGGGCCTTGGGTTCACCTCCGGCGTGAATCAGTCGTTCGAGCCTCCTTTGCCTCCCAGTGCTTTTCTCCGTGTTCTCCGTGCCTCCGTGGTGAACCTTGAATTACGAAGCTTGGGCGGAACGAAACCGCCGCTTCACTTCTTCGCCTCGGCCGGAGCCGCCGCGGGCGCGGGGGTCGCCGCGACGGGCTTGGCCCGCTCCTGCCAGAAGTAACGCGCCTCGCCTTCGGGCGAACGGTGCTTCGTCGCATCCCAACGGATCCAGATCGCCGCGCCGGCCAGCACCGCCAGCACGAAGAACGTGATGATCCGCCGGCGCTGCTGCGCGGCTTCCTTGTCCTCGTACGGATCCTCGAGGGAACGGTGCGAACCCGGCGGCAATTTCGCCATGTCGGTCAACGCCGTGCCGAACGGAATGTTGATCTTCACGCGGCCGTTCACCGCCCAGCCGTTGCCTTCGAGAATCGGGCCGACGGTCCGTTGCCGCAGCTTCAGCCACGCGATGATCATCGAGGGACCGGAAATCGCCAGAATGATGCCGAGGATGCCGATCGGCATCCATACCCCGAGGCCGAAGAACGCCCCCATGATCGCGCCAAAGGCCGCGGTGATGCCGCCAACCGCCACGCCGAGGGCCGCCACCGTGCCGATATCCATTTTCTTGGGTTCCGGTTTCGCCTTGTCGGCATTGGCGGTTTTCTCCGCGGTCGAGGCGAGTTTGTTGGACGCCTCCGCATCCGCCGCCGCCGCGCGCTTCGCCACCTGCTCCTCGATGAAGCGGACGAACTTTTTGTACGGCGCGAAGAACGCCTGCCGGATGCTGATCGGGTTGTCCACGATGCCGGTGATCACGACGTCCCAGTCCCGGCCCAGCCGGTCGTAGAACACACCGTGGCGCCCGACGAACAGGTAGTCGCTGTCGCCCTGCGTGAAACAGGCCGCCACCGTCATCGGCGCGCAACCCGGCCGCGTGCACGCGCAGTACGCGATGTAGGCCTTGCTCATGGCCGCGAGCGGATTCTGGCCGTCGACGCGGATGCAGAATTCCGTCGAACGGCTGTCGAGATAGAGCGTGCCGGCCTGGAACACCGCCCAGCGGTCGTGCGAATAGAAGTCGGCGAAGTTGACGAAATTGTGGAGCAGCGCGCGCAGGTCGCGGTGGTAGCGCGCAAGCCGTTCGACCGCCGCGATCGCCGCGAACTCCGGCGCCACCGCCGTGTCCTGCGCGAGCAGCGCCGCCAGCGCCTCGCGGCTCTTACCCGCCAGGATTTCTTGCGCGCGGGCCGCGCCGAGTTTTTCGCAACTGCCGCCGGCCTTGGCCGCGGCCCAGGCCTCGTGCGCGGCGACCTTCGCCTGCAACGCGACCCAATCCGCTTCCGTCAACGTCGTCTTGGCCGCGCCGAAAACCGGCGTCACCGCCGCCGCGTGCAGCGTCGCCAGCGCGGCCGCCCAGGCCGGATTCACGCCTTCGAGCAGGGCCAGCGGCCGCGCCGCGTCGATCTTACCCAGCGGGAAACCGGCGACTTCCTCGCTCGTGATCTTCATGTCCTTCGCCGCGATCGCGAGGTACTCGGTTTCGCTGCGGTTCAGCGCCGCCAGCGCCCGGACATCGAACGCCGCCAGCCGGCAACGCGCAAAATAATCGCCGACCTTCGTCCGGACCGCCGCGATCGCCGCCGCCGCCGCGGCCGTCCCGGCCCCCAGCGGCATGATCTCGGGCTTGGCGCCGGCCTCGGACCACGCGACGAAGGCGGCGAGGTCCGCGTAGAACGTCTCGATCTTGGCCGCGTTGACGCCAAGGGCGCCGCCGCGGTCCGGCACGCCGCCGAGGCTGGCGATGATATCGCCGATCACCTGCTTGGTCGGGGCATCGGCCGCGGCGTCGGGCGGGATGACGCCGTCCCCGTTCAGCGGGGAGGCGGCGAAGATTTTCGCCGTGTCCGCGGCTTCGGCCACGGTGATCTCGGCCGCGTCCTTCTTGCCGAGGTTGGCCAGAATCTGGCGCGCGGACGCCAAGATCGCCTTGCCCTCCGCATCGGCCTCGTCGATCGCCGCCAGCGGCAACCCGTCCTTGCCCGCCAGAATCACCGCCGGCTCCTTCAGCCGGGCGCAGGTCCACTTCACCGCCGCCAGCAATTCGGCCACCCGGATCCGGCTGTCGCCGTCGTGGTCGATCAGCGCGAGCGTCTTCTCGTCGAGGTTCAGGCCCTTGACCGGGCACGCCAGCGCGACCCAGAGCTTGGGATCGAGCTGTTCGAGATTGCGCAGGTCGTCGGAGCTGGTGAGCGCGACCTGGTCGAGTCCGCCGGTGCGGAAGAAATGCCAGGTATGCGGGGCGGGAGCGGAGCCGGGAAGGGACATGCGTGGGTACAGTAAGGCCGCCGACTGTGCGCTCCGTCCCGCGCTTGGCAATACCCCGGACCGCCGGGCTCAGCCCGCCGCGCCCGGCGCCCGCCGCAACGTCAGCACGCACTCGAGGTGCCGCGTCTGCGGGAAGAGATCGAAGGGCTGCGCGGCTTCCAGCGTGTAGCCCGCGGCCAGGAAATGCTGCAAATCGCGCATCTGGGTCGCCGGATCGCAGGAAACGTACACCACGGCGCGCGGCCCGAACGCGAACAGCTGCCGCAGGAAGGATTCGTCGCAGCCTTTCCGCGGCGGATCGATGATCACCGCCGTATCCGCCGGCACGAATACCGGATCCAGGCCGGCGAAGATCGCCGCCGCGTCCCCCGCCGTGAAGGTCGCGTTCGCGATGCCGTTCGCCGCCGCGTTCTGCCGCGCGAAATCCACCGACGTCGCGCTGATCTCGATCCCCGCCACCCGCTCGAACGCCGGCGCCGCCGTCAGCGCGAACAGCCCGCTGCCGCAGTACGCATCGACGAGGCAACGCGCCCCGCTCGCCGCCGCCTGCTCCCGCACGTACCGCGTGAACGCCGGCAAGATGAAGGGATTGTTCTGGAAGAAATCGCGCGCGAGGAACCGCAGCTTCAGGTCGCCGACGGTCTCCGTGATCACGGCGTCGTACTCCGTCGTCACCTCGCCGCTCGCCTCGCGCAGCAGCAGCGTCGCCCCGCGTTGGTAGCTGGCCCGCTCCGCCTGCACCCGCGCGCGCACCTCGGTGAGCCGCGCGTTGATCGCCTCCGTCGCGATCGGGCACTGCGGCACGTCGACGATGTCGAACCTCGTCCCCTGCCGGAGAAACCCCACCGGCAACGGCAGGCCCTCGCGCGGCGGATTGAAGTGCGGCGTGATCTTCGAGCGGTAATGCCGCTCGCGCGGCGAGCCGACGACCGGCGCGACCGGAAAGTCCGCGATCCCCGCCATGTGCTGCAGCAGCTCCGCCACCTGGCGGCGTTTCCACGCCAGCTGCTCGGCGTACGCAAGATGCTGATACTGGCAGCCGCCGCACCGCGCGAAGAGCGGGCAGACGGGCGCGACGCGGTGGGGCGACGGCACCGTCACCGCGACGAGGTCGGCCTCGGAGAAGTTCCTGTGGTTGCGGAAAATCCGCGCGCGCACGCGTTCCCCGGGCAGCGTGAACGGCACCATCACAACCCACTTCGCCTCCGTCTCCCCCGGCAGCGCGACGCGGCCGAGCCCCGAGCCGAGATTCGTCAGCGTCGCGATCTCCAGCTCGAGCTCCGTATGGTACGGGAACGGCAGGTCGTTGAACTTGGATTTCTTTTTGCCCACGGCCCCACGGAATACACCGCCGCGCCGGCCGCGAGGAAAAGGATTTTGTCTTTTCCGCCGATTCCGTGTCTTCCGTTCCGGCCGTGGGCGCACCCGAAAAAATCTCCAGCCTCCAGAATCCGCGCGTGAAACAGCTCGTGAAGCTGCGCGACCGCCGGCCCCGCGACGAAGCCGGCGTCTTCCTCGTCGAAGGCTACCGCGAGATCCGCCGGGCCCTCGAGAAACAGGTCGCGCTGCAGGAGCTCTACTTTTCCCCCGCCTGGTTCCTCGGCGAAAACGAACCCGCCCTCCTCGCCCAGGCCGAGGCCGCCGGCGCCCAGCTGTTCGAATTGTCGCAGGATGCTTTCGCCAAGGTCGCCTACCGCGAACGCCCCGACGGCCTGCTCGCCGTCGCCCCGCAGTGGCGCCGCGCCCTCGCCGACCTCGCGCTGCCGCCCGCGCCGTTTCTGCTCGTCGTCGAGGCGATCGAGAAACCGGGCAACCTCGGCACGATCTTGCGCAGCGCCGACGCCGCCGGTTGCCACGCCGTGATCGTCTGCGATCCGGTGACCGACATCTTCAACCCCAACGTCGTCCGCGCGTCCACCGGCGTGCTGTTCTCCGTGCCGCTCGTCGTCGCCGACAGCGCCGGCGTGCACGCGTGGTTGCGGGAAAAAGGCGTCCGCACCGTCGCGACCACGCCCGCCGCCGCCGCGGTCTATTCCGACGCCGATCTCCGCGGCCCCCTCGCCGTCGTGATGGGCAGCGAGCAATACGGCCTGAGCAAATTCTGGCTCGAAAACGCCGACCTCCCCGTGCGCATCCCGATGGCCGGCCAGGCCGATTCCCTCAACGTCGCCATGGCCACCATCATCACGCTCTTCGAAGCCGTGCGGCAGCGAAGCTGAGGACAGGAAGGACAGGAACCACGATCCCGATTAACGGGAAAGAAAAGGCCGCGGGTTGCTCCGGCGTTCGCAGCGGGATTTTTCCCAAATCCCAAGATCCCCGTCCTGTTCATCCGCTGCCTTCTTCCGGTCCGTCCTGTCCCCTGCCTTGGCCGCCTCAACGCGCCCGCAGACTCGCCACCAATTCGGCCGTGCCCTGCGCCATCGTCACCTTCGGTTCGTAGCCGAGGTCGCGCCGCGCCGCCGCGATCGAGAACCAATGGTCTTTCGCCAATTCCGCCGCCACGAACCGCGTCATCGGCGGTTCCCCCCGCAGCGGCAGCACGCGCCACAGCGCCTCGCACACGCCGCCGACCGCGCTCGCGGCGCCGAGGGAAATCCGCCGCGTCAACGGCGGCTCGCCGAGCGCGACCAGCAACCCGTTGATCCAATCCCACAACCCGACGGGCTCCCCGTTGGTGATGAAGTAGGCCCGCCCGCCGGTTCCGCGCCGCAAGGCCGCCTCGGCGAGCAGATGGGCGTCGGCCGCGTTGGCGACGTGGACCATGTCGACGCGATTGCCGCCCGCGCCGACGATGCGCAAACGGCCGGCCCGGGCCCGCGCCAGAATCCGCGGCACCAGATGCGGGTCGCCGACGCCCCAGATGAGATGCGGCCGCAACGCCACCGTCCGCAGCGCCGGCGAATCGGCGGCGAGCACCTCGCGCTCCGCGATCGCCTTGGTCAGCGGATACGCGCTCGGGCACGACGTCGTGAGCGGCAGCGATTCGTCGGCGCCGGCAAGGTCGCGGCCGTTGTACACGACGCTCGGCGTGCTGGTGTACACGAGCCGCTTCACGCCGTGGGCGCGGCAGCCGGCGAGGATCGCCCGCGTGCCGAGCACGTTGGCGCGATGGAAATCGTCGTAGCGGCCCCAGACGCCGACCTTGGCGGCCACGTGGAAAACCGTCTCCGCCCCGGCGCAGGCGGCGGCCACGGCGGCCGCATCGTCGAGATCCGCCGCGACGAACGTCACGCCCCGCGCCGCCAAATCGGGCGCCGGCCGGCGCGCGAGCACCGTCACCCGCCGCCCCGCCGCCAACAGGCGATCCACCAGGTGCCGGCCCAGAAAACCCGTGCCCCCGGTGACGAGCACCGGGGAGTTGCGCAAAACGGAGACGGACTCGGCCGATGACATGCGGGGGAAAATGAAGGGGCGCTAAGCTCCGGGCTTTAAGCTACAAACTCTCGGCGTTCGGCCCCCAAGCGTCAGCACGAAGCCCCGGAGCCCCCCGCCAAGCAAGGCGCTTCTGGCAGCAGTCGGGGACAAGTCGCCCCGCCGCCCAACCCGTTCCGGTATCCAAATTCCGGTTTCATTGATCCGTCCCGTTTCTTCCTCCTTCTTTCCGCCATTTCTTCTTTTCCGTCCCCTCCGGTTTCAGGTCTCCGCCCTCCGGTTTTGATAATCCGCAATTGTCACTCGATCCGGCCTTCGTCGAAATCCATCAGGTCCGGCACACTCTTGATTTCGCCGGCGCGGTCCGCGCAACCCATCGCCGTCAACGCCTCCTTCAGGAATTCAGCCCCCGCCGTCGTCATGCCCATCTGCACGTAGCGCCGGTTCCATTGCGGCGCGCGCACGTCCGCCGGCAGCATCGCCGCCAACTTCAGCTCCGCCTCGGCCTCCGTCGCCGCCTCCAGCACGATCTTTTCCACCGCCGCCGGCTCGACCCCGAGGTGCTGGCACAGGAAACGGTCGCACCCGCGCTTGTAATTCTTCGCGTAGCTCGGCGGCAACGCCCCGTGCGCCTTCACATATTTGATCTTCGCCAAAAACCGCGGCAGGTGCAGCAACCCCGTGGCGGCATGCGGCTGATAGGGCGACGGCAGCTCCGCGAGAATCGCGCCGCTGGATCCGGGAATGGGTTTCGAAGGCACCCCGCACGCTCGCGAGCCCGCGCCGCCCGCGTCAAGCTCCGCGCCCCGCGTTTGCCGCGTTGAAACCGCCGCATTCGTTTGCTGCACTGTTCCGTTTCCATGACCACGCCCGCCGCCGCACCGTCCTTCTTCACCCGCCTCGGTCTCGCTTTCCGCGTTCTTGGCGACGCCACCCTCGCCGCCAAACTCGTTTCTCCCGCCGCCGCCGCTCCCGCGCCCAAACCCGCCGCCCAGGCTCCCGCCCCCGCCGCCGAACCCTCCGCCCTCGGTCTCCTCGCCTTGCTCCAGCGCGAGGGCCGCCTCGTCGATTTCCTCGAGGAAGACGTATCCGGTTTCTCCGACGCCGACATCGGCGCCGCCGCCCGCGTCGTCCACACCGGCAGCCGCAAGGTCCTCCGCCAGTACCTGAAACTCGAACCCGCCCTCGTCGGCACCGAAGGCGATCCCGTCACCGTCCCCGCCGGCTTCAGCGCCGAACGCATCCGCCTCACCGGCAACGTCACCGGCCAACCGCCCTTCCGCGGCACCCTCAAACACCGCGGCTGGTTCGCCGCCGCCGTCACCCTCCCCGTCGTTTCCTCCGCCCTCGACGCCCGCGTCATCGCGCCCGCCGAAGTCGAACTCTGATCCGCCATGCCCGCCCGCTTCGCCCTCGGTATCGACCTCGGTACCACCAACTCCGCCGTCTCCGCCTTCGAACTCGCCCGCCCCTCCGCCCGCGGCCGCGACCAGACGATGCTCGCGATTCCGCAACTCACCGCCGTCGGCACCGTCGAGGCGAAACCGCTCCTGCCTTCGTTCCTCTACCTGCCCAACGCCCAGGAATTCCCGCCCGAAGGCCTCGCCCTGCCCTGGGACAAAAAAGCCAAAGCTTCGAAAAACGAATCCACCCCCGCCCCCGTCGTCGGCGAATTCGCCCGCACCCACGGCGCCAAGGTCCCCACCCGCCTCGTCGCCTCCGCCAAGAGCTGGCTCAGCCACGCCGGCGTCGACCGCCAGGGCCCCATCCTCCCCTGGCAGGCCCCGCCCGATGTCGCCCGCCTCTCCCCCGTCGACGCCGCCCGCGCCTGCCTCGCCCACCTCCGCGCCGCCTGGGATCACCAGAATCCGGATACGCCCTTCGCCGACCAGGAAATCGTCCTCACCGTCCCCGCTTCCTTCGACGCCGCCGCCCGCGATCTCACCCTCGCCGCCGCCCGCGCCGCCGGCCTCGCCCACGTCACCCTGCTCGAGGAACCGCAGGCCGCGTTCTACGCCTGGACCGAACAGCTCGGCGAAAACTTCCGCAAACACGTCCGCCCGGGCGACGTCATCCTCGTCGTCGACGTCGGCGGCGGCACCAGCGACTTCTCCCTCATCGCCGTCACCGACCGTGCCGGCGAAGTCGAACTCACCCGCGTCGCCGTCGGCGACCACATCCTGCTCGGCGGCGACAACATGGACCTCGCCCTCGCCTACGCCGTGAACCAGCGGCTCGCCGCCGACGGCAAGAAACTCGACGCCTGGCAATTCCACGCCCTCACCCACGCCTGCCGCGGTGCCAAAGAGGCGATGTTCGCCGACCCCAAACTCGCCCGCGCCCCGCTCGTCGTCCCCGGCCGCGGCTCCTCGTTGATCGGCGGTACCCTCAAGGCCGAACTCACCCGCGAGGAACTCACGCGCCTCCTCACCGACGGTTTCTTCCCCGACGTCCCCGTCACCGAAGTTCCCAAGACCGCCCGCAGCTCCGGCCTCGCCCAAATCGCCCTGCCCTACGCCCAGGACGCCGGCATCACCCGCCACCTCGCCGCCTTCCTCACCCGCCAAGCCAAAGCCCTCGCCACTTCCGATCTCTCAACTCTCAGCTCTCAACTCTCAACTCCGTCCGCCGCCGCCGCCTTCATCCGCCCCACCGCGATCCTCTTCAATGGCGGTGTCTTCAAGTCCGCCGTCCTCCGCGAACGCGTTCTCGCCGTCGTCAACCGTTGGCTCGCCGCCGCCGGCGCCCCCGCCGCGCCTGAACTCGCCGGCGCGGAACTCGACCTCGCCGTCGCCCGCGGCGCCGCCTACTACGGCTGGGCCCGCCACGGCCACGGTCTCCGCATCCGCGGCGGCACCGCCCGCGCCTACTACGTCGGCATCGAATCCGCCATGCCCGCCGTCCCCGGCATGGAACCGCCCGTCCGCGCCCTCTGCGTCGCGCCCTTCGGCATGGAGGAAGGCACGCAGGCCGACATCCCGCCGCAGGAATTCGGCCTCGTCGTCGGCGAACCCACGCGCTTCCGGTTCTTCTCGAGTTCGGTGCGGCGCGACGACGCCGTCGGCGCCCTCCTCGACGACCCCGCCGGCCACGACGACTTCGAGGAAGTCGCCCCGATCGAATCGACCTTGCCCGCCACCGCCGAAAACGCCGGCCGCCTCGTGCCCGTCAACCTTCAGGCGGTCGTCACCGAAATTGGCACGCTCGAACTCCGCCTCCTCGAACGCGGCGGCCCCGGCCGCTGGCAACTCGAACTCAACGTCCGGATGAAGGAGTAACGGAAAGTCGAAAGGCGAAAGGCGGAAGGCGAAAACGCTCCTCTGGTTTCCCATTCCGTCCTTTCGCCTTTCGCCTTCCCCCTTTCGACTTTTCCGTCCGCCTTTCCGACTTTCGCCTTTCCAGCATGCCCT
>NEUS01000121.1 GCA_002288455.1 Opitutia bacterium Tous-C1TDCM
CGTAGAGGAAACTGCCGCGGGCGGAAAACATCACGACGATCTCGTCGCCGGCATTGAAGGTGAGGCCGGAGGTGCCGAAGGAGAACGCCGTCTGGGCGCTGATGATGTTGGTGATGGCGAAGGGCCCGCGGTCCACCGCGTTGCCGCCGATGACGGTGCGCAGGGTGAGGTCGATCCCGTTGCCCCAGTTGCCGTTGCCGACGAGTTCGGAGGTGAACCGGATGGCGGAGGCGGTGAAGGTCGAGTCGGCATGAAACACCGCGGAGGTGAAGCCGGACGAAGCGGTGTGCGTGAAGATGCCGGCGGCCTCGTTGGTCCCGGCGGTGCCGCCCGGACCCAGCCCGGCCGCTTGGGGCGAGGTGAATTGGGCATAGGCGCCGATGTTGCCGTAGCCGATGCCGGCATAGACGCCCATGAGGGCGCCGTCTTGGTCGCCGTTGTGGAAGGTCCAGCGCTCGTTGCCGGTCTGGGGGGCGAAGGTCCCGCCGAGGGAGCTCATGTAGTCATAGATGCCGACGAAGCCGGCGTGGAGCGAAGGCGTGAGCGCGAGCGCGGCGCCGAAGAGAGCGATTTTGAGTTTCATGCGGGCAGAGGGCGTCGGGTGAAGGGAACGGAGCAGGTGCGATCCTACCGGTTCCGCGACCGGCGCTCCATACGCATGCATGCGTATGCGGCTCCTCCCGCCGCGCGGGGCCGCAGACGCAGGTTTGTTTTGCGTTCGCGATTTCGCGGCTTGTCGAATGCCGCGAAGCTGGGATTCTCTGCCCCCGTCAGTGCCCCACCCCCCGTTGTCCGAACCCCGTTGTTCCCCATGAATGTTCCCCGCGTTCTCGTTATGTGCGCCGCCGCGTCCGTCGCCGGCGTTTCCCTCCGTGCCGCCGAAGCGGCGAAAGTCCCGACGGCCGACGAGGTCATCGCGCTCTCGCCGTTCACCGTCTCCGACACCGACGACAAATCGTGGCAGGCCACGACCACGCTGATCGGCAGCCGCACCAACCAGGAACTGCTCAAGGTCCCCGTCAACGTCGACGTCATCACGTCCGAGTTCATGCGCGACCTCGGCGCCTTCAGCCTCGACGACGCCGCCCGCTTCGTCGCGGGCGTCGACGTGACGCCCCGGCTCGAATCGCGCAACGACGAGCGCATCAACTACCGCGGCCTCAGCACCGGCGGCATCTCGCGCAATTTCTTCACGTGGTACGTGCCTTCCGACGCCTACAACGTCGAACGCTACGACTTCGCCAAGGGTTCGAACTCGCTCATGTTCGGCGACTCTTCGCCCGGCGGCGCGGCCACCGTCTACACGAAGCGCGCGCGGGCCCGGAACGCGACCGAGTTCTTCGCCAGCTACGGCTCGTACGAGGCGTTCCGCTTCCAGCTCGATGCCAACCGCAAGGTGACCGACAAACTCTTCCTGCGGGTGAACCTCGCGAACCGCCGCAACCGCACCTACGTCAAAGGGACGAACGACGTGTTCCGCGCCGGCCATATCGCGCTGACCTACGAGCCGTTCAAGACGACGACCATCCGCGTCGAGGGCGAGCGCGGCACCACCTACCGCATGCGCGCCGACAGCGCCCTCGCCATCAACGACGGCGCCGCCGCCGGCCGCGGCTTCAGCACCAACAACCAGTGGTACCTGACTTCCGACGGCGAGATCATCCAGCGCACGAGCACCAACCCGCCGCTCGCGATCGACCGCAGCGGCACCTCCGGCAACCAAGTCTCGCTGCTCCAGGGCCAGACCCAGGCCGTGCGCCTGCCCAACGGCACTTTCAAGACCTTCGGCGGCTTCGACCAGTACACCAACATGCTCGGCGCGGTGGACTACAACAACCGCATCTTCAATGTCGCCAACGTCACGGTCGAGCAGCGCATCGGCAAACTCTCCCTCGAGTTCGCCTATAACCAGCAGTACCAGCACGAGGACCGGAACGACAATTCCTTCGGCACGAGCCAGACGCCCCCCGTGCTCAGCGTCGACGGCGCCGGCCGCCCCTACATCGACGCGGCCTTCGGCGGCGCCGCCTTCAAGGTCTTCGGCAACGTCGTCAAAGCCGGCCGCCTCGCCGCCGTGTATCCGTTCGACTTCGGCCGCTTCGGCAAACAGCTCCTCGTCGTCACCGCCCTCCACCAGAAAGACCTCAAACTCTCCGAGCGCTTCGGCCTCTACAATTCCGCCGCCCCCGGCCTCGCCGCCAGCAACGGCATCCGCTTCCGCGCCTACCTCGACGACCCCGCCTTCGGCACGGAGCAGTTCTTCGACCAGTTCCTGATTCCCAATCTCCCGGTCACCCCGACCTTCAAGCCCGCCTTCTATCACAGCACCACGCCCACCGGGCCCTTCGTCGACATCCGCTACGCCCGCACACAGACGGCGTCGCTCTCCGGCGAATACTTCAAGGGCCGCGTCAACACCCTCGTCGGCGTGAGCTGGAATGCCCTCACCCGCAAGATCCCGAAGGCCTCGTCCTACGCCACCGACGCCCGCGGCGTCTTCGTCCATCCGGGCATGCCCGACGAGAATCCCGGCGCCTACGAGTACGATCCCCGTTTCGATCTCTCCGCCCAGAGCAAAATGGCCGGCCTCACCGTCGAGGTCTGGCGCGGCGATCGGGCCCGTGTCGTCGCCATCGCCTCGCAATCCGAATCCTTCAACTGGCAGTCGCGCCAGGTTTTCTTCGGCCCCGACATCGGGCCCGTCCGCGGCAAGACCAAGGAGTTCGGCCTCCGCTTCGAGCTCTTCCGCAAGCTCACGTATTCCATTTCCTATTACGACACGCAGCGCATCAATGCCGCCTACGCGTGGAACCCCGACGTGCTCAACCGGACGCAGCTCGAGGACCTCGTGAATCCGAACAACCTTCTCCCCGGCGATGCCGGCTACCTCGAGGTCGTCAACGGCCTGAACAACGAGCGCCGCACGGTCAATTCGAACGAACAGTCGCGCGGCATCGAGATGACGTTGCAGAGCCAGCGCTGGCTCGGCCTGCAGACGCGCGTTTCGTTCTCCTCGAAACGGGTCCGCGCCCAGGCCGATTTCTCGCAGTTCCGCTCCTACCTGGCCGCCGCCGAGGAACGCACCGCCGCCGCCAACGCGCCCGGCGGCGACCCGACCATGGCCGAGTTGCCGAACGTGCTCGCCAATGCCCGCAACGTGCTCGGTTCGAATACCCTCACCGACGAAGTCGCCGGCCGCCGCAGCGTGCCGTACACCGGCAGCTTCGTGCTCGACTACCAGGTGCCGCGCGTCCGCGGCTTCCGCGTCGGCCTCAACGGCATCTTCACGCCCGACTACAATGTCTACATCCGCGACGGCCGGCCCTACGAGGCCGGAGCCTCGTTCCCGCTCAACGGCTACCTGATGTACGACCGCCGGATCCTGAAACGCTACCAGACGACGTTCCGGCTCGGGCTGAACAACGTTTACGATATCCTGAACGGCGACAGCCGCTACCGCATCACCGGCGCGACGTCGTACAACACCGCGCAGAACCGCCCGAACTTCATCTACCGCTACGCCGAGCCGACGACCTGGACCTTCAGCGTCACGACGCGGATGTAAGGTAACCGTGGCCGAAACTTCACCGGGACGAGCGGCAAATCGTGCGCCGCCCGTTCCCGCGGAAACGGCGGCCTCGATCCGGGATTGGACCCGGGCGGTAGGTCATTCTCCGTTGTGAGGATCCTCAGAACTGAGACTTTTGGCAAAGGTGCACGCCATCGTCGGTGAGGAGCGACTTTGCCCAACGCGACCGCTTGCTTCGGTGAAGAACAAGCACGTCGCGATCATGCCGCGGAAGAAGCGACGTCGTACCCGGGCGTCAAATTGGAAAACGCGCCTCGGCCCGTAGCCGCGACCAACGTCCCGTGGATTTTGCACTTTGTGATACGGAATCCTTTGACCACGGATTTCACGGAATCGCGCGGATAACCCATGCCTGATCCGTGCTCCTCTGTGAAATCTGTGGTTAGGTTCCGATGGTTTGGGGCATTGGCGATGAGCCGCGTCCCCGCGGCGCCTGCGATGGCCTTGGCCGGTGGTGATTTAGCAAGAAACGTCGGTTGCTTTTGGTCGACCCGCGATGCCGCCCGGATCAATTCCGGAGCGTGGCCGCAGAGACCTACGATATTCGGATCAACCGCGCGATCGCCCTGATCGACCGCTGCCTCGGGCAGGATCTGTCCGTGCCGCGCCTCGCGGCCGAGGCCGGCATTTCGCGTTTTCATTTCCACCGCATCTTCTCGGCGCTCACCGGCGAAAGCGTGCTGGCGCTGACCACACGAATGCGGATGCAGCGGGCCTTGGCCCTGACGCAACGCGGACAACGGCCGCAGTGGAAAGCGGTCGCCGTCGCGGTCGGCTACCGTTCGCCGGAGGTGTTTGCGCGCGCCTTCAAGCGCCACTTCGGCTGCACGCCGTCGCAATTCGATCTCGGGCAATGGTGGCAGACGCGCCCCGACCGCGAGGCCGCGCTGCAGGTATCCGGTTATTACCTGCGGCCCGCCCCGCCGCTGCCCGCGGACTTCCCCGTGGAGATCCGCAACCGGCCCGCCGCCGACCTGATGGTCTGCCGGGTCGTCGGCGGCTACCTGGCGCCCGGGAAATTGGTCGCCGCGTACGAACGGATCGCCGCGGCGGCGCGCGCCCTCGCGGTGCCGATGGCGGGACGACTCGCCGGGGCCTCGCCGGACGATCCCGAGTTCGTGCCGCTGGGGAAATGCCGCTACGATTTCGCGCTCGAGGTCGCGGCCGGCACGCGGCTGCCGCCAGGGTTGCACGCCGCCGGCCGGGCCGCCGGGCGCTGGGCCCTGGTGCACGTCGCCGGCGACCTCGCGGCCGTGGATCGCGGTTGGAATCTGCTCTTCAAGAGCTGGCTGCCGGCGTCGGGCTTGAACCTGCGCGAGACGCCGGCGGAGGAAATCTATCACCGGCTGCCCGAGGAAATCGGGTGGGAACGCTTCGACGTGACCCTGGCTTTGCCATTGGAGGACTGAATGAAATCAGCGCTGACAAACGGTATGGCCGTCGGTCTCGCGACCGGCGCGTGGATGTTCGCCGAGTACGCGCTCGGGTTGCATGACTCGCCGACCGGGGCGGGCCGTTGGACCGGGATTCTGGCCCTGGTCTTTCCGGCGCTGGGCGCGTGGCGGGTCGGCGCGCGCTCCGGTCTGCGCTCGTGGTCGGAGGCGGGGCGCGAGGGCCTGCTCTTCGGGTGCGTCGGCGGGGCCGTGGGCGCTGCCGCCATCTGGCTGTATTTTGCCGTCGTGAACCCGGGCTTCAGCGTCGGCGGCCGGACCGTCGCGGCGGGGCCGCAGGCCGCGGCGGGATTTGTCGGCGCCTTGGTCCTCGGGACGCTGCTCACCTTGGCCGCCTTCGCCGTGGCGCGCAGGAAACCGGCGCCGCCGTGTCCTTGAACGAAACTTCACTCCGCCTTTGCCTCCGCCGCCGACCGATCTCTCAACTCACAACTCTCAACTCGACCACCGCCATGCCTGCCAACGAGTCGTTCGAAACTGTTTATTCCCGTCTGCGCACGATCATGCTCGGTGCCGCGCGCGGCCTGACGATTGCGAAGGACCAAGCCGGCATGCTCGAAGTGCGCACGCCGACATTGGACCCGAAGACGAAGCAGCCCGGGTGGTTCGGCACGGTGACGATCAAGAAGACGTACGTGGCCTTCCACCTGATGCCCCTGTACACGCAGCCCGAATTGGCCGAGGGCATTTCCGCGGACTTGGCCAAACGCAAACAAGGCAAGACTTGCTTCAACTTCGCGAAGGTGGACGAGCCGCTCTTCAAAGAACTCACCGCATTGACGAAGACCTGCGCGGCGGCGGCGGGGAGGTGACGGAGCTGCGCCGGGCCGAAAGGTTCGCTGGGTCCCTTGGGAGAGGCGCCGCACTTCCCTCTGGCCCGGCGCCGGTGCACGCGCATGCTGCACGGCCCCCCCTCATGTTCCCCATGCCGCTGCTTCCTGTTTTCCGCTGCCTCGTTTCCCGGTTGGCCCGCCGCGGCCGACGCGCGCTCGTGCCGGTCGCTGCCCTGCTGGCCACGGCGACGCCTTGCCTCGCCGCCGCCGCCAAACCGCCCACCCCGCCCAACGTCCTCTTCATTTTGTGCGACGACCTGCGGCCCGATGCGCTCGGCTGCTATGGCTCGGCGCACGTGAAGACGCCGCACCTCGACGCGCTGGCCAAAGACGGCGTGCGTTTCGCGAACGCGTTCTGCACCACGTCGCTCTGCTCGCCCAGCCGCGCCAGCATCCTCACCGGGCTCTACGCCCACCGGCACGGCGTGCGCGACAACTTCACCGAGCTGCCCGCCGAGCTGCCGCATTGGCCGGGCCGGCTGCGCACGCACGGCTACGCCACCGCCTACGTCGGCAAATGGCACATGGGCGAAAACAACGACGACCCGCGTCCGGGCTTCGACTGGTTCGTCACGCACAAGGGCCAGGGCAAGTATTTCGACACCGAGTGGAACGTGAACGGCGTCCGCCGCGAAACGCCCAAGGGCTACTACACGCACGTCGTCACCGACTACGCCGTCGATTGGATCAAGCAGCGCACGGCCGCCGCTCCCGGCCAACCGTGGGCGCTGCTCATCGGCCAGAAGGCGCCGCATTCGTTCTATTTCCCCGAGGAGAAATACAAAAACGCCTTCGACCACGTGCGCGTGCCGTATCCGGCCAGCGCGTTTGCGCTCGAGGGCAAGCCGGACTGGATCCGCCAGCGCCTGTCCACGTGGCACGGCATCTACGGTCCGCTCTTCGAATGGCGGAAACAGTTTCCCGATACGCGGCCCGAGGCGGTGAAGGATTTCGAGGCGATGGTGCGCGCCTATTGGGGCACGGTGCTGAGCGTGGACGACAGCGTCGGCCGGCTCGTCGCCCACCTCAAGGCCACGGGCCAGTACGACAACACCGTGATCGTGTTCATGGGCGACAACGGCCTGCTCGAAGGCGAGCACGGCATGGTCGACAAGCGCACGATGCATGAGCCGAGCATCCGCATCCCGATCATCGCGCGCGGCCCCGGTCTGCCGGCGAATCGCGTCGTCGCCGGCCAGGTGCTGGCGATGGACCTCGCGCCGAGCGTGCTCGACCTCTGCGCGGCCCCGGCGCTCGCCGGCATCCAGGGCCGTTCGTGGAAGGCGCTCGCCGGCGGCGGCGATCCCGCGTGGCGCACGTCGTGGTTTTACGAATACAACTACGAGAAGCAGTTTCCCTACACGCCCAACATCCGCGGCGTGCGCACCGACCGCTGGAAATTCATCCGCTACCCGCACGGCGACGGCTCGCCGGACCGGCATGTGCCCGAGCTCTACGATCTGCAAAGCGACCCGCTCGAATTGAAGAACCTCGCCGTCGACCCGAAGTTCGCCGCCACGCGCCGCGACCTCGAGGGCCAGCTCGCGGCGTTGCTCGCCGCGGCCGGCCTCACGCCGGACAAAGACACGATGCCGCTGGACGCCGGCGTGAAGAGCGAGCTGCCGGACGCGAAGATCCGCTGAAGGCCGGAACGCCCCCGGGAAATCGATCCGCCCGGGGTGCTCGGCCTGCACTGTCCCGGGGCACTGGGACGAAGCTCTCTTCAGGGACCCCACCGCACTGAAGAAGACCTGCGCGGCCGCCGCGGGAAAGTGCAGGGCAACGGCTGTTCACGCGCCCAGCCCATCGGCCGGCGGCCTGGATTTCCTTCGGTGCTTTCGTCGAAGTCCCTTTCCGAAACCTGTCTTCTTGGCCAGGATCATGAAGTTGAGAGTTGAAAGGAGAGGGTTGAGAGATCGATCCGTCGAGGCACGGCGCAGGCAAGCCATGTCTCGGTTTGATCTTTGGCGGCGCCGATATCGTGGCCGGGACGTGTCCCGATTTTCTTCAGCGCACGCTTCGCCCGCCGGACTCCCTGCGCCTTTTGCGCTTTTTGCGGCCATTCCCAGAGGGAGATCGAGGTGGCGGACTCGTCCCGCGCGCCCGGCGATCTGCCCGCCTGGACCGTCCGCCGCCGCGGTTGTCGTCGGCCCCACGTGTGCCCACAGTGTCGGCCCGATGACACCCCGCATCCGCTTTCCCCGGCGCCCGATTGTTGCGCTCGCCTTGATTCTGGCCGCCGTCCGCGCCGCGTTCGCCGCGGAATTCTACGTGCACCCCGAGGGCAACGACGCCCACCCGGGCACGCTCGCGCAGCCGTTCGCGTCGGTCACGCGCGCGCAGGAGGCGGCCGCGCCGGGCGACACCGTGTGGCTCCGCGGCGGCGTGTACGCGTTCAGCGGCACCACGGTCGAGATCGGCGTCCTGCTGACCAAGAGCGGTGCGCCGGGGCAGCGCATCAACTACTGGGCCTACCGGGACGAGACGCCCGTCTTCGATTTCCACCGCCTCGCGACGCCGGTGCGCATCCGCGGCTTCAGCGTGCGCGCGTCGTGGCTGCACTTGCGCGGCCTCGAGGTGCGCGGGGTGCAGCAGATCCTGACGAACACAAACGAGTCGTGGGGCATCCGCGTCGAGGGCGGCAGCCACAACATTTTCGAGCGGCTCGATCTTCATAGCAACGAAGGCCCGGGCTTCTTCATCGCCGACGGCGGCGACAACCTCGTGCTCAACTGCGATTCGCACCACAACTACGACCCCGACAGGCGCGGGGAAAACGCCGACGGCTTCGGCGGCCACGCGCGGCAGGAGGGCAACGTGTTCCGCGGTTGCCGCGCCTGGGCCAACAGCGACGACGGCTACGACCTGATCCACGCGCGCGGCGCGCACCGCATCGAGCACTGCTGGGCCTGGAGCAACGGCTACGTGCCCGACACCGACCAGCGCGCCGGCAACGGCGGCGGTTTCAAGATGGGCGGCTGGCTGCTCAACCCGGCGCGTTTTCCCGGCCACATCGCCGTGCACGTCGTCGCGCACAGCCTCGCCTTCAACAACCGGGCCGAAGGTTTCAACGCCAACTACCACCCGGGCATGCTGCGGTTCTACAACAACACCGCCTACAACAACGCGCGCCAGTTCGACCTGAAGGTGGCGCCGCGGCACACCAAGCCGGTGACGCACGTGCTGCGCAACAACGTCGCGCTCGGGTCCGCGCCGCCGCTGTCCGGCCACGAACGCAACCCGCCCGACGACCAGTTCAACGCGTGGAATCTCGAAAACGTCACGGTGAGCGCCGACGACTTCATGAGCACCGATCCGAAGGGCACCGACGGACCGCGGCGGCCCGACGGCAGCCTGCCCGAGCTCGACTTCATGCGCCCGAAGCCCGCGAGCCGCCTGATCGACGCCGGCGTCTCCGTCGAGCTGCCCTTCCAAGGCCGCGCGCCGGACCTCGGGGCCTTCGAGGTGAAGTAGGAGGGGGCGACTGCGGGCGACGATGGGGTCAGTCCGCCGATCGTTGATCCTGGCTATCTAAATTCGGCAGGGCGGGGCGAACGGGGCCGACTGCCGCATCCCGCTGCTGGGTTGCAGCGATCCGCAAACGTGCCATCGGACGCAGTTCGCGGCCCAATCAGCGTTCAGCGGACTGACCCTTTGTGCCGGATTGCACGGGCGGATTGCACGGGGAGGATTGCACGGGGTCAATACGCGATTCGCGAAGGAGGCTCGCACGCAGCCGCACTCGTCTTGCTGGTTGAGCCGGGCAGCCGCGGTTTCGCGTTTCGCGATTTGACCCCGTGGGTCGTGCCGCTGCTGGGTTGCAGCGATCCGCAAACGTGCCATCGGACGCAGTTCGCGACCCAATCAGCGTTCAGCGGACTGATCCCTTGTGCCGGATTGCATGGGGTCAATACGCGATTCGCGAAGGAGGCTCGCACGCAGCCGCACTCGTCTTGCTGGCTGAGCCGTGCAGCCGCGGTTTCGCGTTTCGCGATTTGACCCCGTGGGTCGTGCCTTGCTGGTTGAGCCGGGCGGCCGCGGTTTCGCGTTTCGCGATTTGACCCCGTGGGTCGTGCTCGTTGCAGCAGGCTGGGCAGTGAATGGGAGGATTTAAAATGGGCGCTGGGCGAGCGCGTGCGTGGCCGGGCGTCGCGGCCCTGCGCGCGGACCTCAGGGCGCGGCGCCGTATTTCACGCCGCAGCCGTAGGGCTTGGAGGTGGCGGTTTCCACGGGGCGGCCGGCCTTGAGGGCGGCGATGGCGGCCTTCACGTAGTTGTGGGCGTGGACGGTGTTGGCCAGGCTGGCGCTGGGCTGGTCGTCGATGGCGCCCTGGTAGGCGAGCTTGCCGTCGGCCGAGATGACGAAGAGGTGCGGCGTGGTTTCGGCGCCGAAGGCGCGGCCGAGTTGGCCGGCTTCGTCGCGGATGTAGGCGACGGCGGGGGCGACGCCGTTTTTCTTTCGCCACTCCTCGGTCTTGGCGAGGTCGAGGTCGCCCATGGCGCTGGAATTGATCTGGAGCCACACGGCGCCGTCGGCGAGGGCGGCGCTTTGGGTGGCGGGCAGATTGCCGCTGCGGTAGTGCCGGAGCACATACGGGCAGCCGGGCGCGAGCCATTCGAGGACGACGATCTTGCCGCGGTAGGCGGAGAGGGCGTGTTTCTGTCCGGCGATGTCGGTGACGGTGAAGTCGGGCGCCGGTTGGCCGGGCGCCACGGCGGCGCGGGCGTCCGGGGCGAGGCCGACGACGGCGAGAGCCAGGAGCACGAGCAGGCGGCGGAGCGACGGGGAGCGCATGGAGCGGAATTACGCCACGGCGGAGGGCGGCGGCAAGCAAAGGGACGGGGGCGGCGACGGTGGCGTCTCAGCAAGTCCGGGATCAGCGAGAACCGGTCGCGAGGTCAGCGCGGGGCAGTCGGCTTGGAGATTCGCAGCGCATCCATGTGGTCATGTCCGGAATCCAGAATCCCCAAAGGTGCGGCTTGCTGAACGGTTGCACATGAGTGCGGCCGATAGCGTCGCTTCGTTGCTCACTTGGATCCTAGGTTCGGTGCCGGCACCTTGAGGCTGGACTACAGCGATCCTCAAGAGGGGCCCAGGGCGCAATTTGTGACTTCCGCTCGCGACCAATCAGCGTTCAGCGGACTGACTCCTCTCCTTAGGGCCCCGTCGTCCAAAATGGGGCGGCTAACGGGATTGGTTGGCCCGTTGGGCCAAGTGCCTTGCACCTGTCCTGCTGGACAGCCCTTCTTCGCACCTGCGGTGCTTCGTCGAACCGCTTCGCGGGTGTCCGATCTCGGCCTTTGGCCTCGGTACTCGTCCCTTTTTCTTTAAAATGGGGCGGCCAACGGGACTCGAACCAATTTTGGCCGCTGAAGCCAAATCGCGAGTAAACGCGGACTTATTTGATGGTTAATGTTTTAGAACGAGTAGATAGACGCAAGAAAATCAGAGGAAGTGAAGCCAAAAGTGCAATTTGCGGCAACCTTTTGGCAACCTGTATTGAAATTCGGGATACGAAAGATCGGGGATCGCTCAGTGCCGTTCAAACTTAGATGGCGGTTGCCGGCATGAAAGGAAAAAGCACCACGGCGCGCTGACAGTGAGCGTAGTATCGGTCGGCCGGAGTCCCGGACGATTGCGCGGCCTGACCGGAATCCGGTGCAGTCGGCATGCCGCTAGGTGCAAGCGACCTCAGCACCGCGGGAAGCTTGGTGGCGATTGCCGGACCGACACCCCGCGGGTCGGGAACCGACGCAATGGTTGCGGCCGTGGTGAAACAGGCCACGCCGTCGCCATAAACCTGATCTTGAGACGGCCATCCGCCGTCGGGTAGCTTCGCTCCCCGTGAAGCCGCATCCGAAAAAATTCCCGTAACTCCGGGGTGCGCCGCGTGCGACGCGCCGTTTTTGCCTGAGCCGCGCGCGGCCGGGCGCCAGAAGTTCTGCCGACGGCTGTCACCGGCCAAGTAAAAACCAGCCACGACGGGCCGGGTTAAAACCAGCCACCTTTAGAGAGGTGTGGTCATGAAAGATGGGAGCGGAAGGACAAGGTCGAATTGAGGCCGAGCGGGAGGCCGGAATGGTTTTTTCCAAGCAAGCAAGGAGGTGCGGGGGAAGGACGAGGCCGATGCCGGCGAGTCGCGGAGCGCGAGACCGGTGTTGCGAGGCCTTGGTGGTGGCGGGATACTTGGTTTTGGCAATGGCTGTGTCCTTGTGGCGGTAGCTTTCGCCGGTGATGGCGATGACGGTGGCGTGGTGGTGGAAATGGTTCAGGACGGCATCGGCAGTCGGCACGTCCTGGGAGAGTTTACCCCAGTGCTCGCGTGGCCGGTTGCTGGTCATGATCGTGGAGCGGATTTCGTAGATGCCATGAGGCCGACAAGCGGAGCAAGAGGCTCCAACTTGTCGGCCGAATGAATACCAACGTTGCAAAATTGCTCGGGCGGTTGCTCGAGACCAAGTCGGAAACGATCAAAATTGGCACGGACGTGCACGCGCGCGATCTGGCGGTGGCGATCCAGGTGGACGACGCGCGGCCGTTGCGGCCGCAGACGATGGGGCGGACGCAATTGCTCGCCGTGGTGCGGGGCCTCGTGGCGGCGGGCCGCAAGGTGTATGTCGGCTACGAGACCGGCCCGTGCGGTTACGGGTTGCACTACCAGTTGCAGGCGGCCGGAGCGCACAGTCACGTACTGGTGGCGGAAGCGCTCGCGGACGGACGCCGGCAAAAGACCGACAAACTGGATGCGGCGGCGCTGTGCGACAAACTCGACCGGTATCTGCGCGGCAATCCCAAGGCGATGACGCCGGTGCGGGTGCCGAGCGAGGAGGAGCAGCGGCGGCGCAGCGAGTGCCGGTTGCGGGACCAGTTGAAACAAAGCCGCCAGCAATGGGAGGCCCGGGGTCGCAGCTTGCTCTTGTTTTACGGCCATCACGTAACCGGCCAGTGGTGGCGCGGCCAGCGCTGGCAGGATCTGCAGGCGGGGGTCTCGCCGTGGCTGATCGGGGAGTTGACGCTGATGCGGGCGACCATCGTGCAGTTGGACGAGCAGGAGCAAGCGCGCCGGAAAAAACTGGAGGCCAAGGCGCCGCCGCAGCTGCCGAAGGCGATCGGGGCCCTGACCTGGGTCACTTTGCTGCGGGAGATCTGCGACTGGGGTCGGTTCAAGAACCGCCGTCAGGTCTCCAGCTACACCGGGCTGTGTCCCGGAGTGCAGCAAAGCGGCGGCCGCCGCCGCGACGGTTCGATCAACCGCTACGGCAACCCGCGGGTGCGGGCGCTGCTGATCGAACTGGTCTGGCGCCTGGCCCGGTGGCAGCCCGACTATCCACCGGTCCGGGCCCTGGTCGCGGGCGTGGCCCGCGGCGCCGCCCGGCGCAAGTGGGCGGTCGCCGCCGCGCGAAGGCTGGCGGTCGACCTGTGGCGGCTGGCGACCGGGCAAACGACGCCGGAAAAGCTGCATCTGATCGTGCCGGCGGCCGTCCCCAGCTAAACCCGGCCCCCTCATTTTTCCTCCCGTGGGAAGCGAACTTCGGAGTGTTGCTGCGCACGTAGCGCCCCTTGGTCACCGGTTGACTGCTCTGTAGATGGTGCCACTTCACGCCGTCCCTCTTTTGCTCGACCAGATTGCATCCAGCACGATGTGCCGGACGCCCTCCGCGCACGGATAGCAGGTTAACTTGGACGACCAAACGTCCAGGGATAGGGACCAGAGACACTTCCGATCCGGGCCCCTCGCCGGCCCACCGTTCGCCCCCAGCCACAATCCTTCAGCGAGAAAAAACCACTCCTTGAACCACTAACCTCCAACCGAGCCTTCTTCCCGCTTGCCTACCTCGGCATCATAGCAGGGGCGTATGATGACCTGCAGTAGATACTCGCGGTTGTGTTTTGGTAGGGCGCGAAGACCCATGTCATCGAGGATGACCTGATCGGTTGCTTGGATTCAGGAGGTAAGTGCAACACGGTCCGGGAATGGTGTATGCACAACTGACCTCCGAGGAAAGACATCAAATCGCGGTGCTGCGGGGGCAGGGGCTCAGCCGCGCGGCGATCGCGAAGGTGCTGGGGCGGCACCGCAGCACGATCGGGCGGGAGGTGAAGCGCAACGCGACGCCGTACGACGGGGCGTATCGGCCGGGCACGGCGCAGGAGATGGCCAATGGGCGGCGGCGGCGGTCGCGGCGGAACCGGCGGTACTGGCCGGTGCACTACGCGCCGGTGGCGGCGCTGCTGGAACTGCGGTGGAGTCCGGAGCAGATCGTGGGGTGGCGGCGGCGGCAGGGGCGGCCGGTGATGAGCCACCAGACGATCTACGAGTGGATCCGGCGGGATCGGCAGGCCTGCGGCACGCTGTGGACTTGGCTGCGCGGGGCGGGCAAACGCCGGCGCAAACGCTACGGCCACCGGGACAACCGGGGTCGCCTGGCCGGCAAGCGCCCGATCGAGGCCCGACCCGACATCGTCGCCCGGCGCGGCCGCCTCGGCGACTGGGAGGCGGACGGCGTCCGGGGCCGGGGCAAAGCCGGCATCCTTACCGCCGTGGAACGCAAGAGCGGGCTGGTGCGCATCGGACCGGTGCCCCGGGCCACGGTCGAGCACACCAACGAGCGCCTGCTCGCTCTCTTGGCCCATGAACCGCACCGGGTGCGCACCCTC
>NEUS01000122.1 GCA_002288455.1 Opitutia bacterium Tous-C1TDCM
CTGCGCATTCTCATCGCCGAGGACCAGCTGGAAAACCGCATGCTCGTCGAGGACTTCCTCCGCGACCGCGGCTACCAGCCCGATGTCGTCGAAAACGGCCGCCTCGCCATCGAGGCCGCCACCAGCCGCCCCTACGATCTCATCTTGATGGATCTGCTCATGCCCGAAGTCGACGGCCTCGTCGCCACCGCCGCCATCCGCGACCACTTCGGCGCCAGCCGCGGCCCGCGCATCATCGCGCTCACGGCCAATGTCTTTCCCGAAGACCGCGCCCGCTGCCGCGCCGCCGGCATGGACGGACTCCTCGCCAAGCCCATCGACTTCAAGCAACTCACCCGCGTCCTCGGCGGCGAAACCCCCAGCCCCGAAACCCGTTGAGGCGGCGCCCGCGCCGCCTGGTTGAAAGCTGAAAGTTGAAAGCCGGAACCCCAACTCCGAACTCCAAACTCCGAACGCCCCCCACCCAGAACCCAAAACCCAAAACTCAAAACCCATTCCCCCGAACGAGCCTCGCCCGCGCCGACAAATTGGTTTCTCGTCCGGGTCCCCGCCATGACCTCCGCCGAAGACAACATGCTCGCCACCCTCGGCCGTATCGGCGCCGGCGCCCCCGAGGTCATCGAGCTCTTCGACTACCTTGAAGATACGCCGATGTGGATGAAGGACGAAGCCGGCCACTACGAGTGGGCCAACGTCGCCCTCCTCCTCAACTTCGGCCTCAAGACCCGCGCCGAACTCATCGGCCGCACCGACTACGATTTCTGCGGCGAGGTCCTCGCCAACCAATACCGCATCGACGACGAACGCGTCCTCCGCGGCGAACGCATCCTCTCCCGCGTCGAGCTCGTCGGACGCTTCAACCACACCGCCCGCTGGTGCGTCACCTCCAAGGTCCCGCTCCGCGACGCCGCCGGCCGCATCGTCGGCACCGCCGGCGTCACCCGCCCCCTCCAGCCCCGCGAAGCCACCGCCCTCGCCCCGGCCGCCCCGACCCCGACCGGCTCCCCGCTCAGCATCGCGATCCGCTACATCAGCCAACACTACGCGGACCGCATCACCAACGAAGACCTCGCCCGCGTCTGCGGCCTCTCCGTGCGCGCCTTCGAGCGCCAATTTCAAGCCGCGTACAACAGCTCGCCGCACGACTACATCCGGCAACTGCGCGTGCGCATGAGCTGCAGCGCCCTCGTCTTTTCCCGCAAGACCCTCGCCGAAGTCGCGAGCGCGTACGGCTTCGCCGACCAAAGCCATTTCACGAAGGAATTCCGGAAGTTCATGACGGAAACCCCCCGCGCCTACCGCAACCGCTTCCAGCCCCCGCGCTGACCGCCGCCGGCCCGCCGCCGCAATTTAACCAAAATCCGCCGCCGCCCTACTAGGCGTTTGCCTGCGGCTGGGTTAGAGTCAGCGCCCCTGTCACCCCCGCGGTGTACCCCGTCTGCGCCCGCGCGTCCCCCCGCGCCCCCGCCCCTGCCTTCGTTTCCCGATTTCCCGCTTTCCCACTTTTCCGCCGCCCCCCCGTTTCCCAATTTCCCTCTTTCCCCGCGTTTCTTCTTTTCCGCTCCTTCCATGTCGAAATCCTCCGTCCTCGATCTCAAAACCGTTAAGTCCAAGACCCAAGGCCTCGTCGAAGGCGCGCTCGCCGACACCGGCGGCCTCCTCCGCCTCGCCCCCGCCTGGGTCCCGCGCTCCTTCCTCCAGCCCGGCCTGCGCATCAAGCTCCACCCCGACGACACCTACGCCTACGGCCTCAACCGCGGCGGCATCGACGAACGCTGGTTCGCCTCCACCACCCCCACCGCCAACGAAGGCCGCGCTTGGGACGAAGGCCTCAGCTGGTGCGTCGTCGGCAACAAGCGCTTCACCCTCCAGCAGGCCGTCGCCGAAACCGGCGCCACCCTTGTCGGCTCCGCCATCTGGAAGAAGTACAAGAAGTGGCCCGTTTACTCGAAGTTCTTCGATAACATGGGCCCCATCCCCCACCACATGCACCAGTCGCAGAAACAGGCGAAACTGGTCGGCCAGGAGGGCAAACCCGAGTCCTACTACTTCCCGCCCCAGCACAACAACGTCGGCAACAACTTCCCCTACACCTTCATGGGCTTCGAACCCGGCACCACGAAGGAACAGGTCAAGCAGTGCATCCGGAATTGGAACCAGGGCGACAACGGCATCCTCGATCTCTCCAAGGCCTACCGCCTCAAACCCGGCACCGGCTGGCTCATCGATCCCTGCATCCTCCACGCCCCCGGCTCCCTCTGCACCTACGAACCCCAATGGGGCTCCGATGTCTTCGGCATGTACCAGAATCTCGTCGAAGGCCGCGAGGTCCCGTGGTCCCTCCTCGTGAAGGACATGCCCAAGTCCAAACACCGCGACATCGACTTCATCGTCGACCAGCTCGACTGGGACAAGAACGTCGACCCCAACTTCAAGGACAACCACTACCTCGAGCCCGTCCCCGTCGCCGACACCCGCAGCGAGGGCTTCGTCGATCGCTGGATCGTTTACGGCAAGGTCGACGGCGAACAGCTCTTCACCGCCAAGGAACTCACCGTCGACCCCGGCGTGAAGTGCACGATCAAGGACACCGGCGCCTACGGCCTCATCTGCGTCCAGGGCTCCGGCAAGATCAACGGCCAGCCCCTGAATTCCCCGAAGCTCATCCGCTTCCACGAACTCACCGAAGACGAATACTTCTGCACCGAAGACGGCGCCAAAGCCGGCGTCACCTTCGAAAACACGAGCTCCACCGAACCCCTCGTCTGCCTCCGCTACTTCGGCCCCGAAGTGAACCCCGACGCCCCCGCCATGGGCGCGTACCGCCACAACAAATTCTGATCTCGGCTAGCGAGTAGTGGGTAGCGAGTAGCGAGCATCTCGACGCCGCTCCCACTCCTCGCTTCCTTCGTCGCGCTTTACGCCCTCGCCGCACTCACCGCGGCCATCTCCGTCTACTCACTACCCGCTACTCGCTACCCGCTACCATTTAATCCCCCCAACCATGCCTGCCAATAACTTCCCCAAACTGCACAATTCGATGTGGCCCGGTCTTGTCGGCAAAAAGTCGATGGGCGGCGCCGAACCCGACTTCGATCTCGATACCATGCTCGACCTCACCGCGAAAGCGGACGTCGGCGGCGTGAAATTCGACGGCGTCGATCTCTTCGTCTACCCGCCGCACCTGGAGCTCGATATCTCCGACGCCGGCATCAAGGCCCTCGCGGACAAGATCAAGGCCCGCGGCCTCGTCGTCGGTTCCGTGGTCGCGCCGGTTTGGTTCTTCGGCAACGCCATGGACGCCGACAAGCGCGCCGGCTGGCTCGACAGCGTGCGCAAGACAATCCGCGTCGCCAAGAAGCTCCGCGAGCTCGGCGTCCGCCCCTACGGCGTCGTGCGCATCGACACCGCCGCCGGGGTGACGGCGTGGGATGCCGACCCGAAGGGCAACACCAAGAAGATCGCCGCCACGTTCCGTGAAGCCGGCAAGATCGCCAAAGGCGAAGGCGAGCGCCTCGCGGCCGAGGGCGAGATTTGCTGGGGCGGCATGCACTCGTGGAAAAACATGATCAACCTCCTCGAGGAAGTCGCCATGCCGAAGGTCGTCGGCTTCCAGGCCGACATGTCGCACACGCACCTCTACATCCTCGGCGCCAACGCCGAGCAGCACCGCATCGTGCCGAAGAACTTCCACTGGGAACCCGACGCGTTCCACAAGGCCATGACCAAGATGACCAACGCGCTCCGCCCGTGGACGATCGATTTCCACGTCGCGCAGAACGACGGCACCACCTACGGCTCCGGCAGCCACGAGAAGACCGGCAAGCACTGCGTCGCCACCGACCCGAAGGGCAAGCTGAACATCCCGCGCGACGCCGGCTACTGGCTCCGCGACAACAAGGGCAAGGTCACGAAGAAGATGAAGCACATCTGCTGGGACGGCTGCATGTTCCCCAATGCCGTCCTCGGCAACCAGCAAACCTGGAACGACATCCTCGCCGCCATGATCGAGGTCCGCAACAACCACGGCTGGGTCGGCTGATCCCTGAAGTAGCGGGTAGCGAGTAGCGGGTAGCGAGCATCGCACCCGCCCTCGCCCATCCGCTGCGTTTTCCTGCTACTCGCTACCCACTACCCGCTACTCGCTACTCGCCACTATGAAGAAACAACTCCGCATCGGTCTCATCGGCTACAGCTTCATGGGCCGCGCCCACAGCAACGCCTTCCACCAGGTCAACCACTTCTTCCCCTCCTCCTACGAGCTCGTCCTCCAGGCCGTCTGCGGTCGCGACGCCGCCAAGACCCAGGAGTTCGCCGACAAGTGGGGCTACAAATCCATCGAGACGGATTGGAAAAAGCTCATCGCCCGCGACGACATCGACGTCATCGACGTCGCCACGCCCAACAATCTCCACGCCGAGCAAGTCATCGCCGCCGCCAAGGCCGGCAAAATGATCCTCTGCGAAAAGCCCCTCGCCCTCAACGGCAAGGAAGCCGAGAAAATGCTCAAGGCCGTCGAGAAGGCCAAGGTGCCCAACATGGTGTGGTACAACTACCGCCGTTGCCCCGCCGTCGTCCTCGCCAAGCAATTCATCGACGCCGGCAAACTCGGCCGCGTTTACCACTACCGCGCCAACTTCCTCCAGGATTGGACCATCAACGCCGACCTCCCGCAGGGCGGCACCGGCCTCTGGCGCCTCGACGCCAAGGTCTCCGGCTCCGGCGTCACCGGCGATCTGCTCGCCCACTGCATCGACACCGCCATGTGGCTCAACGGCGGCATCAAGGACGTCAGCGCCATGACCGAGACCTTCGTCAAAGAGCGCAAACACACCCTCACCGGCAAGGTCGAGAAGGTGAACATCGACGACGCCTGCATCTTCCATTGCCACTTCAAGAACGGCTCCCTCGGCCTCTTCGAATCCACCCGCTACGCCCGCGGCCACAAGGCCCTCTACACCTTCGAAATCAACGGCGCCAACATGTCCCTCAAGTGGGACCTCCACGATCTCCACCGCCTGCAGGTCTTCGACTACACCGACGAAGGCCCGGAACGCGGCTGGAAGAGCATCCACGTCTCCGACGGCGACCATCCCTATTGCGGCAACTGGTGGGTCCCCGGTCTCCAACTCGGCTACGAACACTCCTTCGTCCACGCCATGGTCGAGTTCGTCCGCGGCCTCGAAAGCGGCAAGGGCTGCACCCCGGACTTCAAGGACGGCCTCGCCACCGATTACGTCACCGACGCCGTCCTCAAATCCGCCAAGTCCCGCCGCTGGGAAAAGGTCAAACAGACCTGACCCCAAGCGTCTTCAACGCGAAGACGCGAAGAGACGCCAAGTTTCGCCAAGCCAAGGTCGGGAAAACCCCATCCCCACCCGCCCCTTTGCGATCCTTCGCCCCCCCTTCGCGTCTTCGCGTTTAGCCTCCCCTTTCTGATTCCGGGTCTCCGGTCTCCGGTTTCCGAATTCCGGTTTAGTCTTTCCGCATTCCGCCTCCCGCAATCCGCCTTCCGCAATTCTATTTCCGGCCGCCCCATGCTCCCCTCCGCTTTCCGCCTCGCCCTGTTCGTTTCCCTGACCGCGTTCGCCGCCGCGCAGTCGAGCCTCGTGTTCAATCCGCCCGCCGGCCTGCCCGCGAAAAACAAACACGTGGTGCTGCTCACCGGCGACGAGGAGTACCGCGGCGAGGAGGCGCTCCCCATGCTGGCCAAAATCCTCAGCCAGCGCCACGGCTTCAAAACCACCGTCCTCTTCGCCCTCGATCCCGACGGCACCATCAACCCCGACAACCAGAAGTCCCTCGCCGACTCCGCCGCCCTCGATACCGCCGACGCCGTCGTGATGGCCTTGCGCTTCCGCCAATGGCCCGACGAAGACATGCAGCGCTTCGTCAACGCCTACCGGCGCGGCGTCCCGCTCCTCGCCCTCCGCACCTCCACCCATCCCTTCAATTTCCCCGCCGGCTCCAAGTGGGCCGCCTACAACTGGAATGCCAAATCCGCCCCCTGGGTCGGCGGCTTCGGCAAAGCCGTCCTCGGCGAAACGTGGGTCACGCACTGGGGCAAACACAAGGTCGAGGCCACCCGCACCGTCGTCGAACCCGGCGCCAAGAACGACGCCCTCCTCCGCGGCGTCGGCGAGATCTTCGGCGACACCGATGTCTACGAAGCCTACCCGCCCGCCGACGCCAAAATCCTCCTCCGCGGCCTCGTCCTCAAGGGCATGAACCCCACCGACGCCCCCGCCGACCACGTTAAAAAACGCGTCACCGACAAACAGGAGCAGCCCGTCAACTCCCCCGCCATGCCCGTCGTCTGGACGCGCCTCCACACCAACGAAACCGGCAAGCAGAACAAGATCTTCACCACCACCCTCGGCTCCGCCACCGACTTCGCCGACGAAGATCTCCGCCGCCTCGTCGTCAACGGCGTCTACTGGGCCCTCGGCCTCGCCGTCCCCACCAAGGCCGACGTCCGCCTCGTCGATCCGTATTCGCCGAAAATGTACGGCTTCAAAGGCTACCGCTACGGCCTCAAACCCGCCGACTACGCCCTCGGCAAAACCGTCCCCCCCGGCGCCACCCCGCCCCCCCCGCCCCCGAAAAAAGAGCCCGCGAAGAAATCGGCCGCCCTCAGCCCAACCCAAAACGCAGAACCCAAAACCCAAAACCCGACGGCCAAAGCCGTCGCCGCCGTCGCCGCCCCCGCCAAAACTCCAAACTCCGAACCCCAAACTCCGAACTCCGTCTCCGGTTCCCGGTCTCCGGTTTCCGGTTTTCAGTTAAACGCCGGCGACCGCATCGCCGTCGTCGGCAACGGCCTCGCCGACCGCATGCAGCACCACGGTTGGCTCGAGACCATGCTCCACGCCCAGCATCCGTCCCACCAACTCGTCGTCCGCAACCTCTCCGTCGCCGGCGACGAGGTCACGACCCGCGCCCGCTCCAAGGATTTCGGCACCCCCGACGAATGGCTCGCCAAGGTCCAGGCCGGCGTCGTCTTCGCCTTCTTCGGCTACAACGAATCCTTCGCCGGCGCCGCCGGTCTCCCCAAGTTCCGCGAGGACCTCGAGAAATTCCTCCGCGCCACCCGCGCCAAAAACTACAACGGCCTCGGCGCCCCGCGCATCGTTCTCTTCTCCCCGATCGCCGTCGAGAAACACCCGGATCCAAATGTTGAATACAAGCCCGGGGTGAACGCCAACCTCGAGGCCTACGCCCAAGCCATGGCCGATGTCGCCCGCGACCAGGCCGGTGTCACCTTCGTCGATCTCTTCGCCCCCTCCCGCGAGCTCTACGCCGAAGCTGCCAAAAACGGCCAGCCGCCCCTCACCATCAACGGCGTCCACCTCAACTCCGCCGGCGAAGCCCAGCTCGCCGCCAAGGCCTACCCCGCCCTCGTCGGCGCCCCCGCCCCCGACACCGCCAAACCCGAATTCGAGAAACTCCGCGCCGTCGTGAATGCCAAAAACCTCATGTGGCATTCCCGCTACCGCACCGTCGACGGCTACAACGTCTACGGCGACCGCTCCAAGATCGCCTACGTCTCCCATCCCGATTCCCCCAAGCTCACCAACACCCAGATCATGATGGAGGAAATGGCCCAGCGCGACGTCATGACCGTCAACCTCGAGCGCCAGGCCTGGGCCCTCGCCGCCGGCCGCACCGGCAAAGTCGAGATGCTCCCCCTCCCCGTCGTCACCGCCTTCGGCACCAACAAACCCGGCCCCAACATCGACGGCACGTATCCGTTCGTCGACGGCGACGAAGCCGTCGGCCTCATGACCCTCGCCCCCGGCCTCAAAGCCAACCTCTTCGCCAGCGAGAAACAATTCCCCGAACTCGCCAAGGCCGTGCAGATGAACTTCGACCCCAAGGGCCGCCTCTGGGTCGCCGTCTGGCCCAGCTACCCCGAGCTCACGCCCACCGCCAAGATCAAGGACAAGATCATCATTCTCGAGGACACCGACCAGGACGGCCGCGCCGACAAATGCACCGTCTGGCTCGACGGCCTGAACTGCCCCACCGGTTTCCAATTCTTCAAGGACGGCATTCTCCTCGTCCAAGCCCCGGATGTCTGGTTCGTCCGCGACACCGACGGCGACGGCAAAGCCGATTGGAAAGAACGCGTCCTCATGGGCCTCGATTCCGCCGACTCCCACCACACCGCCAATTCCCTCATCTACGAACCGGGCGGCGCGATTCTCCTCAGCGACGGCGTCTTCCACCGTTCCCAGGTCGAGACCGTCGCCGGCGCCGTCCGCAACATCGACGGCGCGATCTACCGCTACGAACCCCTCACCCACAAATTCGAAACCTACGTCGCCTACGCCTTCGCCAATCCCCACGGCCGCGCCTTCGATTATTGGGGCAACGACATCATCACCGACGCCACCGGCAACAACACCTACTTCGCCCCCGCGTTCTCCGGCCAACTCGACTACCCCGCGAAACACCCGCGCATGAAGACGCTCTGGGACCGCCCCTCGCGCCCCTCCGCCGGCTCCACGATTCTCACGAGCAAACATTTCCCCGACGAATACTGGGGCGACTACCTCAACCCCAACGTCATCGGCTTCCAAGGCATCTACCGCGTCAATTTGCAGGACGAAGGTTCCGGTATCCAAGGCACGCGCGAGCCCGATATCGTTCAATCCAAGGATCCGAATTTCCGTCCGATCGACACCGCGACCGGCCCCGACGGCGCCCTCTACGTCGTCGATTGGCACAACCCGCTCATCGGCCATCTCCAAAGCCATCTCCGCGATTCCAACCGCGACCACGAACACGGCCGCATCTACCGGATCACGCACGAGAGCCGCCCGCTCGCCTGGCAGCCCAAGATCGACGGCGAACCCATCCCCGCCCTCCTCGATCTCCTGAAGCGGAAGGAAAACCAGATCCGCAATCTCGCGAAAGTGGAACTCGGCAAACACGACTCCGCCAAGGTCGCCGCCGCCGCCAAAGCCTGGGCCGCCGCCCTCGATCGCAACGCTCCCGACTACGCCCACCACATTCTCGAAGCCCTCTGGGTCCACCAGTGGCACAACATCGTCGACCTCGATCTGCTCTCGCAGTCGTTGCGTTCCCCCAACGCCGACGCCCGCGCCGCCGCCGTCCGCGTCCTCTGCTACTGGCGCGACCGCGTGCCCAACGCCCTCGCCGAAATCCGCCGCCTCGCCACCGACGAAAGCCCCCGCGTCCGCCTCCAGGCCGTGCGCGCCGCCAGCTTCTTCCCCACCGCCGACGCCGCCGAGGTCGCCCTCGCCGCCACCAAACTCAAGGTCGACTACTACCTCGACTACGTGATTGGCGAAACGCTCCGCCAACTCAGCCCGCATTGGCGCAAACGCATCGGCGACGGCCCCGCCCTCGCCGGCGGCGATCCCGCCAGCATCCGCTACCTGCTCCGCACGCTCTCCGTCGCCGACTTGCTCAAACTCCCCCGCACCGCCGAGGTCGCGGAAAACATCCTCGGCCGCCGCGGCGTCAACGACGCCGTCCGCGCCGAAGCCCTCGCAAAACTCGCCGAGCACCGCCAAGCCTCGCCCGTCTCCCTCCTTCTCGGCGTCCTCGAAGCGCCCGCCGAAATCGACGTCCGCGGTGTCGGCCGCCTTCTCCTCGCCCAAAATGCCGCCGAACTCAAAACCCACCGCGCCGCCCTCTTGAAGTTCGGTCAAACCGACACCGCCGAAGGCCGCTCCTACGGCTGGGCCGCCGTCGCCCTCGCCGACCATGCCCTCGACCAAGTTTGGCAAGCCGCCGCGGGCAACCCGCTCTCTTTCCAAAGTCTCATCGGCGGTCTCCACCTCATCCCCAACGCCGCCCTCCGCGAATCGGCCTACAACCTCGTCATGCCCCTCCTCGCGAAGCCGATCACCGAATTCCAAGGCCCCGACCACATCATCGCCGCCACCCAACGCGACGCCATCAAGACCGCCGTCGCCACCCGCCGCGAACCCGCCGCCGTCTTCGCCGCCCTCGCGGCCATGATCGAACGCGGCTACCAGGTCCCGACCGCCGCCCAAGGCATCCGCTCCCTCCCGCGCACCGCGTGGACCGGCGAGCCCGCCGTCGTCGCCGCCAAAGCCCTAGTCGCCTGGGCCGCCAAGACCCACGTCAACGAACGCACCTCGCGCGACTACGTCGAAACCATCCAGGTCACCGATGATCTCGCCGGCGTTCTCCCCGCCGAAGCCGGCGCGCCCCTCCGCCAAAGCCTCACGCGCCTCCGCGTCGGCTCCTACGTCGTCCGCGCCGTCTTCGAGCAGATGCGCTACGACGTCCCGCGCCTCGTCGTCCAGGCCGGCAAAGCCTTCGAGATCATTTTCGACAACCCCGACGTCATGCCCCACAACCTCGTCGTCGTGAAGCCCGGCACCCGCGAGAAAGTCGGCCAGATCGCGCAGAGCATGACCCCCGACGCCGACCGCCAGGGCCGCGCCTACGTCCCGGAATCCAACGATGTCATCGCCGCCACCAAACTCCTCGAAGCCGGCCAGAGCGAAACCCTCAAGATGCGCCCCATCGCCGAGGAAGGCGTTTACGAATTCGTCTGCACCTTCCCCGGCCACTGGGCCGTGATGTACGGCCAGCTCGTCGTCACCAAAAACGTCGAAAACTTCCTCAAAGCCAACCCCGACCCCAAACCCGCCGCCCCCGCCGCCGCCCACACCGGCCACGGCACCCACTGAAACTTTAGGAACACTGATCTCAGCTAATCCCGATCCCCCTTCGCGCGTCGCCGATCAGGCGACGCCTTGCCGCTCCCGCCTCGCCCTCTCTCCCTCTTCATCAGCGTCCATCAGCGTTTCCCAAATCCCAATTCTACCCTGCATGAAAATCCGCCTCGTTTCCCTCCTCGCCTTCGCCGGCGCGACCGCGTTCGCCGCCGACCCCGGCTTCAAATCCATCTTCAACGGCAAAGACCTCTCCGGCTGGGACGGCAATAAATCCGTCTGGTCCGTGAAAGACGGCGCCCTCACCGGCCAAACCACCCCAGAGAAGACCATCAAAGCGAACACGTTCCTCGTCTACCAAGACGCCCAGCCCGCCAACTTCGAACTCCGCCTTTCCTTCAAGCTCACCGCCCAGAACGACAAGAACCAGGCCAACTCCGGCGTCCAATACCGCTCCAAGGTCATGGACCCCGCCACCTTCGTCGTCGGCGGCTACCAGGCCGACATCGACTCCACCGGCAAATACGCCGGCATGCTCTACGAGGAAAAGGGCCGCGGCATTCTGATGGGCCCGGGCGAGAAAGTTAAGCTCGGCGAAACCACGATGGTCCCCGACCCGAAGAAGAAAGACGGCAAACGCAGCCAGACCGCCGTCGTGAAACTCCCCGGCGCCACGCCCCCTGCCGAGATCCTCGCCGCCTACAAACTCGGCGAATGGAACGACCTCGTCATCATCGCCAACGGCAACCGCCTCCAGCACTTCCTCAACGGCAAGCTCACCGCCGAAGTCACCGACACCGACGCCACCCGCGCCCCCAAGTCCGGCGTCATCGCCCTCCAACTCCACGTCGGTCCCCCCATGACCGTCCAGTTCAAGAACGTGCAGCTCAAGACGCTGCCCTGATCGTTTCCGGCAGCCCGGCCCACTCCAGCCGGGCTGCCCGTTTTCCGCGGCCCCGTAGCCGCGAGCGTGAGCGAGTGGCCCCACCCCGCCCGACCGTTTCCGGTCTCCGGTTTCCCCAATCCGGTTTCCAACCCACCTCCCCCAGTCCCCAGTCTTACCCCACGGTCTCCGCCTTCCGGTTTCCCCAATCCGCAATCCGCGACCCGCGATCCGCAATCGCCCCCGCCCCCGCCCTGCCCCACCCCACCCGTCCGGTCTCCGTTTTCCGGTTTCCGGCCTCCGGTCTCCGGTCTCCGAATTCCGGTTTCCGGTTTCCGCATTCCGGTATTGGCCCCCCCCGCCCCATGCCCCCCGCCCGCGTCCTGTTCTTCCTTTCCGCCGTCCTCCTGTCCGTCCTGTCCCCTGCCTTGGCCCAGCCCGCCGGCCCCGCCTCCCTCAGCGGCAACGTCGCCAACCTCGCCACCGGCAATCTCCTCGAAGGCGCCCGCATCGAGATCCCCGCCCTCGGCCGCGCCGTCCTCTCCGACAGCACCGGCCGCTACGTCCTCCCCGATCTCCCCGCCGGCTCCCACGAAATCGTCGTCACCTACGCCGGTCTCGATCCCCAGCGCGCCGTGATCACGGTCGCGGCCGATGCCGTCGCCGCCCGCAACTTCGATCTCACCACCGGTATTTATAAACTGGATGCGTTCAAAGTCACCGGCGAGCGCGAGGGCGCCGCCGCCGCCCTCACCGCCCAGCGCAACGCCGACAATCTCAAGAACGTCGTCGCCACCGACTCTTTCGGCAATCTGCCCAACCTCAACGCCGCCGAAGTCGCCATCCGCCTCCCGGGCATCGCCGGCAACCCCGACGACGGCGGCACCTACACCGGCTTCACCATCCGCGGCATGGGCCCCGGCCTCAACACCGTCACCCTCGACGGCGGCCAACTCACCGGCCAAGGCGGCATGACCCGCAACACCATGCTCAACAATTTCAGCGGCACGATGCTCGACCAGCTCGAGCTCGTGAAGGGCCACACGCCCGACAAAGGCGCCGATTCCCTCGGCGGCACCATCAATCTTCGCAGCCGCTCCCCCCTCAGCCTCCGCGAGCGCCGCCGCACCACCTACAGTTTCATCGCCCGCCTCGCCCCGGCGTTCACCCGGCAGGTGCCGATGCGCGAGGACCACCGCGTCCATCCCGTCCTCAACCTCGCCCACCAGCAGGTCTTCGATGCCTTCGGCGGCGACCGCAACCTCGGCGTCTCCGCCAATCTCTTCTACAGCGAAAACGTCGTCAGCTACTTCCTCACGACCCGCGATTTCCAGAACACCGTCGCCCAGCCCGCCTACCTCTGGGACTACCGCACCCAGGATTTCTACGCCAACCGCAAGCAGTGGTCCCTGAACCTGAAAGCCGAATACCGTCTCTCCCCGGCCACCACCTTCCGCGCCAACGCCATCTACAACGACACCAACGTCACCGATCGCCGCACCCACCAGCTCCGCGCCTTCACCACCCAGCAGGTCGGCACGGCCGGCACCGCCGGCATTCTCCCCGGCTACACCGACCGCCTCACCCGGGTCCGCCCCGCCCCCGGCTCCACCGTCGATCTCACCGCCGGCATGGTCACGACCTGGAACCGTCTCCGGCATTTCGATACGGGGGTCGCCCACGTCTTCGGCCCGCTCGCGCTCGACTACGGCGTCCGCACCAGCCGCACCCGCATCAACTCCGGCAACGGCGGCGAATCCGGCACGCTCGTCCACCGGATCACCGGCGTCGGCTGGATCCTCGACCGCACCGCCTCCGACCTCTATCCGCGCTTCGTCCAGACCGACGTCACCCCGGCCACCGACCTCACCGTCGCCGCCAATTACCGCGTGCCCGCCGGCGGCCTGACCAACAACAATGTCGGCAACAACATCGCGGTCGGCGAGGCCTTCGGCGACGCCCGCTACACCCTGCCGCTGCGCGCGACCGTCGTGCTGAAAACCGGCTTCAAGCTCCGCGAGACCGAGGCCGACGACTCCAGCGCCAACCGCCGCTGGAACTACGTCGGGGCGACCAGGCTGCCCCCCGATTCCTCCATCCGCACCACCGACGCCCGCGAAACCGGCCTCGCCCTGCCCCGCTGGGAAACCGCCGCCCTCATCCGCGCCCGCGAACCGATCGACCCCTCGCTCTGGCGCGAGGACCGCTATTTCCGCGAACAGACCAAATACACCGGTACCCGCGGCGTCCGCGAAGTCGTCGCCGCCGGCTACGCGATGGGCCAGGGCCGCTTCGGCCGCACCTCCCTCCTCGGCGGCGTGCGCGTCGAACGCACCGAAACCTCGTCCTGGGGTTGGGTCCGCGCCCGCGTGCCCAGCACGGCCGCGCAGCAGGCCGCCGACCCGGTGGGCGCCGCCACCCGCGACTACGCCGGCAACTACCGCGAACGCGCGGGCGGGTACACCAAGGCCTTCCCGAGCCTTCACGCCAGTCGCGACCTCCTGCCCGATCTCAAGGCCCGCCTCAGCTGGTCCACCAGCTTCGGCCGCCCCCCCCTCTCCAGCCTGCTGCCCAACGAGACGATCAACGAAACGAACCAGACGCTCACCGTCAGCAACCCTTCCCTGCTCCCCCAGGTCGCCGCCAACTGGGACGCCTCGCTCGACTACTACTTCGAACCCGTCGGCAGCGTCAGCGTCGGCTTTTTCCGCAAGAAGATCAGCGACTACATCGTCGCCGGCGTGATCGGCGGCACAATCCCCGTCGGCCCGGACAACGGCTACAACGGCGAATACGCCGGCTTCACCCGCCTCAGCTCCGCGAACGCCGGCACCGCCTTCGTCCAGGGCTGGGAATTCAGCTACCAGCAGCAACTCACCTTCCTCCCCGGCCCCTTCCGCGGTCTCGCCG
>NEUS01000123.1 GCA_002288455.1 Opitutia bacterium Tous-C1TDCM
CCGGTTAAGAAAGACGGAACGCCATGGCCCGCGAAACGATTGCGGACCGGACCGGCGTAAACCTTCGCCATCCCCCGCATTGAAAAATAGGATACGGGCCTTGGTGCTGATTCCGGTCCGGCCGGTCCGACCGGGAACCCTTTATGCAAAAAACCAAGAAGTCGGTCGCGAAGCGTTTCAAGAAAACCGCCACCGGCAAACTGATGCGGCGCACCCCGGGCTTCCGGCATTTGCTCGGCGCAAAGAGCACGAAATCGAAGCGTCGCGCCACCCGCGACAAAGTCGTCGCGCCCGGCCACGCGGCGCCCTTGTTGCGCTGTTTGCCTTTCGGGCTCTGATCCGGGAACACGCCGTCGGGAGCGACGGGTTGAGGGTGGGGAAAGCGGTCGACCGGGGCACTGCCGTCGGTCGCCGCCATGTGCAGAGCCGAACGTTCCTGCTCTCAACTTCCGGCCAACCTCCCTCAATCGATGCCGATTGGCCCAAGCTTTCAGACCATCACCGCAGATTCCGCAGATGGGCACGGATGAGGCATTTTTTCCGTGAGATGCCGTGAAATCCGGGGTCAAAAGTCTTTTGCCGAAATTCCAAAACCCCAAGGGACCTTGGTCCGACTGAATTCGGCCGCAGCGGATCGCGGTCGCGATGCGGCGGCCGTTTCAGGCGGCCAGCATCGCCGTCACGGCCGCGGGGCCGAGCCGGCGCGCTGCCGCGACGATCGGCACGGCGGCCGAGATCTGGTCGGCCGTGGCGCTGGCCAGTACGGTAAGACCGACGAGCATCTGTTTGACGTCGGAGCGGCCGTGGCCCTCGACGAAGATGTCGAGGGCGCCGTTGACCGCCGCTTGGCCCGGTGTGATCGAATGCAGTTTGTGGCGCATCGGGATGATAGTGGCGTCAGGCGAGGCCGATGAGCAGGTCCGCCTCGCGGACGCTGCGGCCTCTCCGGCCGACTACGGTGGCAGGGCAGATCGGGCCTTGCGCTCCGGGCGGCCGGAAAGGAGGGGCCCTCACCGGTGGCGGGCGAGTTCCTCGGGCGTAGCGAGTTCGTAGGTGATCTTGCCTTCGGCGACTTCGCGAAGCGCGGTGTCCTCCGCGGACAGTTTCTCCAGCGATTCGACAAGCGGCCGGTTGCCGCGGCGCAGTTGCTTCACGCGGCGCGAGATCACGTTGATGAGGATATTCGGGTCGTCGATGACCTTGAGGGCGTTCTGCAGGTAGTCGTCTCGCATAGGTTTTGCCGGCGATTCTTGGCTGGCGTCGGGATTATAAAAATCTTCCGCGCGCGACGCGACCACCATCGCGGCCGCCGGCGCGGCGATCGGCCAAGCACTTCGCGGGCGAAAGGGTTGGGCGGTTAATCGCGGGTGGAACCGCAACAAATGAGAAAGGGCGGCCAACATCCGAGGAGCCGAGCCGGAGCGGTTCCGCTAAGGTCGGGGCGCAATCCACAACCCCTTGTCCCGACTGCTCCCGTTTTTCACCATGGCAACCGTCACCGACCGTCTACCCCAGAATCTCACCGGCCGCTACTACGTCGATTCGACGTGCATCGATTGCGACCAGTGCCGCGCCCTGGCGCCCGAGTTTTTCGGCCGCCACGAAGAATCCGGCCTCTCCTACATGCTGCGGCAGCCCGAATCGGCCGACGAGATCGCGCGCGTCGAGGAGGTTCTCGCCACGTGCGCGACCGGCTCGATCGGGAACGACGGCGAAGTCTGATTCGGGTCCGCGGTTTCGGCGCCGGTTGCGGGGCGGAGCTGAAGGTTGCGGCGTCGATCCGCGGGGCGGTGCCCAGCTGGAGTTGGGCAGTCGCGCGTTGGAAGACCGATCCGTCGAGTCGCGGGAAACGGTCCTGCAGCACGCAACCTGAGGAACCAAACGGTTCTGCGCTCGGCTCCCAACCGAGATCTCTCTGTTGAATGAGTTTTGGGCTCAGGTTTCGAGCGCGAGCATCACGGCGATGCGCTCGAGCAGGCTGGCGAGATCGAAGGGCTTCGGCATGAACTGCACGTTGCCCAGATCCCGGAGGTCCTCAGCGGAGACGTAGCGGGCGTTGCCGGAAAGGATGATCACCGGGGTGCGGCAGCCGTTGGCCCGGAGGCGCCGGATCATTTCGAGTCCGGTCATTTCGGGCATGGTGTGGTCGGTCACGATGAGATCGAAGGGGGCGCCGCCGGCGGCGAGGTTTTCGAGCAGGCCGAGGGCGTTCGGGAACGTCGTCGGCGCGAAGCCGTGGCGGGTGAGGCCGAGATCGGCCATCAGCGTGATGGCGGGTTCGTCGTCGATGAACGCGAGCCGCTGGCCTCGGCCGGAGATCCGGAGCGGTTCGTCCTGGCCGTCGCCGGCGAGATCGGCGGGCACGGCCGGCAGGAGCACTTCGAACACGGTGCCGCGGCCGAGTTCGGTCTGGACGTCGATGGCGCCGCCGTGGGCCAGCACGATGCCGAGGATGATGGAAAGGCCGAGGCCGGTGCCCTCGCCGGAGGGCTTGGTGGTGAAGAACGGCTCGAACATCCGTGCCAGCACCGGCGGGGGGATCCCGGTGCCGGTATCCGTAACCCGGAGACAGAGGTAGTCGCCGGCGTCGAGGGTGCCGGCGACGGCTTTGAGCGGCGTTCCCAGCCGCCGCGGTTCGAGGCCGATGGTCAGGGTGCCGCCGCGTTCGCGCATGGCGTGGGCGGCGTTGCTGCCGAGGTTCAGCACGACCTGCTGGAGGTCGGTGGGATTGGCGAGCACGGCGAGTTCGCTGCCGCCGAGGGAGAGCTCGACCTTGACGGTGGACGGGATGCTGGCGCGGAGGAGCGACAGCACTTCCCCGACGAGAGCGGCGAGGTTGATCTTCTCGCGGTGGGACGGACCGCGGTGGCTGAACGAGAGGATGCGCTGCACGAGTTCCGAGGCGCGGCGGCTGGCCTGGCGCACCTGCTGCAGGCTGGCGGCGGCCGGATGCGGCGGCGGCGCGAGTTCGGTGGCGAGCTCCGTGTGGCCGATGATGGCGGTGAGGATGTTGTTGAAATCGTGGGCGATGCCGCCGGCGAGGGCGCCGAGCGTTTCCATTTTTTGCACCTGCGAGAGCTGCTCTTCCATCCGGGTTTGTTCGTCGTCGCCGGAGCGCGAGGGGGTGGTCTCTTCCTTCAGGGCGACGTAGTGAGTGACCCGGCCGGCGGCGTCGCGGAGCGGCGCCATCGTCGCGCGTTCCCAGAAGCAGCGGCCGTCTTTCCGGCGGTTGTAGACCTCGCCTTGCCAGGTTTCGCCGCGCCGGAGCGTCTGCCACATCTCGCGGAAAGTCGTTTCGTTCTGTTCGCCGGATTTCAGGATCCGCGGATTCTGGCCGATCACATCCGCGGGCGTGTAGCCCGTGACATCGGTGAAGTGCTGGTTGACGTACTCGATGCGTCCTTCGAGGTCCGTGATCATCACCATGATCGGGCTGCGCTCGAGAGCGAGATTGAGCTTCTTGATTTCCTGTTCCGCGAGGCAGCGGTCGTGCACATCCTGGGTGGTCCCGAGCATGCGGACGGCTTTGCCCTGGGTATCGCGCGCGGCGACCTTGCCCTTGTTCACGACCCAGCGCCACTGGCGGTCCGCGGTGAGAAAACGATGCTGGCACTCCCAGCGCGAGGCATCGCCGTGCAGGCAGCGTTCCAAGGCGGTGCGGACCCGTTCGAGGTATTCCGGATGCACGAGCTGCTGCCACTCGCCGCTCGACATCGTGATGACGGCGCCGGCATAGCCGAAGATCGATTGGCCGCCGGTGTGGGTGGTGAGGCTTTCGTCGACGAGGTTCCATTCCCACCAGACCATCCGCGAGAACTCCATCGCCAGGTTCAATTTGTCCTGCACCGCCTTGATCGGGGAGATGTCGGTGAAGGTGATGACGACGCCGTCGGTCTTGCCCTCGGCGGTGCGGAACGGCAGCACGCGCTGGAAGAGCCAGGTGTTTTCCCGCGAGCGGATTTCGCGTTCGACGGCGACGCCTTCGGTCAGCACCTGCTGGAGCAATTGCGGCAGGTCGGGTTCGCCTTCGAGCTGATAGGCGAGGTGCTCGAGCGGGCGGCCGATATCCTGGGGCAGGAGGTTGAAGATCCGGGCGATCGTCGGGGTGAACCGGCGGATCCGGAGATGGCGGTCGAGAAAGAGCGTCGCGACATCGGTGCTCGAGAGCAGGTTGTGCAGATCCTCGCCGACGAGTTTCAGCTCGTTGTTTTTGCGCTCGAACTCGGCGTTGACGGTGTAGAGCTCCTCGTTGACGGAGTGGAGTTCCTCGTTGGTGCTCTGCAGTTCCTCGTTCGCGGCGAGCAATTCCTCGTTGGTGGCCTGGAGTTCCTCGTTGCTGGTCTGCAGTTCCTCGACGGTGGCCTGGAGGTTTTCCTTGGCGGTCTTGAGTTCGAGTTCCAGCTCGTGGACGCGGCCGTCGAGGGCATCGCGGGAGGTGAAATCGGCGCCGGCATCGGCCTCGGCGGCGACGGCGGCGGGGGCGCGGCGCGGCCGGTCGAAGACAATCTGGGCGAGCGTGGTGCCGTTCCGTTCGTCCGGGATCGGCCGGATTTCGACATCGACGAGTTGGGCGGCTTCGCCCTCGCCGAGGCGGATGCCGCGGGCCTGGCCGGTCTCGCCGGTGCGGAAAGCTTTCGGGAGGAGCGACGACAGGACGAGCCGCAGATCGCCGGCGGTGCGGTTGAAGAGATTGTCGTGCGCGCGGCCCTCGGGCACCAGCAGGTAGCGGCTGGCTTGCTCGAAGAATTGCACGATTTCGCCGCTCTCGGTGACGAGCAGGCTCGCGGGGACGGATTCTTTGAGGAGGAAATCGTAGGCTTGGAGCAGCGGGCGGTTGACCGCGACGTTGCCGGTGACGACGGGCACGGCCGGCGGCAGGCGCGGATTGCGGAGCGGGGAAAGCGGGCGGATTTCAGCCGGCGGGGCGCCGGAATCGGACGATTTGGCGTACAGTTTATGCCGGCCGGAGAGGGTGGAGAATCCGGCTTCGTGGACGCCGAGGCCCTCGCTGGAGCCAAGGAAAAGGGTTCCGCCGGGGCGGAGGGCGTAGTGGAAACAGCCGAGGACCTGTTCCTGCGCCGGGGGCTGGAAGTAGATCAGGACGTTGCGGCACGTGATCAGGTCGAGCTTTGTGAACGGCGGGTCGCAGATGAGGTTGTGCGGCGAAAAGAGAATGCGTTGGCGCAAGTCCGGCACGACGCGATACAGCCCCTCGCTTTCCTCGCGGAAGTGGCGCGCGATGCGGTCGAGGCCGAGATGCTCGAGGCGGGCGCGTTCGTAGATGCCGGCGGAGGCCGCGGCCAGGGAGTCGCGGTGCATGTCCGTCGCGAAAACGGTGCAGCGGCCGGAGAACCCGGCGGCGCGCGCGGCTTCATCGAGGAGAATCGCGACCGAGTAGGCTTCCTCGCCGGTCGCGCAGCCGGCGACCCAAACGCGCACCTCGTCGCGGCCGGGTTTGCGGAACAAGTCGGGCAGCACCTCGCGCGCGAGGGTCTCGAACGCTTCCGGGTCGCGCATGAATTCGGTCACGCCGATCAGCAGGTCACGGTAGAGTTCGTCCAGTTCCTCCGGCTGCTCGCCCAGCAACCGGGCGTATTTCTCGACATCGGTCTGCCGGAGAAAACCCATGCGCCGGTGGATGCGGCGCTGCACGGTCGGGAGTTTGTAGGCGCCGAAGTCGATGCCGCAGCTGCGGCGCAGGTGATCGAGCACGGGCGCGAAGCTGCTCGCGGCCTCGTGCGGCGTCATCGGATGCGAATTGAGCATCATCCGCAGCTGCGGATAGCGCGCGAACGTGTTGACCGCTTCCGGCATCCGCTCGGGCGGCAAGATGTAGTCGGCCAGACCCGTGTTCAGCGCGCTCCGGGGCATGCCGTTGAAGTCGGCGGATTCCGGCGCCTGCACGATCACGAGGCCGCCGGCATCGTGCACGGCCCGGACCCCGTGGGTGCCGTCGGTCCCGGTGCCCGAGAGGATGACGGCGATGCCCCGGCCGCCGCAGTCGGCGGCCAGCGACTCGAGGAACACGTTGATCGGGAATTCCAGCTGGCGGTTGGCTTCGCGGTCGGTGAGCCGGAGCTGGCCGCGCTGGACGGTCATGAGTTTCCGCGGCGGGATCAGATAAATGCAGTCGCGCTCCAGCGGCATCCCGTCCTCGACGCGGTGGATCCGCATCGCCGTGTGCCGGGCGAGCAGGTCGTCCATCAGGCTTTTGAAATCCGGGCTGAGGTGCTGGATGACGACGTAGGCGCAGCCGGCATCGGGCGGCATGGCCTGGAAAAACGATTCGAGGGCCCGGAGTCCGCCGGCGGAGGCGCCGATGCCGACAACGAGTTCGGGGTGTGACGGCGGGGTGCTCACGGGAGGAACCGCGGGAGCCGGCGGTGGGCGGCGAAGGGGCTGACGCGAGGGCGGGGGAGACGGTGGAATTTCGGCACGGCAAGGCCCGGTTCGGCGCTGCGGGGACCGCGGCCTTGGGGGACAGCGCCTATCCTAGCCGCTGCGGGCCCGGCGGGCTGCGCAGTATTTGCCAATCGCTGGCCGCGGGCTGCCGAGCGCGGGCCCGGCCCGTCGCTGTCATGTATTTTCCGATACACCGACGGCGGGCGGGCCGCGTCCGGGCCGGCGGCGTCCGCCGCCGAACGGAGCTGGGCAACCGCGCCGAATTGTGCTGACTGGCCGTGGCCCCGATCCGTTTTCCCCGGCCCCATTTCCCCCATGAAGACCTCGCTCCTGTTCCTCGCCCTGCTCGCCGGTGCCGTCGCCGCCGAGCCCAAGAAGTATCCGCTCGGCTACGACGACACTCCGGTGATCCCGGGGACGAAGTGGAAAGTCCACGATGCCGCGCGGCCCGCGCCCCCGGTCGTCGCGCCCGCCGCCAAGCCCGGCGAGCCGCCTTCCGACGCCATCGTCCTGTTCGACGGCAAGTCCACGGCGCAGTTCTTTGCCCGGAAAAAGGACGATCCCGCCAAGCACCCGAGTCCCTGGAAAATCGAAAACGGCGAGCTGATCGTGGATGGCGGCGACTGCTGGACGCACCTCGAGTTCGCCAGCTGCCAGTTGCATCTCGAATGGAAAAGCGCCGCGGTGAACCAGGAGGGCAATTCGCAGAAGAAGGGCAACGGCGGCGTCTTCTTCATGGACCGCTACGAGAGCCAGATGCTGGACAACGACAACAACCCGACCTACGCGGACGGCATGACCGGTGCGGTCTACGGCCAGACGCCGCCGCTCGTGAACGCGGTGCGCAAAGCCGGCGAGTGGCAGGTCTACGACATTGTTTTCACCGCGCCGAAGGTCGTCGCCGGCAAGGTGGTCGAGCCGGCCCGGATCACGACGTTCGTGAACGGGGTCTGCGTGCAGAACAACACGGCCATCATGGGGCCGACGAAGCACAAGCTGACCACCGACTACAGCAGCGGCACCTATCCGGAGAAGGCGCCCTTCCGCTTTCAGGACCACAAGAACAACCCGCCGCTCCGGCTGCGCAACATCTGGGTCCGGCCGCTGCCCTGACCGGTCCGGCCGCCGGAATCCGGCGCCGCTTCCACGACCATGACGTCCCGGATTTTCCGCCTGGCCCTGCGGCTGGGATTCGCCGCCGGGCCCGTGGCTGTCGCCGCGCCGGCGGACGCCTATCTCGCCCATGCGGCCAACGGCGACGGCATCCCGGCCCCGTTGTCGCACCGGGCCTACACGGTGGAGATCGGCGGCGGTACGGTCGTCGTGCCCGAGGGCATGGTCTACATCCCCGCCGCGGCGGAGCTGCCGGCGTACTTTATCGGCAAATACGAAGTGACCAACGCCGAGTACCGCGCGTTCGTCGCGGCGACGGGCCGGGCCGCGCCGCGCGCGTGGCGGGCCGGTGGTTTTCCGGCGGGCAAGGCCGCGCACCCGGTCGTCGACGTCTCGTTGGCCGACGCCGAGGCGTACTGCGCGTGGGTCGGCCGGCAGACCGGCCGCAAGGCCGCCTTGCCCACGGCCGCGCAGTGGGAGAAAGCGGCCCGCGGGCCGAAGAATTTCGACTATCCCTGGGGCGACGCCGTCGACACGACCTACGATCGGGCCACCGGCCGGCTTGCGGCGCGCGCCAACTACAACGCCGTCGCGACCGCCGAGCTGCTGCGGACGCGCGGCGCGGAGAAGGTGACGTTCGTGCACGAGCGTTCGCCGCGACGGAGCGAGGCTATGACGGCGGGGACGATCGCGGCCTACGATGCGACCGGCCGCGCCACGCCGTGGGCGGTCGCCGCCGGCGGTGGCGTCGTGGGCTGGGCCAATCACGAGACGTTCACCGGGTTTCTTTATACCAGCCTTGCCCGCGACCTGCTGGCGGAGGGCGGGTTCACGTTGCCCGTCGGAAGTTTTCCCGCCGGCCGCAGCGCCTACGGTTGCGACGACCTTGCCGGCAATGCGTCCGAGTGGACGATTTCGGGGACCGCCGCGGCCGGCGGCACCGAGGCGGGCAGGGCCAGGGCGGTACTCCGGGGCGGTTCTTGGTCCGCCGACGCCGCCGGCATCCGTGCGACGGGCGGCGGCGACCGCCGCGCCCACGCGAGGGCCGAAACAGGGGCCGGTTTCCGGTTGGTCGTGAATCCGTGAGTCGGGATCCGCGCGCGCGGCCTCGTTCGGTTCCGCGGGTTAGGTGCCGCAGCTCCGTTTTCCGAGCTGCGACGGTTCGAACGCCCGATCTTCAACTTTCAACGGCGCGATCCCGGCTCAGCCTTTTTTCTTTTTCGTTCCCTTGGTCTTCGCGGCGGCGGGTGCGGCGCCGCCGGCGTCGTAGCCGGCCGGCCACTTGAAACCGGCTTCGCGGGCGAGGGCCTCCTGGCGTTCGCGCAACGGCCCGGCCAGCGCGGCGTCGGCGGCGAGATTGCGCGTCTCGTACGGGTCGGCGCGGAGATCGAAGACCTCGGTCCAGTCCGGGTTTCCCGGATACACGATCCTTTTGTGGGTCGCGGTGCGGACGGCCAGCACCGTGGGCGATGCGAAATTGGCTTCGCGAAAATACTCGTAGAAGAAAGCCGTCCGCCATTCCGGTGGAACGGTACCCGCCAACGGTGCGCGCAAGCTGCGGCCTTGGGCTCCCGGCAGCGCCGCCGCGCCGGCGTAGTCGAGCACCGTCGGAGCATAGTCGAGGTTGAGCACCATGGCGTCGCTGGTGGTCGCGCGCGTTTGGCCGGGTGTGCGCACGAGCAGCGGGACCCGCAGGCTTTCGTCGTAGGCGGACCGTTTGTCGCCGAGGCCGTGCTCGCCAAGATAGTAGCCGTTGTCGCTGGTGAAAATGACGAGCGTGCGGTCGGCGCGGCCGGTGCGGGCGAGCGCGTCGAGCAGGCGGCCGACGGCGTCGTCGAGCGCCGTGACGTGCCGGAAATAGTCGCGGTGCGCCTGGGCCTGTCCCGGGTTGCCGGCCTTGGTTTTGGCGGGCGGTGTTGCCGCGGGATCGGCGGCGCCGCGGTTGAAGATCGCCGTCAATCCCGTGTTCGGGGTGGGGCGCGAAACGGCGTCGGCATAAAGCGATTTCACCCGATCCGGCAGGTTCGCGCCGCCGCGCGGTCCGTGCGGGCTCTTGAAGCCGAGCCAGAGGAAGAACGGTTTGTCGGCCGGCTGTTTTTCGACAAAGCGGACGGCGTAGTCCGCGGACACGTCGTCGATCCAACCTTGGGTCGGCGTCTCGGTGCCGTTGAGCAAAATCGGGCAGTCGAAGTAGCGGCCCTGGCCGACGAAGCTGGCGACGAAATCGTAGTGCGGACGTTCGCGCTGGTCGCGCATGTGCCATTTGCCGACGTACGCGGTGGTGTAGCCGGCGCCGCGCAATTGCTGCGCGAAAGTCGGGGTCTCCGGCGGGAGGTGCGCGCCATTGCCGATGATGCCGGTGGCGTGGCCGTAGCGCGAGGTCATCACCGCGGCGCGGCCGGGGGAACAGAGCGACGTGACGACGAACGATTCGCGGAAGCGGGTGCTTTGGGCGGCGAGGCGGTCGAGGTGGGGCGTTTGCAACCAGGGGAATCGCCCCGCGGCGCCTTGCTCGCGTTGCACGACGCCGAGGGCGTCCCAGCGCAGGTCGTCGCAATAGATGAAGACGATGTCGGGCCGGTCGGCGGCGGCGCGGAGGAGCGGGCCGGCGAGGGCGACGGCGAGAACAAGCAGGCAGGAGCGTAGCAGTGGGGGTCGGGGCATGGCGAAAAGGGCGGGAGACGATCGATTCAGGGGCGGGGCGGCCAAACGCGGCCGGCCAATTCCGGCGGCAATTGCGCGGGATCTTCCGGATAGTAGCGACTGAGATCCGGTTTTTCCCCGGCCGGTTGCTCGGCTTCCGGGGCGCCGACGATCAACCAGAGCGCGTCGGCATCGGTGTCGTTGAAGACCTGCCGCAATTCCGCCGGGCCGACGAGCACGCCGCCGTAGCGCGGGACGGTGAGGGTCTTGCCGCCGACGCGGATCCGGCCGGTGCCTTCGAGGACAAAGTAGAATTCCTCCGCGCAGATATGGCGGTGCAGAGTATTGGCGCTGCCCGGCGGCAACCGCCATTGCCGGGCGCCGAGCAGGTGGCTGCCGGTGCGCTCGAGGTAGTCCGCGTTGGGGATCCGCATCAGGTTCGAGGGCCGCCAAGCGAGCGCCTCCGGGGGGGCGAGATGGTGACCTTCGATCGGCGGCATGACCGATCACAGTCCGAATTCGGCCGCGGCGTCACGCCGCAATCCCGCGCCGCGGGGGAGGCGGCCTTACGGGCGCGCGTAGGGACCGGGCGCCGTGCCGGTGATTTCGGCGAGCAGGCGGAAGAAGCCGAGCTTGCGCGGGGAGCCGAGGCCCCAGTCGGCGGGGATGCTTTGGTAACCGGCGGCGAAGCCCTCGCCCTTCATCCGGAAATCGAAGTAGCCCCAGCCGGCGTATTCGCCGACGGCCGCGGTGAAGTTGTTCGCCGGCACCTCGAAATTGAAGTGGTCGTCCTCGTTGAAGAAAATCGGTTTGGCGGTGTAGCCGGGGACCGCGCGGGTCTTTTTCACGAGCTCCGCGATCTTGGCGGGCTCGGCGACGCCGTTGCCGTGGAGCAGGAGGAAATCGGCGCTGCGGACCACGTTTTCCTTGGGCACGGTGCCGCCGCCGTAGGACGTGCTGACGAGCAGGCGGTGGCCGGCGGGAGCCTTCGCCGCCTTCACGCGGTCGATCAATTCATGCACGCGATCCGGCTGCAAAATCGGATGGTCGTAGCGCACGTTGCACTCGTTGTTCACCTCGATGATCACGTTGCGCCAACCCTGATCGAGGACCCAGCGCGTGGCGGCGTCGACGGCGCGGATCACGGCGGCTTCGTCGGCGAGGCGTTCATCCTGGCCGAAATAGAAATAGCCGAGCACGACGACCATCCCGAGATCGTCGGCGAAATCGACGATGCGTTTCATGCGCGCCAAGTAGTCGGGGCGGAGGGTGCCGTCGGCGTTGAACGCGGAGTTGTGCCAGGGTTGGTTCCGCGAATAGCCCTCGGGCGAGCCGCCTTGGAAATTGATCGTGAAGGAAAGCAGCCCGTGCGCGCGCCAGACCGGCATGGCGGCGAGAAACTCGCGCGTGTTGCGCTCGGCGTCCCACTTGCCGGTGTCGGGGTAGGCCCAGCGGGAAACCGTCGCGGGATTCAGGTCGTCGAAGATGCCCTGGACCATGCGCGAGTTCATCATGAGGCCCTCGATTTTTTTGCCGTTCCACGTCCGGCCCTCGTAGGTCGGGCGGCCGTTGATGAAGAAGCGGTCGCCCTCGATGGAGACGACGGTCTTGGGCGCGGCGCCGGCGACGGCGATGCCGAGGAAAAAGAGCGCAAGCAAACGGGAGAGAAAGGGGCGGTTCATGGCGGGGCGGGAAGGGTGGGAAAATCAGGAAAAGTGCGGCGGGTTCCTGTCCAAGGCCACGACTTGGCCGGAAGCATGCGAACGGTAGCAGGCTTCCATCAGGGCCGTGGTACGCAGGTAGTCGTCGCCGTCCGTCTCGAAAGCGCCGCCGTCGCGGAGGCGTTCGACAAAATGGCTCTGCGCGGCGAAAACCGAATCGCCGGCGAAGCCGTGCCGCGGGTGCGGATAGTCGAGCGGCCGGGTCGGCTGCCCGAGCGGTTTGAAATCGAGGCGGCCCTCGGCATCGAGTTCGAGATGGCCTCGCCGGCCGTCGAGGCGGACGGTGGCGAACGTGTGGCGCGGGTCGGCGGCGTCGCTTTCGTTGAAGCGCGAGGCATCGAGGATCGCCGTGGCGCCGGAGGCGAAACCGCAGACGATCTGGGCCGCATCCTCGCCGGCGATGCCGGGGTTGCGGCGTTGCAGCCGCGCATGGACGGAGACGATCTCGCCGCCGAGGAAACGGAAGGTATCGAGAAAATGGATGCCGGTTTCGTAGACGAAGAGCCGGGGCATCGTCCGGAAGAACGGCTGCCGCGCGAGGTAGGCGTCGTCGGGCCAGCCGTCGCCGAGCCGCACGCGCGCGGAGATGGAGAAAAGTTCGCCGAGGGCGCCGGCGTCCAGGCGGCGCCGCAGCTCGCGGTACCACGGCTGCCAGCGGAAATTCTCGTGCACCATGAACCGGATTCCGGCCTGCCGCGCGGCGGCGACGACCGCGACGGCGCCGGTCCAGTCGGGCGCGAGCGGCTTCTGGCAGATCACGGCGAGCCGGCGGGCGGCGGCGAGGCGGACGGCCGCGAGGTGGGTGTCCGGCGGCGCGATGACATCGAGGAAATCGGGCTGCGCGGCGTCGAGCGCGGCGGCCAGATCGGTGCCGGCGGCGGAGGCCGGGAGTCCCAGCTGGGCGGCCAGCTCTTGCGCCCGGCCAAGATCGCGGTCCACGGTGGCGACGATCTCGACGCCGGGAATCCGCCGCCAGGCGTCGGCGTGGAATCGGCTGAAGTAGCCGGCGCCGAAACAGACGCCACGGAGGCGGCGGGACGGGGCGGTGAAGTCGGACATCGGGGTGGGGCGCGGACGCAGACGAGCCAACGGCGATCCGCGGCCGGTGCAAGGTTAGCGTAAGGCGTCCGGCGGCGGAGGCGGGGGGCGCCGCCGCGGCCCGCGGCGCGGGCGCTTGCGATTCCGGCTTGGTGCCGGGGGGCCGACCCTGCTAGTTCCGCGGGATGAAATCCTACCCCCGGATGGTGTTGGCGGCATTGACGGCGGCTTGGTTGGCGGCGGCGGCACCGGCCGCGGCGCAGGTCCTGCCGGTTTACTTTGGCACCGGCGGTCCCGGGGCCAAGGGGATCTACCGGGCGACGTTCGATCAGGCGAAGGGTAAGCTCGGTGCGGCCGAGTTGGTCGCGGAGGTCGGCTCGCCCGGATTTCTCGCGCTGCATCCGGCCGGCGACAAACTTTACGCCGTGGCGAATTTCCCCGGCGGTCCGGGCGCGATCGGTTACCGCATCGGGTCGGACGGGAAACTGGAAGTCATCAACTCGGCGCCGACCGGGGACGGCGGCGGCGCGCATCTGGCAGTGCATCCGTCGGGGAAGTTTCTGCTCACGGCGCAGTACGGCGGCGGTTCGACGGCGCTGTTTCCGCTCGATGCCGAAGGGCGGCTCGGGCCGGTGCAACTGACGAAGCATACGGGCGGTTCACGCGTGGTGCCGGGCCGGCAGGAGAAACCCCACGCGCACTGGTGCGGCTTTTCGCCCGACGGCCGCTTTGCGCTCGTGCCGGATCTCGGGCTCGACGGCATCGTGATTTACAGGATCGATCTGGCGAAGCCGGCGATCGCGCGGCACGGGTTCGCGGCGTCGGTGCCCGGCGGCGGCGCGCGGCACATGCGGTTTTCGCCCGACGGCAAATTCATCTATTTGCTCAACGAACTCACGCTGTCGGTGACGAGCTTCGCCTGGAAGGCGGAGACCGGAACGGCGCGCTTGCTTGGCACCGTGCCGGCGTTGAGCGAGGAAGCGAAGGCCGGCGAAGCGTTCAATTCCGCCGCCGAGATCCTCGTGCATCCGACGGGGAAGTTTTTGTATTCGTCCAACCGCGGGCACGACACCGTGACGGTGTACCGGGCCGATCCGGCGACGGCGAAACTCGAAGTCGTGCAGGTGCAGCCGGTGCGCGGGGCGTTTCCGCGCAACATCAACCTGAGTCCCGACGGCGGCTGGTTGCTCGCGGCCGGGGCCGACTCGAACACGGTCTCGGTGCACCAGGTGAACCCGCAGACCGGCCGGCTCACCTACCAGACGAAGGGCGTGATCAACGTGCCGGCGCCGATCTGCATTCTGTTCGCGCGGCCCTGAGTCGCAGGGCGGAAAGGTTTCCGGCCTTGACCGCCAAGAGCGGAGGCGCACCGTCTCCCTTCCGCAGTTTCTTGCCCGATGGTGTAATGGCAGCACAGGTGACTTTGACTCACCTAGTCATGGTTCGAATCCATGTCGGGCAGCCAGT
>NEUS01000124.1 GCA_002288455.1 Opitutia bacterium Tous-C1TDCM
GGCGCGGAGGCGCATGGCATCGAGCCATTGGGCTTCGGAGGTCGCGCGCATTTGCCGCAGGAATTGTTCGCCGGCGCGGAACTCGCCGTCGCCGGCGGTACGGGCGAGGTAGACGGTGTCGGCGGTGCGGTGCACGACGGGACCGAGCGGGGTTTCCCAAAGCGTGCGCGTTTCGGCGGCGAGTTTGCCGCCGTCGAGGCAGTCGACCGAGCGCACGAGGCGGGTGAGCGGGAACGAAGTGCCGTCCAGGACGTAGTGGTCGGGCGACGCGGGATCGGCGGGCACGGCGTAGATGACGGTGAGGTCGCCGGTGTTGCTGTTGGTGGTGGACCAGCCGAGGTGGCGGTTGAAGCCGCCGACGACGCCGAGGGGGCCGCCGATGCGGAAGTCGCCGTAGAAATCGAGGACGCCGGGGACCGTGAGGTGCGCTTCGTAGTAGCCGGCGGACCAGGCGAGGTGCGGGTTGCGGAGCAAGATGGCTTTGCCGGAGGTGGTGCGGCTGGGGGCGAGGGCCCAGGCGTTGGAGCCTTCCTCGGGAGGGGTGTCGGGATCGGCGGGTTCGGCGACGGGGGTGTCGGGGCCGTTCTTTAATGCCGTGAGAAAACGCGCGACGCGGGCGGCGCTCGGGCCGGAACCGATGGTGAGGGTGGCGACATCGAGGCCGGTGAAGTCGGCGGGGAGATGCGCGGGAAACTCGGCGCGGTGTTGGGAGATGTAGCGGTTGACGCCGGCGGCGAAGCCTTCGTTGAAGTCGCGGGTTTCCGGTTCGAGCAAGTGGTAGGTTTCGAAGGCGCGGGCGCGGCGGCGGAGGGCGTCGAAGTCGTCGTCGAGGGCCTTGCGGCCTTTGATTTTGGCGGTGGCGCCGCGCATGGCCCAGAGGCGTTCGGGGGTGGTGGAACCGTGGTCCTCGCACTGGAGCCAACCGAGGGCGTAGCCGGCGGCGCGGAGATGGGCGGCGCGGATGTGCGGGACGCCGTGTTCGGTGCGGAGAATCTCGACTTCTTGCCAGAGCTCGGCGGCGGGACTGAGCGCGGGGAGGAGCGCGAGGAGGGCGAGGAAGGGAAGGCGGAGAATGGGACCCATGGGACGGATAGGACGGATGGGACGGATAGTCGGAATTGGGGGAAGATTGGGGTGGAAGCGAAGGCGGCGGGGGTGGGGGATGGGAGAATGAAGGAGAGACTCTTGCCGCCGCATGGGAATTACCGGCAGCTGATTTCGTACCGGAAGGCGGAGGTGGTGTACGATCTCACGTTCCGGTTTTGCGAGCGCTTCTTGAAGAAAGGGGATCGGACCGTGGACCAGATGGTGCAGGCGGCGCGGTCGGGGAAACAGAACATCCTCGAAGGCTCGCGGGCCTCGGGGACATCGAAGGAAACGGAAATGAAGCTGACGAATGTCGCGCGAGCGAGTCTCGAGGAATTGCTGGCGGACTATGAGGACTTTTTGCGGACGAGGAAGGCGCCGATCTGGGCCAAGGATTCGGTCGAGGCGACCTATGTGCGGCGACTCGGCGCGAGGCCGGCCGCGATGTACGGGGATTTCCGGGAGTTCGTGGAGACGCGGCCGGGACCGGTGGTGGCGAACATCGCGCTGTGCCTGATCCACCAGACGAACTACCTGCTTGATCAGCAGCTGCGGCGGATGGAAGAGGATTTCCGCGAGCAGGGCGGCGTGCGGGAAAGGATGGCGCGGGTGCGGACGGAGGTGCGGAAGCGGGGATAGGACGTATAAGTCGTATAGGACCCATGGGACGGATGGGACCTATGGGACTGATAAAAAGGCCGGCTCCGCTGGGCGGGGCCGGCCTCTCGATGGCCGGCGCTTGGACGCGCGGCCGGCTATCGTCTGCGGCTCAGACGCTCGCGAGGATCGTGTTGAAGGTCGGGCTCGGGCGCAGGGCGGCGGAGGCTTTGGCGGGGTCGGGCTGGTAGTAGCCGCCGATGTCGGCGGGCTTGCCCTGGACGGCGATCAATTCCTTCACGATCTGTTCTTCGGCGGCGGCGAGCTCCGCGTACACCGGGATGAAGAGGCGGTGCAGGTCCTCGGCCTTGTGCTGGGTGGCGAGGGCTTCGGCCCAGTAGAGCGCGAGGTAGAAATGGCTGCCGCGGTTGTCGATGCCGGCGCCGACCTTGCGGGCGGGGGATTTGTCGAACTCGAGGAACTTGCCGTTGGCGACGTCGAGGGTTTCGGCGAGGACCTTGGCTTTGGCGTGATTCTGCGTGATGCCGAGGTGCTCGAAGCTGGCGGCGAGGGCGAAGAATTCGCCGAGGCTGTCCCAGCGGAGGAAATTCTCTTCCGTGAATTGCTGGACGTGTTTCGGCGCGGAGCCGCCGGCGCCGGTTTCGAAGAGGCCGCCGCCGTTCATCAACGGGACGATCGACAGCATCTTGGCGCTGGTGCCGACTTCGAGAATCGGGAAGAGGTCGGTGAGGTAGTCGCGGAGGACGTTGCCGGTGACGCTGATCGTGTCTTGGCCGGCCTTGAGGCGGACGAGGGTGGCGAGGCAGGCCGCGGCGGGGGCGAGAATCTTGATATCGAGGCCCGCGGTGTCGTGCGTGGGCAGGAATTGCTTCACCTTGGCGATGATCTGCGCGTCGTGGGCGCGGTTTTCGTCCAGCCAGAAGATCGCGGGCGTGCTGGAAAGGCGGGCGCGATTGACGGCGAGTTTCACCCAATCCTGGACGGGGGCGTCCTTGGTCTGGCAGGCGCGCCAGATGTCGCCCTCGGCGACGCTGTGCTCCAACAGCACGGCGCCGGAGCTATCGGTGACGCGGACGGTGCCGGCGGCCGCGATCTGGAAGGTCTTGTTGTGGGAGCCGTATTCCTCGGCGGCCTGGGCCATGAGGCCGACGTTGGGGACGGAGCCCATCGTCTTCGGATCGAAGGCGCCGTGCTGTTTGCAGAAATCGATGACAGTTTGGTAAACGCCGGCGTAGGAGCTGTCGGGGATGACGGCGAGGGTGTCCTGGGCTTTGCCTTGGGCGTTCCACATTTGGCCCGAGGTGCGGATCATCGCGGGCATGGAGGCGTCGACGATGACGTCGCTGGGGACGTGGAGATTGGTGATGCCTTTGTCGGAATTCACCATCGCGAGGGCGGGACCGGCGGCGTAGGCGGCGGCGATGTCGGCCTCGATGGCGGCCTTTTGGTCGGCGGGCAGAGTGGCGATTTTGCCGAGGAGGTCGCCGAAGCCGTTGTTCAGATCGACGCCGAGTTGGGCGAAGGTGGCGGCGTGTTTGGCGAGCAGGTCCTTGAAGAAGACGCGGACGAAGTGACCGAAGATGATGGGGTCGGAGACCTTCATCATCGTGGCTTTGAGGTGGACGGAGAAGAGGACGCCGTCGGCCTTGGCGGCGGCGATTTGTTTTTCGATGAAGGCGACGAGGGCGGCTTTGCGGAGGACGGTGGCGTCGATGATTTCGCCGGCCTTGAGCGGAGTCTTTTCCTTGAGGACCTTGGTGGAGCCGTCGGCGCCGTGGAACGTGATCTTGACGTCCGTGGCGGCGGGGACGGTGACGGACTTCTCGTTGGAGAAGAAATCGTCCTGGCCCATGGTGCCGACGCGGGTTTTGGAAGCGGGGGACCAAGCGCCCATGGAATGCGGGTGGGCCTTGGCGTAGTCCTTGACGGCCTTGGGGGCGCGGCGGTCGGAATTGCCTTCGCGAAGGACGGGATTCACGGCGGAGCCCATGACCTTGGCGTAGCGGGCTTTCGCGTCTTTCTCGGCGTCGGTGACGGGATTTTCGGGCAACGCGGGCAGCGCGTAGCCCTTGGCCTGGAGTTCGGCGATGGCGGCCTTCAGCTGCGGGACGGAGGCGCTGATGTTGGGCAGCTTGATGATATTGGCCTCGGGTTTGAGGGTGAGGGCGCCGAGTTCGGCGAGGGCATCGGGCACGCGCTGGTCGGCCGGCAACAGATCCGAGAACGCGGCGAGGATGCGGCCGGCGACGGAGATGTCGCGGGTCTCGACGGCGATCCCGGCGTGTTTGGTAAACGCCTGGATGATCGGCAGCAGCGAGTACGTGGCGAGCGCGGGGGCCTCGTCGGTCTGGGTGTAGATGATGGTCGGCTTGGCGGACATGATGAGGAAGTTTGGCGGATGAAAACGGCAGCTAAGGGCGGGGCGCGGGGACGGTCAAAAGCAATTCCAGCGCATGGCTTGCCGAAGACGCGGCGGGGAGGGAAACGGCCACCGGGAAACGCATTGCGCCGGCGGCGGGGCGGGGGCTGACTGCGCGGCGTTGTTCCCCGCCGCATGAAACGACGCCTTGGCCCGATTCTGTTTTGGCAATTGCTCGCGGCCCTGCCGATCGGCGCCGCGTCCACGGTGCCACCGCCGGATGTCTCCGGCTTCCGCGATTCCGCGCACCATTGGCGCAGCATCAACCAGCCGGAGCGCATCATGCAGGCGTTGCCGGAGCAGCCCGCGTACGCGCCGGCGCAGGTGCGCGAGATCGCGGACAACGTGCTCCTCTTCCAGCGCGAGAACGGCGGCTGGCCGAAGGACTACGACATGCAGGCGGTGCTGACGCCGGCGCAGCGCGAACAGATCCGCGCGACGCGCGCGAACACCGACACGAGCTACGACAACCACACGACGCACACGCAGACGGCGTACCTGGCGGCGGCGTACGTCGCGACCGGGGAGCCGGCTTACCGCGACGGGTGCGTGCGCGGCCTGCGGTTCATGCTGGCGTCGCAGTATCCGAACGGTGGATTCCCGCAGTGGTGGCCGAAGGGCGGGACGATCGCGAAACGCATCACGCTCAACGACGGCGTGATGGTCGGGATTCTCAATGTGCTGCAGGACGCGGCGGAAGGGCGGCCGGCGTTCGCGTGGCTGGGCGCCGGCCTGCGCGCGGAGTGCGCGGCGGCGGCGGCGAAAGGCACGGCCTGCCTGCTGCGGATGCAGATTGCGGCCGGGGGGCGGAAGGCCGGCTGGGGGCAGCAGCACGACGAGACGACGCTCGAGACCGTCGGGGCGCGGACCTTCGAGCCGGCGTGTGTTTCCCCGGCGGATACGACGGAGGCGGTGCGATTTTTGATGCGTTTGCCGCAGCCGGCGCCGGACATCGTCGCGGCGATCGAGGCGGCGGCGGCGTGGTTGGAGAAAACGAAGCTGACGGGCATCCGGGTGGAACGCGTGCCGGCGCCGCCGGCGGAGTTCTTCCGGCACAAGGCGGACTTCGACGTCGTGGTCGTGCCCGATCCGGCGGCGCGGCCGCTGTGGGCGCGGATGGTCGAGGTCGGGACGGACCGGCCGATCTTCGCGAGCCGCGATGGCGTGAAAGTCTATTCGTTGGCGGAGGTGGACCGGGAGCGGCGGACCGGCAGCGGCTGGTACACGACGGCGCCGCAGCGATTGCTGGAAACGGAATGGCCGCGCTGGCGGGACGGCCGCGCGGCGCGGCCGAGGTGAAAGTTGAAAGGTGAAGGTTGACGGACCGGACCGCGCGGAAAACGCAACCGAAGCCAGCGACCTGGCGAACCGAAGGGTTTTGCTCTCAACTCGCAGCCAAGCTCTTTCAACCGCATGAGTTCGGCCGCGCCGGGCTTTGGGGGCGGCGCGTCGAGGGATCGCAAATCTGTCCTGCGGCACCGCGTCGACGCCCGCCCCGCAGGGCAGGGGCGGAACGGTTCGTCTCCGTGCCCGGCTGCGAACGAAGTGCTCCCGAGACTCCGGGAAACAGCCGCGGGATCCCTCCTGCGCGGACCGGATCTTGGATTGCCGCCGGACCTGCGGGCGAACGCGCGCCGCAAGATTTCCCCGATTCGCGTGTATTCGCCGTTAAACCACGGCGGGAAACGGCCGATATGCACTTATTCACCCGCAACCTTGCCGATCTCATGCCCGCCACCGCTGAAATTACCGAAGCGCTGATTCGAGAGTACATCAATCGCGCCGTGACCGATGTTTTCAAAACGATGGTCGGCCGCGAGCCGTCCTTCAGTACGCCGGCCGATACTCCGCAGCAGTCCCAGTCGCTCACGCCCCCGGATCGGCCCCAGGTGGTCGGCACCGTCGGCTTCCTCGGCGACGTCAACGGACTCGTCTATCTGCACCTCGACCTCGCGTTTGCGCGGCTCTGCACCTGCCACCTCCTCGGCATGACCGAGCAGGAGCTCGACGAGGCCGGCGACGAAGTCATCAACGACGCGATCGGCGAGATGACCAACATGACGGTCGGCAGTTTCAAGAACGGCCTCTGCGACGCCGGCTATCCCTGCAAACTTACGATCCCGTCGATTTTGCGCGGCACCAATTTCTCCATCGAGCCCATCAGCTCGGCGGTGCGACACGTCTACTTCTTCGACTGCGCGGAACACCGCGTGGTCGCCGACATCCTCATGAAGTCCGACGACCAGGGCTGAAGCTACTTCCTCCACCATGCGCTACAAAGTTCTCACCGTGGACGATTCGAAGACCGTCCGCATCATCGTCAAAAAGGCCTTCAAGCCGTTCGACGTCGAAATTTTCGAGGCGGCGAACGGCGTCGAAGGCCTCGCTGTCGCGGCCAAGGAAACGCCCGACCTCATTCTGCTCGATATCACGATGCCCGTCATGGACGGCGTCGAGATGCTCACCAAGCTCAAGTCCGACCCGGCCCTCAAGGCCATTCCGGTCATCATGCTCACCGCCGAAGGCGGCCGCGACAACGTCCTCAAAATCGCCAAGATCGGCGTGCGCGACTACCTCGTGAAGCCCTTCAAGGAGGAGGTGCTGATCGAAAAATGCAGCCGCGTCATCGACCTCAAGCCCGTCAACGAGGGCCCGGCGAAGGCCAAATCCATTCTCGATCCGGCCGACATCCTTATCGTCGAGGACAAGCCCGCGATCATCCAGCAGATCCAGGAAGGCCTGAAGCACACGCCGTGGCGCATCAAGGGCGTCGCGACCCAGGGCGAGGCCATCGACTGCGCCACCAAGGCGACGCCGGATCTCATCGTCGTCAGTCTCTCGCTGCCCGAGGACGCTGCGTTTACGTTCTTCCGGATGCTCCGGACGAACCTCAAGACCAAGTACACGCCGGTCTTCGCGCTCGTCGTGAAGACGGAGGTCGCGCAGCAGCAGCAGGCCCAGACGATGGGCTTCAGCGCGATCATCACCAAGCCGATCGAAATGAGCGAACTCGAGTCCAAGGCCGCCAAGGCCATGAACCTCGACACCTCCCAGCGCTACTACGCCATCAACGGCGATCTCATGGTGATGCGCCTGCCCGAGATCTGCTCGCCGGCGGTGCTCGCCGAGGCCGCGACCTACCTGAAACCCAAATTCGCGGAGGCGGTCGACGCCGGCTTCAACAAGGTCGTCATCGACATCCACCAGGTGAAGTCCTTGCACATGGGCATCATCAAGCTGCTCTTCCAGGCGATGCAGACCTGCCGGGACCTCGCGATGCACTTCGTGCTCGTCGGCAATCCGCAGATCATCTCCGAGTGCAAAGGCTTCGAGGACACCCGCGGCTGGACATTCTGCGATTCCATCGACGACGCGAAGAACACCTTGTCCAAGGCGCCGGTGGCGGTGCCGCAAATGGCCGGGGCCTCGGCCTGAGCCGGGGAGTCGGGCAACCGATTTGTCGCCGCGCCGGTGACCCTGTCACGAGGCGCGGCCGGCGAAACCGAAGTTCGGTCTCCTTGCCTTCAAGCCAACGTATGGAAACGCCGGCGCCCTCGGGCCCGCGCAACAATTTGTCAGGGGTGTGAAAGTTCAGAAACGGCGGGCGGTGCGAAATGTGGTCGCACCGCCCGCTTTCTTTTTTGGGGCCCGCGCCGCGGTTCGGCCCGGACCTCCTCCCGCCGGAACTCTCGCGTTGACGCCGCCGGAGGCGGCCGCGAAGTTCGTGCAACATTTTCCCGCTCGCCCCGTCCCATTGGGGCCCTCCCAACGCATGAAACTCCTTCGTCTCGCCCTCGTTGCCTTCGCGTCGACCCTCGGTTTGGCCTACGCCCAGGATGAGGAACGCCGCGGTCCGCCCGTCGAAATTCCCGATTTCAGCAATCTCGACGAATATATCTACGAGCCGAAGAGCACCGTCACCTTCGGCTTCCGCTATGTGAGCGGCGCCAAGACCCAGTTTTCCGGCCAGGGCCGCATCTCCGCGCCCGAAGATCCCGGCGCCCTCCTCGGCGCCAATCTCAGCCGCAATTACCACAACGGCACCGTCCAGCCCGACAGCCGCGCCGTGGGCCGCACCGACAGCGCGGGCAACCCGGTGATCGATCCCGAATCGGGCGCCCGTGTGTTCGACCCGATTGCCCCGGACGGCCGCACCAACACCTGGAGCTACATCGATTCCAGCCAACTCACCGCCAACGGCTACCTCGCGTTGAGCACCTATTCCGCCGACGTCATCGATACCTCGGTCCGCGAGAAAGACAGCGCGAGCAGCGCCGGCATGGACATCGCCATGCACCGCGACATGGGCAAACTCTTCGGCGGCCGCGTCGCCTGGAACCTCACCGCCGGTCTTTCGCTCAACGACATCGCCTCCAACACCGAGGACCGCGTGCGGGCCACGATGCGCACGCTGACCGATTTCTATTCCCTCTTCGGCCAGACGCCGCCCGCGCCGCCGTACTCCTCGCCCAGCACGTCCACCGAGAACGTCCTCGACGCCAGCGGCAACCCCCTGCTCAACGACGACGGCAGCATCCGCACGCTCACCTCCGACACCTCCGTGCTCATCGGCAACCAGCCCGCGGGCCGGACCGAAACCGCGCTCACCAACGACACAAGCGTCACCAATCGTTGGAAACTCAAGGGCGCCTACTACACGATGCGCGTGGGTCCGACGCTGCTCTTCGCGATCACCAACCGCCTCAAGGCCAGCGTGAGCCTCGGCGCCGCCTTGGTCTATTCCGGGGCGAGCTACACCGTCACCCAAACCTTCCAGCCCGAGCTCGGCGCCGAGATTTCCGAAACCGTCACCAACGCCGACTACAAGCTGCTGCCCGGCTATTACGCCGATGCGGCCGTGCAGTTCGACCTGACGGAACGCGCCGGCTTCTACGCGGGTGCCGTTTTCCAATCCGCCGGCAGCTATACGCAGTCGGTGGAAAATTCGTCCGCCACGTACGCGACGAAGATCGATCTCTCGAACCAGAACGGCGTGCGCGCCGGCATGTCGATCCGCTTCTGAACGCTCGCGCCGGCGCCCGGCCGGCGCCCGCGCCCCGCACCGTTTACTCCGCGCCTTCGAGGCCGCGGAGCACGTCGGCCACCGGCCGCAGGCGCTCCGGCGGGAAGAAGCCGTTGATGCGCGCGATCACCTGCTGGATGATCCCGTCGGGGCAACTGGCCCCGCCCGTCAGCAAAATCTGTTTTGGTCCGCCGGCCACGTCGAGCGCGCGCAGCTCCGTGCGGCCGGTGCCGCCGCCGCCGTACACGTAGTGGTCGACCCCGGTCGCGGAAACGATCCCCGCCTCCGATTGGATGAAGTAGGCGCGCGGGCCGAGCTGCTGTTCGCAGAGCCGGAACAGCTGGTAGGTGTTGGAGGAATTTTTCCCGCCCAGCACGAAGGCGGCGTCGAGCGGCCCCGCCAGCGCGCGGCTCAGCGCGTCCTGGTTCACCTGGGTCGCGTAGCACAGCGTGTCGCGCCGGCTGCTGCCGCCGACGCGGCGTTCGTCGCCGGTGTGCTCGCGGAAGACGCCCCGCAGCAGCTCGATGATGGCGAGGGTCTCGTTCATCAGCAGCGTGGTCTGGTTGACCACGGCGACGCGCTCGAGGTGGCGGTCGACGTCGAAGTCCGGCGTATGGCGGCCGGCGAAAAGTTCGGCGAAACGCGCACGCCGTTCCTGGCCGCGCGCGACGATGATTTCGCCGAGCTGTTTCGCTTCCGCGAGATTGCGCACGATCAGCGCGGGGGCGAAGCGGCGCGTGTTGGAGAAGGTCGCTTTCGTTTCCTCGTGCTCGTGTTTGCCGTGGATCACGACGGTGAAGCCTTCGCGGCCGTAGGCGCGCGCGGCCTTCCAGACTTTCTCCACCAGCATGCAGGTCGCGTCGTACTGGCAAACCGCGATGCCCTTGCGCACGAGCCGGCGCTTGTCGTCGTCCGTCGCGCCGAAGGCGGGGATGATCACGATGTCGTCCGGCGTCAGGGTTTCCCAGAGCGTCGTGGCCCGGCCGGCGGCGTCGGTCGCGGGGTAGGGCACGCCTTTGTCGGTCTGCAGGTAGCGCAGGCCTCGGCGCAGGAGATCCTCGTTCACGAACGGATTGTGGATCAGTTCGGACAGCATGAACACACGCCGGTCCGGGTGGGCCGCGAGCGTCTCGTAGGCTTTCTCGATCGCGTTTTTCACCCCGAGGCAAAACCCGAAATGGCTTGGGATCACGTACTGCACGGCGCCGAAATCGAGGGTGACGGGATCGGCGGCGGTGCGTTCGTGGCGCCGGGCGAGCGCCTTGATCGCGGCGCAGAGCTGCGATTGGTAGAGGGCGCCGGCGGCCGGGTCCTGCGCGTAGATGGCGGTGTTCCGTTCCTGGGCGGGCCGGAATTTGTAGATGAAGTCGTTTTCGCCGAGATGCAGGTACGGGATCTCGACGAGAAACGGATCCAGCTCCGGCAACAGCGCCGCCAGCGAAGGCGCGAGCGCCACCGGGTCCGCGGCGAGATCGTCGAGGGCGCGAAAGCCGATTTCCGGATCGGCCGCGGGACCTTGCACCTGCGTCAGGCAGACGCGGTAGCTGCGGCCGCCGGCGACGGCGGAAAAGTATTCGGCGACCGCCGTGTGGGCCGGAAACGCGCCTTCGAGCCGCGCGGTCGCCATCGCCAAGTCGCTGCCGGTGAAGGCGAGGCCCGATTTCGAGCCGAGCCGGCGCACCGCCAGTTGATTGTTCGCGTTGAACGCCAGGACGGCGAAGAGCAGGGGAGGAGCGGCGACGGCCGGGGACATGGTGGAAGGGCAACCGTGGCGGATCGGCGGTCGGCTCGCAAGGGGCGGATTCGCGCGGGGCGCCGCGCTCCGGCCCGGCGGGGAAATTGAATCCCCGGTAAATCTCCCGGCCCGATGCCGCATTCCCCGCATGCACCGGGCGAAAACTACTCAAGTCGCCGACGGCCTGTGCCGAAGCTCACCCGCGATCCATATATCCAACCATGAGCAAACTCGTACCTGCCGTTCTCCTCCTCCTCACCGCTCTGCTCACGCCGGTCTTCGCCCAGTCGAAGGCCGAGCCGCCCGTTCCCGTCCGCACCGTCCCGCCCGACTATCCCGATGAACTGCGCCGCGACGGCGTGTCCGGTCTCGTGATGGTGAAGTGCACCATCGACGAACAGGGCAATGTCTCCGGCACCGAAGTCGAAAAGTCGTCCAACGCGGCGTTCGAGAAACCGGCGCTCAACGCCTTGAAGAAATGGAAATTCAAACCGGCGAAACAGGACGGCACGCCGGTGGCGATCAAGGTCTCGATCCCGATCAAGTTCGTCTTCGAAAGCTAAAACGCCCGGCCGGACGTCCCCCGGCCGGCCGCCCCACCTCCCATGTCGTTCCAAAACCTGACCATCGGCAAAAAAATCACGCTCGGCTTCGGGCTGTCCTTCGCCGTGCTCGCGGTCGTCGCCGTGATCGCCTACACCGCCGTCAACGGGGCCGGGCGCCGCTTCGCCCTGCTCTCCGAAAGCGCGCGGGAAACCTATGCCGCCGCCATGCTCGAATCTTCGATGCAGGGCGTGAAACTGCAGGTGAACGATTTCCTCGCCACCGGCTCCGACGCCAGCATCGCGGCGGTCGACGCCGCCGGGAAAACGCTCAACGCCGAACTCGATGCCGCGGCCAAGCTCATGCAGGACCGCGAGCGCGCGCAGGAGATCGCAAAGGCGCGCCAATTGCTCGCCGCCTACGACGCGGCGTTTCGCGAACTCGTCGCCAACCACCGGGCCCGCCAAGCGGTCGAGCAGACGGTTTTGGTGCCGCAGTCCAAGGCCATCGCCGACGGCCTCCAGCAGATGCTGAAACAGGCGCAGACCCAGGGCGACATGAGCGCCGCGTTCCGCATTTCCAACGGCCTGAAGGCCCTGTTCGAAAGCACCAGTCTGGTGAACGGATTTTTGCTCGATTCGGATCCGCAAAAAGCGGCCGCGGCGGACGCCGCCCTCAAAGTCACCGTCACGCAGATCCAGGCGATGGAGAAAGAGCAGCTGGAAATGGAGAAGCTCGACGCGACCCTCAAGGACGACGCCAAGAAGGCGCTGCTCGCGTCCCTCCAGCAAGCGGCCGTGACCTACGCGAAGGGCCTGCAGGATGTCGTCGCCTCCAAGCAGGAGCGGGACCGCATCGTCGGCGACCGGATCAACCGGCTCGCGCCCGAATTCACCGCGACCCTGGGCCGGGTGAAAACCTCCGTGCGCGGGTTCCAGGACCAATTGGAAACGCGTGCGCGGACGGACCAGCAGCGCAACGAAGTCGTGGTGCTGGCCGTGACCGTCGCCGGCATCGTCCTCGGCGTGGTCTTCGCCGTGCTGATCATCCGCGGCGTGAGCCGCCGGATCACCGCGGTCGCGGCCCGGCTCGCCGTCGAATCCGAAAAAGCCAACGGCTCCGCCGCCCAGGTGGCGGCCGCCAGCCATGCGATGGCCACCGGCGCCACCCAGCAGGCCTCCTCGCTCGAGGAAACCAGTTCCTCGCTGCACGAGATGTCGAGCATGACGTCCCGGAATTCCGAAAACGCCCAGAACGCCAAGACGCTCGCCAACCAGACGCGGCAGACGGCCGACGCCGGCGCCGCCGACATGGAGCAGATGAAGGCCGCGATGAGCGCGATCAAGGGCTCGAGCGTCGAGATTTCGAAAATCATCAAGACGATCGACGAGATCGCGTTCCAGACCAACATCCTCGCCCTCAACGCCGCGGTCGAAGCCGCCCGCGCCGGCGAGGCCGGCCTCGGGTTCGCGGTCGTCGCCGACGAAGTCCGCAACCTGGCCCAACGGTGCGCCGGCGCCGCCCGCGAGACCGCCGACAAGATTTCCGCCTCCACCGAGAAGAGCGAGCAGGGCGTGCGCATCAGCGAGAAGATGGCGACCAATCTCGCCGCCATCGTCGAAAAGACGCGCCTGCTCGACGAACGCATCGCGGAGATCGCGCAGTCCTCGCACGAGCAGAGCGAAGGCATCGGCCAGCTCAACAGCGCCGTCGCGAGCATGGACAAAATCACGCAGGACAACGCCGCCCTCGCGCAGCAATCCGCCGGCGCCTCCGAGGAACTCAAGGCGCAGGCCGAACAGGTGCGGCTCGCCGTCGGCGAACTTCTGCTCATGGCCCGCGGCAGCGAAGCCACCGACGATCTCGGGGCGGCCGCTGTCGCGGCCACGCCGGTCACGCCGAAGGTCGAGGTCCGCCTGAAGCGCCCGCCGAAGACCGGCGCCGGTCCGCGCGGTGCCGGGGCCCGCGCCGCCGCGCATGCGCCCGCCGCTCCGGCCGAGGCCGGCCCGGCCGATCTGCGCCAGGGCAACGACGATCTCTCCTTCGAGGACCACCGCTGAGCGCGGCCTCGGGCCCGCTCCGTCTTTCCGGCCGCCGGTCCTGCCGGCGGCCGTTCGCGTTCAAGAGCGGGCCGCGGGCCGGCTCCGGACGATAAGGACGACGCCGGCCGCGATCAGGAAGATCGAGTAGAAAGTCCCGCGGCTGAGGCCGAAGAGCAGCGTCGCATCGGGTTCCCGGAAGACTTCGCCGAGCGCGCGCATCGCGGCGTAGGCGATGAGGAATTCGCCGGCGAGACGGCCCGGCACCGCG
>NEUS01000125.1 GCA_002288455.1 Opitutia bacterium Tous-C1TDCM
GCACCACCACTCAGCCCCGTTTTGACCGCTTCGCCCTCTTCTTTGCTCTCTGGCTTCCGAAAAAAAACGCCGCCGCTCCCACGCGGGGACCAGCGGCGCGTTTTTCAGAGGCTCCTCAACTCTTCTGCGCGCGAACATGCGCAGAGAAAACCCTTGCGGCACGCAACGTGCACCGGGAAGGTGAACACCGGCTTTTTCCCAACATGATCGTCACCACCGCGCAGCTCTTCAAACACGCCTACGGGAAGTACGCCGTCGGCGCCTACAACATCAACAACGCCGAGCAGGCGATGGGCCTCTTCCGCGGCGCCATCGAATCCCAGGCTCCGTTCATCATCCAGATTTCCAAGGGTGCGCGCGCCTACACGGACAAGCGCATGCTCGAGGCCATCATCCGCGCCGCCGGCGACATTTTCCCGGAGGCCATCTTCGCCGTCCACCTCGACCACGGCGACGAGCAGACCTGCTACGAGTGCATCGATTCGGGCTTCTTCAGTTCCGTGATGATCGACGCCTCCCACGATCCCTTCGACAAGAACGCCGAGATCAGCAAACGCGTCGTCGATCGCGCCCACGCCAAGGGCATCTCCGTCGAGGCCGAACTCGGCATGCTCGGCGGCGTCGAGGAGGACATCCAGGTCGACGAAGGCCACGCGATGCTGACGAACCCGGCCGAGGCCGAGGAATTCGTCAAGCGGACGGGCTGCGATTCCCTCGCCTGCGCCATCGGCACGTCGCACGGCGCGTTCAAGTTCAAGGGCAAGCAGTCGCTGCACTTCAATGTGCTCGAGCAGATCAAGGCCAAGCTGCCCGGTTTCCCGCTCGTCATGCACGGCAGCTCCTCGGTGCCGCAGGACGAAGTCGCCCGCATCAACGCCGCCGGCGGCACGATCGCAGGCTCGATGGGCGTCGACCCGAACGAGTACCTGCCCGCCGCCAAGCTCGGCGTGACGAAGGTCAACATCGACACCGACGGCCGCCTCGTCTGGACCCGCGTCCACCGCGAGTTCTTCCGCGACAAGCCCTCCGAGTTCGATTTCCGCCCGCCGGGCAAGATCTTCATCGCCGAGTACGCGAAGTTCATCGCCTCGCGCAACCATCTGCTCGGCAGCGCCGGCCAGCTGTCGGACCTCCGCGCCAGCCTCGGCAAATAAGTCCCGGGCAATTTCCCTTCCTTCAAGGCCGGTCCTGCGCGACCGGCCTTTTTCATGCCCGTCCGCAGAACTCCGGGCAAACAACCACGGAGACACAGAGGCCACAGAGACAGAGCCAGCTACCCTTGCTCGAACTCTCCGTGCTCTCCGTGCCTCTGTGGTTCACCTCACTCCCCGCTTTCCCGGCTCCGTCTTTCAACCTTCACCTTTCGACTTTCAACCACGCTATAGCGCCAGGCTCTTCACCTCGATCAAACCGTCGAGCATCAGCACCACCGATTGCACCATCGGGCAGGGCGGACACGAAAACCGCACGCGGTCCCGGACATAGGTGATGTCCTCGATCGGCAATTTCTTCAGCTCGGTGTTGATCAGTTCGAGCAGCGCGTCGTCGCGCATGTCCTGCGGCCCGGACGCCAATTGGCGCAGGGCATCGCGGACCTTGGGAGTGAGCGCACGTCGGTTCATCGGGAACGCGCAGCGTGCACACCCGCGGATGTTTTTCCAGCCGGCGCTGCGCTCCCCGCCCGTTCCGCCGGGATTGCGCCGAACCAAGGCCCGGCCACGGTTTCTTCGCCCCATGAACCTCGTCGTGCCCCATGGTCCACCCGCCGCCGGCAAACTCACCGTCGCCCGCGAACTCGCCCGCCTCACCGGCTGGCGGCTTTTCCACAATCACCTCGCCGTCGATTTCGCCCTCGCGCTCCACGATTTCGGCACGCCCGGATTCGTCGCGCTGCGGGAAAAACTCTGGCGCGACGGCTTCGCCGCCGCCGTCGCCGCCGATCTGCCCGGCCTGATCTTCACCTTCAATCCGGAGAACTCCGTGCCGCAGGCCTTCGTCGATGACCTCGTCCGCGAGTTCTCGGCGCCGCCGCACACCTGGTTCGGCGTCGAATTGACCGCACCTGGGCCCGCGATCGAAGCCCGCCTCGCCTCGCCCGACCGGCAGTCGAAACGCAAACTCGTCGACCTCGACCTCTATCGCCGCCTCCGCGCCGCCGGCACCTTCGCCACGCCGGTGATGCCGCCGCCGCAGCTTCGCCTTGAGACTACGGAACTCGCGCCGGCCGAGGCCGCCGCGCTCGTCGCCGCCGCGGCGAAGTTGAAAGTTGAAAGGTGAAGGTTGAAAGACCGGAGACCGGACCGAGGACCAAGCCCGGCAAACCCGAGCCGCGCCGATCGACGCTGCCCGTTCTTTCAACTTTCAACCTTCACCTTTCAACTCCCTGAGGGCGCCGCCGCCGCGGCGCCCTCAGGGAAGCCACGGATACTTGCGCGCGTCGGGTTTCCGCTTTTCGCGCTGCGCCGTCATGAAGTGCTTCGCCTCGTCGCTCATGTAATAGAGCAGCGTCGCGTTGCCCGCGAGTTCCTGGATCCCCGCCTGGCCGTCGAGCTCGGCGTTGAAGCCGCTCTTCAGCAACCGGATCGCCAGCGGGCTCTTCTCCATGATCTCGCGCGCCCATTTCACGCCTTCGTTTTCCAATTCCGCCACGGGCACGACCGCGTTGACCAAACCCATCTCGAGCGCCTGGGCCGCGTTGTACTGGCGGCAAAGGAACCAGATCTCGCGCGCTTTCTTCTGGCCCACGACGCGGGCCAGATAGCTTGAACCGAAGCCGCCGTCGAAGCTCCCCATCTTCGGCCCGACCTGGCCGAAGATCCCGTTGTCCGCCGCGATGCTGAGATCGCACACGACATGCAGCACGTGCCCGCCGCCGATCGCGTAGCCCGCGACGAGGGCGATCACGACCTTGGGCATGGAGCGGATGAGTTTCTGGAGATCGAGCACGTTGAGCCGCGGCACGCCGGCCTCGTCGATGTAGCCCGCATGCCCGCGCACGCTCTGGTCGCCGCCCGCGCAGAAGGCGTACTTGCCGTCCGTGTGCGGACCGGCGCCGGTGAGCAGCACGACGCCGACCGTCGGGTCCTCGCGCGCATCGGAAAACGCATCGAAAATCTCGGCAACCGTGTGGGGGCGGAACGCGTTGCGCTTCTCGGGCCGGTTGATCGTCACTTTGGCGATGCCCTCGGCTTTGTGGTAAAGGATGTCGGTGTACGTTTTGGCGACCTTCCAATCGGGAGTCATGGCGCGAAACCGTGGGGCGTTTTCCGCCGCTTGTCCACCGGCCAGCGCGGCCCGAATCGCCCGCGGGGATTGCAAGCTGATTTCCCGGTGCCGAGAAAACTGCTTGGAGCAGCGCGGCTGTTTCCGGAGACTCGCCTTTCCGATGAGTCACGCCGCGCCGACAAAACTTTCCTCCCAGGCCCAACTCGGGCTCGGCTTGGGCGCGTTGGGGGTGGTCTTCGGCGACATCGGCACCAGCCCGCTCTACACGATCCGGGAATGCCTGCATGCGTTGCCCCCGGCGGAACACGCCGTCGCCGTCCTCGGCGTGCTGTCCCTCATCGTCTGGTCGCTGATCGTCGTCGTCAGCGTGAAGTACACCATCTTTGTCCTGCGCGCCGACAACCGCGGCGAAGGCGGCATCTTCGCCCTCCTCTCCCTGGGCCGGCTCGACCGCGGCACCCGCAACCGCCTCAACGCCGGCACCCTGCTCGTGCTCATCGGCGCCGCCATGCTCTGCGGCGAGGCCGTCATCACGCCCGCCATCACCGTGCTTGGCGCCGTCGAGGGCATCAAACTGGTCTGGCCCGAGGTCGAACATCTCGTCGTGCCGCTGTCGGTGCTGATCCTCGCCGGCATCTTCGCGTTCCAGTACCGCGGCACCAAGTTCATCGGCGGCATCTTCGGTCCCGTCATGCTCGTCTGGTTCTTCGTTCTCGGCGCCTTCGGGCTCTGGCGGATCATCGAAACCCCCGTCGTGCTGCAGGCGCTCAATCCGCTGCTTGGTATCCAGTTGTTGGTCACGCATCCGCAGGAGGTCGGCATTCTGCTCGGCGCCGTGGTGCTCGCGTTCACCGGTGTCGAGGCGCTCTACGCCGACATGGGCCACTTCGGCCGCAAGGCCATCGTCTGGGGCTGGTACGGCGTCGTTTTGCCCGGGCTCACGCTCAACTATTTCGGCCAGGGCGCCTACTTTCTTTCCGGCCGGAGCTCGCCCGACAATCCCTTCCTCGCCATCGCCCCGGAGGGACCGCTGCGGTGGTTTCTGCTCGGGCTGTCCGTGCTCGCGGCGATCATTGCCAGCCAGGCCCTGATCTCCGGCGCCTACTCGCTCGTCCGGCAGGCCATCCAGCTCGGCTACTTCCCGCGGCTGACGATCAACCACACCAACCCGGACCAGCGCGGCCAGATCTACCTGCCGCTCGTCAACACCGCCCTCGCCCTCGGCGCGATCACCACGGTCCTGGAATTCAAATCCAGCTCCGCCCTCGCCGCCGCCTACGGCATCGCCGTCACGGGCACGATGATCGTCACGACCCTCGCGCTCTACTTCGTGATGCTGCGCGCCTGGCATTGGCCGAAATGGCGCGCGGCCGCGATTTGCGGCACGTTCCTCGTGATCGATTTCGGTTTCTTCGCCGCCAACCTGCACAAGTTTGCCGACGGCGGCTGGCTGCCCGTCGCGATGGCCGTCGGCATCCTCGCGATCATGGTCACCTGGAAACAGGGCAAGTCGGAGATTTTCCGCCGCGTGTACGCCAACGAGATCACGGAAAACGAACTCAAGGACATCGCCTCGAGCGAACATCTGATCCGCGTCCGCGGCACCGGCGTCTTCATGGCCGGCAATCCCACCGGCACACCGCTCGTTTTGCTCCACCACGTCAAAGCCAACAAGGTTCTCCACGAAACCGTCGTGCTCCTGAGCATTCTCACCGAGGAAGTGCCGTTCGTGCCGGTGGCCGAGCGATTGGAAGTGCGGGAAATCGGCGAGGGCGTGTGGCGGGCCCTCGCGCGCTACGGCTACATGGAATCGCCCGATGTCGCCGCGCTGATCGGGGACATCCGCGACCGCGGCGTGCCGCTGAAGCCGTCGGAAGCGACCTACTATTTCAACCGCGAGATGATCATCACCGGCGGCGAGGCCAAGATGTGGGAATGGCAGAAACACTTCTACGGCTTCCTGAGCCGCAACGCCCGCCAGGCCCGCGACTACTACCAGTTGCCCCCGATGCAGATCATCGAGGTCGGCCTGCCGATCCAGCTGTAGCGCGCCGTAGCCGACGTAGCCCGGGCCCTTCAGCCCGGGTCCGTTTATCGCCCGGGCTGCATCGTCCCAATCCCCCGGGCTGAAGGCCCGGGCTACCGGCAGTCCCTCCCCTCAACCCAAACTCGCCGCCAGGGCCGCGAACCACGCCTTGCGCCCGGCCGCGTCGGCCTTGCGGTCGGTGCGGATCTCCAAAATCCGGATACCGGCCGCCGGCAACGTCGCGATCTCCGCCACGAGGTGCGGCCAGTCGCGGATCACGGTGTGCGCCAGACCGTAGGCGGCGGCCAGTTTCCCGAAATCGACGTGCTGCGGCGTGGCGAAAAATTCCTCGAACGGCGGCTCGAACTTCGCCACCGGCAAGTGCTCGAAGATGCCGCCGCCGCGGTTGTTGATCACCACGACCGTCAGCGAACCGCGGAACTTTGCCGCCAGCAAAAAGCCGTTCGTGTCGTGCAGCAGCGCCAGGTCCCCGGTGAACAGCACCGCGGGTTTGCCGCCGTGCGCGACGCCGAGCGCGGTCGAAAGCGTGCCGTCGATGCCGTTGGCCCCGCGGTTGCACCAAAGCCGGATCGCGCGGTTCGTCGGCGGGGAAACGTATTCGAAATCCCGGACCGGCATCGAATTCGCGATGAACAGCGGCGTCCCGGCCGGCAGCGCCGTCGCCAGCAGCCACGCCGCCTTCGGTTCGAACCAACCTGTTTCCGCCGCCAACCGCGCGTCGATCGCGGCGCGGATTTTGCCGTCGTAGCGGGCCCACATGCGCTGGTAGCCGTTCGCGTCGATCGCCTGCGGCAGCACGTTGGCCAACGCGGGCAAACTCAACCCGACCGCGCGCGTGCGGCCGTGCAACGCGTCGCGGTTGTCCGGCCGCTCCGTCGCCAGCCAGAGATCGGCGCCGCTCGCCTCGACCCAGGCCCGCAGTACCTTGCTCGTCGGCCATTCGCCGAGCACCAGCACGACCTCGGGCCGCAGGCGCTCCGCGGTTTCGGGATGCCGCAGCACGGTGTCGTAGGTCGTGACCAAGGCCGGGAAACGTCCCGCGTGCTGGCGCAGCGGCGACAAGCCGTCGGCCAGCACCGGCCAGCCCAGGCGCCGCGCGATTTCGGCCGCCGCGGCGAGGTACGTTTCCAGATCCGCCGGCTGCGCCGGCCCGACCACGATCGCGCCGTGGACCTCCGGACTGAGCCGCGGCGGGCGGCCGAACACCAGCGCCGGCGCCGCCGGCTCGAGGTGCGAAAAAAAGCGCGGCCAGTCGACCGTGCCGGCGAACAGCTCCGCCGCCCCGGCGTCGGCCACCGGCGGCAACGGATCGCGGAACGGCGCGTTGAGGTGCACGGGGCCGCCGCCCGGGCCGAGCGCGCGTGCGACGGCGTGCGCGACCGTCTGCCGCAGGTAGGCGAAGCGGCCGGCGTCCAATTCCGGCACCGCCAGCTCGTGCTGGAAAACCGGGAAGCCGCCGAAAATCTTCTGCTGGTCGATCGTCTGGCCCGACGCGCACGCGCGCATCTCCGGCGGCCGATCCGCGCTCAGCACGAGCAACGGCACCGCGCTCTCGTGCGCCTCGATCACGGCCGGAAAAAAATTGGCGACGGCCGTGCCGCTCGTGCAGACGAGCACGACAGGCGCGCCGGAAACTTTGGCGAGCCCGAGCGCGAAGAAGCCGGCCGAACGTTCGTCGAGCACCGGGATCGCCTCGAGGCCCGGATGGGCGGCGAGCGCGATCGCCAGCGGCGTCGAACGCGAACCCGGCGAAACGACGGCGCGGGTCACGCCGCTGCGCGCCAGGATTTCCGCGAGCACACTGGCCCAGAGCGAATTGACGTTGCGGGAATCCGGGGAAAACACGGCGGCTTTCGATTACGCCGCGCCGGTGAGTGCGTCGAGCATGGCTTTGAACTTCAGCTCCGTTTCGGAAAACTCCTTGTCGGGCGTCGACCCCGCGACGATGCCCGCGCCGGCATAGACCCGGGCTTTCCGGCCCTCGACCAGCGCCGAGCGGATGCCGACGAAGAACTCGCCGCCGCCGCGGGCATTGAGCCAGCCGAGCGCGCCGGCGTAGAGGCCGCGGGGAAAGCCCTCGAGCTCGCGGATCCGGGCCACGGCCGCGGCGCGCGGGTTGCCGCCCACCGCCGGCGTCGGGTGCATGGCGCCGAGCACGTCGAGCACGCGCACGCCGTCGGGCAGCACCGCCGTCACCGGCGTATCCAGATGTTGGACATTGGCGAGACGCCGGATCTGCGGCGCGGCCGGGAACTCGGGCGCGAGGCCGAGCGGGGCGAGACGGCGGACGATGTCGTCGAGCACCTGCCGCTGCTCGCGCAGGTCCTTTTCGCTCCGGAGCAGGGCCGCCGCGAGCGCGCCGTCCTCGCTGGCCGAGGCCCCGCGGCGGATCGAACCGGCGAGGGCCTCGGTTTCAAGACGGCCCTTGCTGACGCGCACGAGCCGCTCGGGGCTCGCGCCGATGAAACTGGGGCCCGGCCCGCGCGCGAAGGAGAAGGCGTAGCAGTTGGGGAAACGCTGGCGCAGGCCGTTGAGCATGCGCAACGGGTGCAGCGGCCGGTCGGCTTCGACGTCCTGCGCCCGCGCGAGCACGATCTTTTGGAATTCGCCCGCGCCGATATACTCCAGCGCCCGGCGCACGGCGCCGCGGTAATCGCCCGCCTCGGCGGAACGGAATTGCGCCGACGCGGCTTTGCCGGTCTCGGCGGCGGGGGTCTCGGCGTAGGCAAAACCGCGGAACTTGCCGTGCGCGCGCCAGACGCGCTCCGCGAGTGCGTCGAGGTCGGCCTCGCGCGTCACGAGCAGGTTTGCAACCGCCGTGGTCTTCGTCCCCGCGAGCGCCACCTGCCACCGCGGCACGAAGGCGAAGGCCCCGGGAAACGGCTCGCCCGGTTCCGTGGTTTCGCTGAATGCAAAGCCCGCGAAGGCATGCGGCCCGCCGAAGGGCGCGTCGACGGCGCCGACGGCGATCGTTTGCGCGAGCACGTCGTCGTACCAGCGCTGCACCGCCGCGAAACGGTCCGGGCCGGAGGCCTCGCAGGCGACCGCCGTTTCCGCCCCGGCGATCGCGGTCGCGAGGTCGGGCCGCTCGGTGTAGAAATGCGGCTGGCCCGGCTCGAAGATCGATTCCAGCACGGCCAGCGGATCGAGGGCGTCGACCGCGAGCGAGATGCTGACGAGTTTGTCGTGGCCGTCCTGCCGCGCCGCCGCCTGGCAACCCGCCAAGAAATCCCGCAACGCCGCCGGCGACGCCTGGGCGACGGGATCGAGCGGCAGGATTTTCATGCGGGCGACTCGGCGGCCAGGGCGACGGGATAACTCAGACGGACTTCGCGGCCGCCGCGGGGGCCTTCTCCGGCGGGGCGGGCCGCGGAAACAGCACGAGCGCGGGCGCCACGGTCTTGCCGGCGAGCCGGCCGTCCCAGTCCAGCTCGTTGCGCCAGACCGGACCGGGCGTGTAGCCGAGGACGGCGTTGATCTTCTCGGTGGTCGTCGGGGTGACGTGCCGGATGATCGCGACGGCGAGGCGCAGCGCCTCGGCCATCGTGGCGAGAGACGTGCGCAGCAGGGCCTGGTCGGCGGGCTCCGCCGATTTCCCGAGTTTCCACGGCGCCCGTTTCTCGATGTAGGCGTTGGTCTCGGTGAGAAACTGCATCGCGCGCTCCAGCGCGGTGTGGAACTGGAAGCCTTCGCAGAGCGGGATGAACTCGTCGCGCGTGCGCTGCCACAGCGCCTTGAGGTCGCGCTCGAGGTCCTGGTCCGCCTCCGCCGCGGGCACGGTGCCGGCGGCGAACCGCGTCGTCATGTTGAGCGTGCGGTTCACGAGGTTGCCGAGGTTGTTCGCGAGTTCGCTGTTGTAGCGGACGAGGAATTGCTCGCGCGTGAAGTCGCTGTCCTGGCCCACGTTCATTTCGCGGATCAGGAAGTAGCGGAAGGCGTCGGGGCCGAATTCGGTCACGAGGTCGAGCGGGTTGAGCGCGTTGCCCGTGCTCTTGGACATCTTGGCGCCGCGGGTCATCCACCAGCCGTGGGCGATGATGCCGTGCGGAAGTTCGATGCCCGCCGCCTTCAGCATGATCGGCCAGTACACGGCGTGCGGCGGGACGAGGATGTCCTTGCCGATGACGTGCCACGTGGCGGGCCACTGGCCGGTGTCCGCGACGGCGGAGTAGTAGTTCACGAGCGCGTCGAACCACACGTAGGTGACGTAGCCGGCGTCGAACGGCAGCGGAATGCCCCACTCCAGGCGTTCCTTCGGCCGCGAAATGCAAAGGTCGTTGAGCGGCTCCTTCAGGAATTCGAGCACCTGCGACTGGCGGTACTTCGGAAAAACGAAGTTCTCGTTCTTGGTCAGGAATTCCACCAACCACGGCTGGTACTGCTTCAGTTTGAAGAAGTAGTTGGTCTCGGTGATTTCGGTTACTTCGCCGAAGATCTCGGGCCAGGTGCCGTCGGGGTGGCGGTCCTTCTCCTGAAGAAACTGCTCCTGCCGCGTGGAGTAGAAACCGCGGTATTCGTTTTTGTAGATGTCGCCCTGGTCGTAGAGGCGCTGGAGCAGTTCGCAGACGACCTTCTTGTGCCTTTCCTCGGTGGTGCGGATGAAGTCGTCGTTGGAAATCGTGAGCTTCGGCAGCAGGGCGCGGAATTCGGCGGAGATCTCGTCGACAAATTGCTGCGGCGGGATGCCGCGTTTGCGGGCGCTGGCCTGGACCTTCTGGCCGTGTTCGTCGGTGCCGGTGAGAAAGTGGACCTTGTCCCCCATCTGACGCCGGAACCGGGCAATGACGTCCGTCAGCACCTTTTCGTAGGCATGGCCGAGGTGCGGCGAACCGTTCGCGTAGTCGATGGCGGTCGTGATGTAGAATGACTTCATGAATCGGGTCGGTGAACGAAACGCGCCCGCCGGCAAATGTCGAAAGATTTGGCGGCCCGGACCCGCGCGCGGCCCGGCAGCGCCGCACCAAAGCTTTGACGCCCTGTACCGGCGGGACAGCGTGCCGGGGTCCGCCGTATGTCTCCCCTGCCGCGCATTCTCGCCATGGCCCTGCTGGTGGTGCTCGCCGCCTTGCTCGCGGCGCTCGCCGCCCCGCACCTGACGAAACCGCGCGCGGAACCGGCCGCCGCCGAAACCGGCCTCCGGCCGCCGGCCCCCGCGAAACCGGCGCAACTCGCGGTCCTGGCCCATCGCATCGGCCTCGGCCTCGCCGCGGTCGCCCTCGCTCTGGCGGTTTTGCTGGTGTTCAGCGTCGCGCTCCGGCCCGGCCGGCCGGCGGAAACCAAGGCGCCCTTCGCCGATGCCCGCACCGAGATGAACGCGCTCACGCGGCTCGCCGAATCGACCGCGGCCCAGGGCGTGGAACTCAACCGCGAACGCGACGTCCGCCGCCGCGCGGAGGAGGACGCGCAGTTCCAGCAACGCCTGCTCGCGCAATCGCTCGAGGAAAAGATCCGCCTCGGGCGCGACCTGCACGACGGCATCATCCAGTCGCTCTATGCGGTGGGCCTGACATTGGAGACGGCGCGCGTGCTTGTGCACACCCAACCCGCGGAGGCGGATCGCAAACTGGAACAGGCCCGCGCCGCGATCAACGGCAGCATCCGCGACGTCCGCGCCTACATCACCGGACTCGGCCCGGAAAACCTGCGCCGCGCCGGCTTCGCCCACGCCGTCGAGGCGCTGCTCGCGGAACTGCAGGCCGGCCGGGAAACGCGTTTCGACGTGAAGATCGACGAGCATGCCGCGGCGCTGTTGTCTGCCGAACAAAGCCAGCAGACTTTGCAGATCGCCCGCGAGGCCGTGAGCAACGCCCTCCGGCACGGCGGCGCCTCCCTCGTTACCTTGCGGCTGCACCTCGGCGACAGCGAAGTCTGCCTGCTGGTCCAGGACAACGGCATCGGCTTCGTCGCCGACGCCCGCCGGCCCGGCGGCCACGGATTGACCAATATGCACGCGCGGGCCGAACGCCTCGGCGCCGCCCTGAGAATCACGAGCCGCCCCGGCGAAGGCGCCCGCGTCATTGCCACGGTACCGCTCCTGCGTCCTGCTGCTTCCTCATGACCGCTCCCGTTTCCGCCCCGCGCCTGCGGGTTGTGCTGATCGATGACAGCGAAGTCGTGCGCGTGGGCCTGCGCGCGTTGCTCGGCACGGATCCGACCATCGAGATCGCCGGCGAAGGCGCCACGGTTGCCCAGGCCTATGCCGTGTGCGCGCGGGAGAAACCCGCGGTCGTTTTGCTGGACCTGCGCCTGCCCGACGGTTCCGGCACCGAGGCCTGCCGGACGTTGCTGCGGCAATGGCCCGACCTGCGCGTCCTTATCCTCACTTCCAATTCCGACGAAACGAGCGTCGACGAAGCCATCCGCGCCGGCGCGCACGGCTACCTGTTAAAGGAAGTCGACGGCCGCGGTTTGCTCAACGCCGTCCACGATGTGGCCGCCGGGAAATCGATTCTCGATCCGGCGATCGCGGCGCGGGTCATGCAGATCGTGAAGACCGGCGGCGGCGACGCCCGCGTGGCCTTCGCGTCGCTGTCCCCGCAGGAGAAACGCGTGCTCGCGCTGATCGCCGAGGGCTGCACCAACAAGGAAGTCGGCGTGAAGATGAACCTGAGCGAGAAAACGGTGAAGAACTACCTGAGCACCGTGTTCGAGAAACTGCATGTGTCGCGCCGCGCCGAAGCCGCGGTGATCTACACGCAGGAACAGCGGCGCTGAACGCGGGTACCAGGATCCGACGGCCGGTTTCCGAAACCCAAATCCGGACTGGCCAAGCCCGCCGCGCTGTTGTCCGCTCGCCGCGTTCCGTCAGCCTCCGTTTTCGCGTGCCCGATCCCACTCCTCCGATTCTCAACGACAGCCAGCGGCGCATTGTCGGCACCGCGCTGACCCTCGCCGCATTCCTCGTGTCCATCGGCTTGGTCATCGCCATCGTGATGATACTGGGCCGCGCGCTCGCCTTCTTCTCCGGGGTGCTTTGGCCGCTCGCCGTGGCCGGGGTGCTCGCGTTGATTCTGCGGCCCCTGCTGTTGCGGATGGAAACCGGCTTCAAGCTGCGGCGCATCACGTCGGTCGTGCTGCTCTACGGCGTCTTCGTGCTGGCCGTATTCGGCGCCCTCGTGGGCCTCGTGCCGCCGCTCGCGGAGCAACTGATCGATTTCATCGGCTATGTGCCGACGCTGTACCAGAACGCCTCGATCTACGTCACGGACCACTATCCGCAGTGGATCGAGTTCGGCAACCGCCAGCTCGCCAACCCGACCATCCGCAATCTCGCGGATACCCTCGCAACGGAAGGCCAGGCCCTGCTCACCCGCACGCTGCCGTCCCTGCGCGCGGCCTTCGGCGGGGTGCTTGATGTCTTCGCGTTCCTGACCCACCTCGCGATCATCCCCGTTTACCTGTTCTTCTTTCTGCTCGTCCGCGGCGCGCCGATGCACCGGATGGGCAGCCAGCTGCCGTTCCTCAAATCCGATGTCCGGGACGACGTCGTGTTTTTGGTCACGGAATTCGTCTCGATCATCGAATCGTTTTTCCGCGGCCAGATTCTGATCGGCTTCTTCATGGGCGTGCTTACGGCGATCGGTTTCACGGTGGTCGGCCTGAAGTTCGGCCTCGTGATCGGCCTCGTGCTTGGCCTGCTCAATATCGTGCCCTACCTCGGTTCGATCCTTGGGTTGGCGATCGCGATCCCCCTCGCCTTCTTCCAGCCCGCCGGCGGCTGGCAACTGGTCGGGCTGGTTTTGCTGGTGGTGATTTTGGTCCAGTGCATCGAAGGCTGGTACCTCACGCCGAAAATCATGGGCGCGCACACCGGGTTGCATCCGGTCGTGATCATCTTCGCCGTCTTTTTCTGGGGCACGGCGTTCAGCGGCGTGCTCGGCATGTTGCTGGCGGTGCCGTTGACGGCGTTCTTCGTGACCGCGTGGCGCCTCGGCAAGCGGAAGTATTTCAAGGTGGGTTGATGGCGACGTCGGACCAAGCTCCGGCCGAATGCGCCCAATGCGGCACGGCCCTTTCCCCACGGGCCAAAGCGTGCCCGGAATGCGGTGCCGACGAACGTACCGGCTGGCGGGAAACGGATCCCTACGACGGCCTCGATCTGCCGGAGTCGGCGTTCCGCGATGAGACCGACGAAACGCCGGCGCCGCGCCCGGTGCCGCGGGTCAACGGGCTCGCGTGGTACTGGTGGCTGGCGGCGGCGTTGCTGCTCGCGCTGCTGGTCCTCGGCGCCGCCGGCGGCCTGCGGGCGGATCCGTCGGGAACATAGTTGAGAGTTGAGGAGCCTCTGAAAAACGTCCCCTCCGCGCCGGAAGTCGGCACGAAAAGTGGTGAGGTAAGGGATGAGCCAACAGACGAGTTTTCTGTCCCTTGGGTGCATGACGAAGCTG
>NEUS01000126.1 GCA_002288455.1 Opitutia bacterium Tous-C1TDCM
TGATGCAGACGACCTTCTGACCTTTGACCATGGGCCGGAGGAAATCGGAAAAACGGAAAATTGGGAAAGCGGAAAACGCTCCCGGCGAAGATTGCGGATTTCGGATTGCGAATCGCGGATTTCGCGAATCGCCACTCTCAGCTCTCAGCTCTCAGCTCTCAGCTCTCAGCTCTCAGCTCTCAGCTCTCAGCTCTCAGCTCTCAGCTCTCAGCTCTCAGCTCTCAGCTCTCAGCCGGCCGGTTTCCGCATTCCGATCTCCGGTTTCTTCCGTTTCTTCCTTCTTCTTTCCCCGCTTTCCCAATTTTCCGATCTCCGGTCTCCGGTCTCCGCATTCCGGTTTTCCCTCCCCCGCCCCCGCCCCGCCCATGCCCCTCCGCTCGCGCCTGCTCCTCTGCCTCACCCTCGGCGCTTCCCTCCTCCGCGCCGCCGTGCCCGACCCGCGCCATTTGTCCAACGGCCACCTCATCCCGAGCGAAGGCTACGCCGACCAACCCTACATCGTCCGCACCGACGACGGCGCCTGGCTCTGCGTCATGACCACCGGCAGCGGCGCCGAAGGCGCCAAAGGCCAGCACGTCGTCTCCCGCCGCAGCCTCGACCGCGGCAAAACTTGGGAAAACGCCGTCGACCTCGAACCCGCCGACGGCCCCGAGGCCTCCTACGCCGTCCTCCTCAAAGTCCCCGGTGGCCGCATCTACGCTTTCTACAACCACAACACCGACCGCGTCCCCGAGGTGAAACGCGAGGACGGCGGCGTCTACAAACGCGTCGATTCCCTCGGCCACTACGTCTTCAAATACTCCGACGACCACGGCCGCTCCTGGTCCGCCCAACGCCACGAAATCCCGGTCCGCGAATTCGACATCGACCGCGCCAACCTCTACGGCGGCAAGCTCCGCTTCTTCTGGAATGTCGGGCGGCCCCTCGTCCTCGGCGACGCCGTCCTCTGCGTCCTCCACAAGGTCGGCGCCATGGGCCCCGGCTTCTTCGCCCAATCCGAAGGCGCCTTCCTCCGCAGTTCGAATATCCTCACCGAACGCGATCCGACCCGCCTCGTCTGGGAAACGCTGCCCGCCGGCACCGTCGGTCTCCGCACCCCCGCCGGCGGCGGCCGCGTCGCCGAGGAACAAAGTATCGTCGCCCTCTCCGACGGCTCCCTCTTCTGCATTTACCGCACCGTCGACGGCTGGCCCGCCCAGGCCTACAGCCGCGACGGCGGCCGCACCTGGTCCGCCCCCGCCTGGGCCACCTACGCGCCCGGCGGCCCGCGGATCAAACACCCGCGCGCCGCCAACTTCGTCTGGCGCTGCGCCAACGGCCGCTACCTGTATTGGTTCCACAACCACGGCGGCCCCGCCATCGCCCGCAAAGCCGCCGACCTCACCGGCCGCTCCGGCAGCCCCTACGACGACCGCAACCCCGCCTGGCTCGCCGCCGGCGTCGAACGCGACGGCCCCGACGGCAAGGTGATCCACTGGTCGCAACCCGAGATCGTGCTCTACGAAGACGACCGCTTCGTCCGCCTGAGCTACCCGGACCTGATCGAGGAAGACGGAAAATTCTATCTCACCGAAACGCAGAAAAACCTCGGCCGCGTCCACGAAGTACCCGCCGATCTCGTCGCCGGTCTCTTCGCCCAATTCGAAAACCGACGCGTCGCCGCCGCCAATCTCGCCCTCGATCTCCGCGCCCCCGCCCTGCCGCCGGAAGCCAAGCTGCCCCGCCTCCCCGCCTTTCTCGCCCGCGACCCCGCCCGACCCGACCACGGCACCAAGGACCTGCGCACCGGCTTCAGCCTCGATTTCTGGCTGTCCGCCGACGCCGTCCCCGCCGGCACCGTCCTCCTCGACAACCGCAACGCCGCCGGCGAGGGCTTTGCCGTCGTCGCCACCGCCGCCGGCACCCTGCGCCTCACGCTCCACGACGGCCGCGAGGAATCCGCCTGGGAATGCGACCGCGGCCTCCTCCCCGCCGGCCGGCCCCATCACGTGGTCGTCACCGTCGACGGCGGACCCAAAATCATCACCTTCGTGATCGACGGCGTCCTCGCCGACGGCGGCGACGAACGCCAATTCGGCTGGGGCCGCTTCAGCCCCGCACTCCGCTCCGTCCAAGGCGCCGACACCCTGAAGATCGCGCCCGCCGTCCGCCGGCTCCGCGTCTACACCCGCGCCCTCCGTACCAGCGAAGCCGTCGGCAACCACCGCGCCGACGCCGAGAATCCCCCGCGCTAAAGGGCCCGGCCACACCGTCCACCAACCTGCTGATTTCGAGGTTTTCCGCTTCGGGTCTCCGGTCCCCGCTTTCCGGTTTGGAGACCTCCGGTCTCCCGATTCTTCCTTCTTCTTTCGCCCGGTTTCTTCTTTTCCGCCCTCTCCGGTTTCCGGTCTCCGCACTCCGGTCTTGAAGCACTCCGCAATCCGAGATTCGCGATCCGAAATCTATTCGAACGCTTCCACCTGCTTCGCCGCCTGCTTCTCCAGGCTGCCGCACACGAGCTCGCACAGTTTGTAGATCGAGGGATCGCTGATCGCGTAGAACACCTGCAGGCCTTCCTTCCGCCGCGACAGCACGTGCGCCTGCGTCAGCGTCTGCAGGTGCCGCGACACGTTCGCCTGCGTGCCGCCCGCCTCCTCCGCCAGCGCGTTCACGTGCTTCTCGCCCTCGAACAGCGCCTGGATCAGCCGCAGCCGCATCGGCTCCGCCAATACCGCGAAACGCCGCGCCACCAATTCGAGCGCCGCGTCGGACAAAGGGACCTTTTTTGCCATGGCCGGTGAAAAACAGAGACTTGACATGTCGGCAAGTATATGCGTATATGCGCATATAAAGTCAACCTCCGAACGATGAAAACCGATTCCCTCATTCGCCTCCTCGCCGGCACCGTCACCCTCGCCGGCACCGCCCTCGCCTACTTCGTCCACCCGGCCTGGCTCCTCCTGCCGGCTTTCGCCGGCCTCAACCTCATCCAGTCCGTCTTCACCGGCTTCTGCCCGCCCACCCTCGTCCTCCGCAAACTCGGCTGGGTCGACCAAAACGACGTCATCCACTGGGGCGGCCGCCGCTGATCCCCTTTCACCCGCTCCCCCGTCGCCATGACCGCCTGCCTCCGCCCCGCCCTCCTCGTCCTGGCCGGCGCCGCCCTCGGCGCTCTCGCCGGTTACCTGGGCGCCTGCGCCGACGGCACCTGCCCCCTCACCTCCTCCTGGTGGCGCGGAGCCCTCTCCGGCGCCGTCTTCGGCGTCTTCGCCGCCGCCCTCAAACGCTGATCCGCCGCCCATGTTCCTCCGCCACCTTCTGCTCGTTCCCGCCGCCGCCCTCGCCGCCGCCGCTGCCGCCGCCGATACCCCGGCCTGGACCGCCGCCCGCGCCGTCGACACCGCGCTCCGCCGGCACCCCGACGCCGCCGTCGCCCGCGCCCGCATCGAGGCCGCCGAAGCCATGCTCGCCCAAGCCGAATCCGCCTGGATGCCCCGCCTCGCCCTCTCCGGCCGCTACACCGAGACGAACAGCCCGATGCTCGCCTTCGGCTCCATCCTCAACCAGCGCGCCTTCAATTTCGGCCTCGATTTCAACCGCCCCGGCCGCACCGACAACCTCAACCTCGCCGGCACCGTCGGCTACAATCTCTACAGCGGCGGCCGCGCCACCGCCGGCCGCGAAGCCGCCCGCGCCGGCTCCCGCGCCGCCGCCGAAGACCTCCGCGCCGCCCGCCACCAACTCGCCGCCTCCGCCGTCAAGGCCCTCCTCGACCTGCGCAAGGCCCGCGAGGCCGTCGGCGCCGTCGAAGCCGGGGTCCGCGCCTACGAAGCCGCCCTCGCCAACGCCCGCCTCCGCTTCGACGCCGGCCAAATGCTCAAGGCCGACCTGCTCAACCTCGAGGTGAAGCTCGGCGAAACCCGCGAACAGCTCACCGCCACCCGCCACGGCGCCACCCTCGCCGCCCGCGCCTTCCTCTTTGTCCTCGGTCTCGAACCGCAACCCGGCGAAACCGTCGCCCTCGCCGCCGCCGATCCGGAACTCGACGCCCTCGCCGCCCCCGAGCGCCCCGCCGTCCGGCCCGAACTCGCCGGTCTCCGCGAACGTCTCGCCGCCGCCGAAAACATGGTCCGCGCCGCCCGCGGCGCCCGCCGCCCCACCGTCAACGCCTTCGGCTCCTACCAATACGACCGCGGCGCGCAGACCGGCCGCCACGGCGACAGCTGGCTCGCCGGCATCTCCGTCGATCTCGATGTCTTCGACGGCGGCCAGACCGCCGGCAAGGTCCGCCAAGCCGAAGCCGAACTCGCCCAAGTGCGGGAAATGCTCCGCAAAGCCGAACTCGGCTTCGCCCTCGAGGCCGAACAGGCCCGCCTCGCCCACGACTCCGCCCGCGAACGCCTCGACGTCGGCGCCCGCACCGTCGCCCAAGCCGAGGAAAGCGCCTCCCTCTCCCGCGCCCGCTTCGAACAGGGCGTCCTCCTCGCCTCCGATCTCATCGCCGTCGAAGGCCGTCTCCTCGAGGCCCGCCTCCGCCGCACCGTCGCCGCCGCCGACGAACGCATCGCCCTCGCCGATCTGCACCGCGCCCTCGGCTTCGCCCCGCTCGCCCAACCCTGACCCCTTTCCGACCATGCTCGCCTCCCTGCCACGTCTCCTCCCCGTCTGTATCGTGTTCGGCACGTCGCTCTTCGCCGCCGAGCCCGCGCCCTCCTCCCTCCGCCTCGCGGTCGCCCCGGTCGTGGCCGCTGAAACACCCGTGCTCACCGCGGTGAACGGCACCGTCCGCCCCGCCCGCCGCGCCCTGCTCGCCCCCAAGGTCATGGGCACCGTCGCCGATCTCTCCGTTACCCTCGGGCAAACGGTCCGCGCCGGCGATGTCCTCGTCCGGATCTCCGCCGCCGAAATCGACGCCCGCGTCGCCCAAGCCCGCACGCAACTCGGCGCCGCCCGCCGCGACCTCGCCCGCGAGCGCACCTTGCTCCCCCAGGGCGCCAGCACCGCCGACCTGGTCCGCAATCTCGAGGACCGCACCGCCCTCGCCGAGGCCGGCCTCCGCGAAGCCGAGACCATGCTCGGCTACACCGAACTCCGCGCCCCCTTCGCCGGCACCGTCGCCCGCAAGTTCGCCGAAACCGGCGATCTCGCCGCCCCCGGCCACCCGCTCCTCGAGCTCGAAGGCGGCGACGGTTTCCAGATCGAGGCCGGCATCCCCGATTCCCTCGTCGCCCGCCTCGCGCCCGGCCAAACCGTCGCGGCCGAATCCACCGCCGCGTTCACCGTCACGGTCGCCGAAATCTCCTCCGCCGCCGATCCCTCGGCCCGCACCGTCACCGTCAAGTTCGCCGCCCCCGCCGGCGCCCCCGTGCGCTCCGGCCAATTCGTCCGCCTCCTGCTGCCCGCCGGTTCCGCGCCGACGCTCCACATTCCCGCCTCCGCCGTCTCCGCCGTCGGCCAACTCGAACGCGTCTTCGTCGTCGTCCAGGGCCGCACCGTCCTCCGCCTCGTGAAAACCGGCGCCCGCACCGGCGACCGCATCGAAATCCTCGCCGGACTCGACGCCGGCGAATCCGTCGTTGTCGCCCCGCCCGCCGGACTCCGCGAAGGCCAATCCGTCGCCGCCCAGTCATGAGCTCCACCCCCGCCCAACCGGGCCCCGCGCCCGCCCGCTTCGGTCTCGCCGGCCGCATGGCCGCGCTGTTCATCGACTCGAAGCTCACGCCCATCGCCGTCGCCGCGTCGCTGCTGCTCGGGCTGTTCTCCATTCTCATGCTCCCCCGCGAGGAGGAGCCCCAGATCAAGGTGCCCATGATCGATGTCATGGTCGCTATGCCCGGCGCCACCGCCGCCGAGGTCGAGAACCGCGTCACCCGCCCGATGGAGAAACTCCTCTGGGAAATCCCCGGCGTCGAATACCTCTACTCCACCGCCAGCCCCGGCGCCAACCTCACCATCGTCCGCTTCAAGGTCGGCACCGATCTCGAGGCCGCCCTCGTCCGCCTCAACCAGAAGCTCCAGACCAACTTCGACCGTATCCCGATGGGCGTTACGCCGCCGCTCATCAAGCCGCGCACCATCGACGACGTCCCCGTCGTCGCCCTCACGTTCCACAGCGCGCGCTACGACCACCTCGCCCTCCGCCGCATCGCCGCCCAGGCCGAGGAATCCCTCAAGGCCATCCCCATGGTCGCGGAAACCACCCTCATCGGCGGCACCCGCCGCCAGGTCCGCGTCCTCCTCGATCCCGCCGCCCTCGCTTCGCGCAATCTCTCCCCCGCCTACGTCGTCCCGCTCCTGCAGCAGGCCAACAGCCAGGTCCACACCGGCGCCCAGGCCGCCGCCAACCGCGAAACCCTCCTGCAAACCGGCACGTTCTTCCGCGATGCCCGCGATGTCGCCGCCGTCGTCGTCGGCGTCCACGGCGACCGCCCCGTCTACCTGCGCGAGGTCGCGACCATCGTCGACGGCGCCGAGGAACCCTCCAACTACGTCCTCTTCGGCCAAGGCCCCGCCGGCGAAGAACAACCCGCCGTCACCCTCAGCCTCGCCAAACGCCCCGGCGCCAACGCCGTCGAGGTCGTCGCCGCCGTCAACGCCAAGCTCGCCGCCCTCCGCGGCACCGTCATCCCCGCCGATGTCGGCGTCACGCTCACCCGCGACTACGGCGCCACCGCCGCCGAGAAATCCAACGAGCTCCTCCTCCACATGGGCATCGCCGTCTTCGGCGTCGCGATCCTCATCATGCTCTTCCTCGGCTGGCGCGAATCCCTCGTCGTCCTCCTCGCCATCCCCGTCACCCTCGGGCTCACCCTCCTCGTTTTCTACCTCTACGGCTACACGCTCAACCGCATCACGCTCTTCGCGCTGATCTTCTCGATCGGCATCCTCGTCGACGACGCCATCGTCGTCGTCGAAAACATCGTCCGGCACATGAACCTCCCGGGCTGCCGCCGCCGCCCGCTCATCGAGGTCGCCGTCGAGGCCGTCGACGAGGTCGGCAACCCCACCATCCTCGCCACCTGGGCCGTGATCGCCGCCGTCCTCCCCATGGCCTTCGTCAGCGGCATGATGGGCCCCTACATGCGCCCGATCCCGATCGGCTCGAGCGCCGCCATGGTCTTCTCCCTGCTCGTCGCGTTCTCCGTCACGCCCTGGGCCGCCCTCAAAATCCTCCGCGGCCACCGCCCGGCCGACGGCCACGCCGGCGAGTTCGTCGACGCCCCGGTGCGCGACGACGACGCGATGCCCGACACCGCGTTCACCCGCCTCTACGCGCGGTTCATGCGCCCGCTCCTCGTCCACCGCGCCTGGCGCTGGGCCTTCCTCGCCGTCGTCGCGTTTCTCACCGTCGGCTCCATGGCCCTCGTCGGCCTCGGCGCCGTGAAGGTCAAGATGCTGCCCTTCGACAACAAGTCCGAGTTCCAGGTCGTCATCAATCTGCCCGAAGGCACGACCCTCGAACAAACCGCCCGCGTCGCCCGCGAAATGGCCGCCGCCATCCGCACCGAGCCCGAGGTGCGCGACTACCAAGTCTACGCCGGCACCGCCTCGCCCTTCAATTTCAACGGCCTCGTCCGCCACTACTTCCTCCGCCGCGGCAGCAACGTCGCCGATCTCCAGATCAACCTGCGGCCGAAACACGAACGCGACGCCCAAAGCCACGACATCGCCAAACGCATCCGCCCGCGCCTCGAGCAGATCGCCGCCAAGTACGACGCCGTCATCGCCGTCGCCGAGGTCCCGCCCGGCCCGCCCGTCCTCCAAACCCTCGTCGCCGAGATCTACGGCCCCGACGAAGCCTCCCGCCTCAAGCTCGCCGAAAAGGTCCGCGCGATTTTCAAGGCCTCGCCCGGCGTCGTCGACACCGACTGGTACGTCGAGGACCTCCAGCCCAAGACCGTCCTCAAAGTCGACAAAGCCAAGGCCGCCCTCCACGGCATCACCGAGGCCGCCATCGCCCGCACCGTCCAACTCGCCGTGCAGGGCTACCCGGTCACGCTCCTCCACGCCCCGGCCGAACGCGAGGACGTCCCCGTTGTCCTCGAAATTCCCCGCGCCGCCCGCGCCCGCCCCGAGGACCTCCTCGCCCTCACCGTGCGCTCCGAGATGAATCCCGCCGCCCCGCTCGTGCCGCTCCGCGAATTGGTCGCCCTCGAGCCCGGCCGCAGCGAACGGAACATCTACCACAAGAATCTGATGAACGTGACCTACGTCACCGCCGATGTCGCCGGCATCGTCGAAAGTCCCGTCTACGCCATCTTCGCGATGAACCGCGAACTCGCGAAACTCAAAGGCACCGACTTCGGCGGCACCGCCGCCACCGTGAAGATCCACAACGGCGACATGCCCGTCGACGACCGCGAGCCCGCGATGAAGTGGGACGGCGAATGGCAGGTCACGCTCGAGGTCTTCCGCGACCTCGGCCTCGCCTTCGGCGCCGTGCTCATCCTCATCTACATGCTCATGGTGGGCTGGTTCAAAAACTACTCCACGCCCCTCATCGTGATGACGGTCATCCCGTTCTCACTCGTCGGCATCATGCCGGCCCACGCCGCGATGGGCGCCTTCTTCACCGCCACCTCGATGATCGGCTTCATGGCCGGCGCCGGCATCGTCGTCCGCAATTCGATCATCCTCGTCGACTTCATCGAGCTCCGCCTGAGCCACGGCCGCTCGCTCTTCGACGCCTGCATCGAATCCGGCGCCGTCCGCTTCCGCCCGATGATGCTCACCGCCCTCGCCGTCGTCGTCGGCGGCCTCGTCATCCTCGCCGATCCGATCTTCCAGGGTCTCGCCATCTCCCTGCTCTTCGGCGCCATCGCCTCCCTCGTCATCAGCCCGCTCGCCGTGCCGCTGATCTACTACATGACCCACGCCGGCAAAACCGCCCCGGCCCCCGCCCCCGTCTGCGAGCTGCCCGCCCCGCCCGCCTCATGAACGATTCCTCCTTCCTCATCGTCGCCGCCGTCCTCGTCGGTTTCGCCCTGCTCCAATTCTTCGTCTCCCGCCCCGGCCTGAAGCCCGCCGTCGCCCGCGCCGCCGTCGAGGCCGGCACCGCCGTCCTCATCGACCTCCGGGAACCTCGCGAATGGACCTCCGGCGTCGCCCGCCAGGCCGCGCTCCTCCCGTTCAGCGATCTCCGCGGCCCCCGGACCAAGTGGGAACCGTTTCTCCAACAGCACCGCGGCCAACGCCTCTTCCTCTACTGCGCCGCCGGCACCCGCGCCGGCCTCGCCGCCCGCACGCTCCGCGGCGAAGGCCTCGACGCCGTCAACGTCGGCTCCCTCGCCGCCTGGGCCCGCGCCGGCTGGCCCATCCAAACTTCGGGCCGCGGCTGACCCGTCCCCGCCCCCACCCGCCCCCGCGGCCATGGCCAAAATCGTCATCCTCGGCGCCGGCGTCGCCGGCCACACCGCCGCCACCCTGCTGCGCCGGCAACTGGGCCGCGAACACGACGTCACCGTGATCTCCCCGGAGGCGGAGTGGAACTGGATCCCCTCCAACATCTGGGTCGGCGTCGGCGTGATGGAACGCCGCGAGGTGGTGTTCCCCCTCGCGCCCTTGTACGCGCAGATGGACATCGCCTTCCGGCCGGGACGCGCCGCCGCGCTGTTTCCCGAAGGTACCGCGACCGACTCCCGGTCCTTCGTCACATACCTGCCCGCCGGCGCCGCGCCGGGTGCGGACCCGCAACGCGAGTACTACGATTTCCTCGTCAACGCCACCGGCCCAAAACTGAATTTCGCCGCCACCAAGGGCCTCGGCCCCCACGGCGGCCACAGTGTGTCCGTCTGCACTGCCGACCACGCGGTCGATGCGGCGCGGGCGTTCCGGGAGAGCATCGCGCGCCTGCGGCACGGCGAACGCCAGACCTTTGTCGTCGGCATGGGCCACGGCACCTGCACCTGCGAAGGCGCAGCGTTCGAGTACGTCTTCAACGTCGAGCACGAACTCCGCCGCCACGGTGTCCGCGATCGCGCGCGCGTGCTCTACGTGAGCAACGAACCCGAACTCGGCGACTTCGGCCTGGGCGGCCTCCACCTCAAGCGCGGCGGCTACGTCGTGCCCGCCCGCTTGTTCACCGAGTCCCTGTTCGTGGAACGCGGCGTCGAATGGCTCCACCGCGCCCATGTCCGCGAGGTCGCCGCCGGCCGCCTCGCCTGCGAAACCGCGGACGGCCGCGAACACGAGGTCGCGTTCGACTTCGCCATGCTGCTGCCCCCTTTCCGCGGCGCCGGCCTCGCCGTCCACGATCGCCAAGGCGCCGATATCTCGGACCGCGTCTTCACCCCGGGCGGCTTCATGCGCGTCGATGCCGACTATACCGACCGTCCGTTCGAAGCGTGGCATCCGCGCGACTGGCCCTCCACCTACCAAAGCCCCGCCTACCCGAATCTCTTCGCCGCCGGCATCGCGTTCGCCCCGCCGCACGCCGTCTCGCGGCCGCTGCGCAGCCCGCAGGGGACCCTGATTGCTCCCGCCGTCCCGCGCACCGGCATGACCGCCGGCATCATGGGCCGTACCGTCGCCCTCTCCATTGCCCATCGCGTCCGGCACGGTCCCGCGGCCCCGCTCCGGCGCGCCCCGTTCGCCACCATGGGCGCCGCCTGCGTCGCCTCCGCCGGCACCGGCTTCACCCGCGGCTCGGCCGCCACCCTCACGCTCTACCCCGTCGTGCCCGACTTCGATCGGTACGAATTCGGCCGCGACCTCCGCTTCACCACCGCCGAGATCGGCCTCGCCGGCCACTGGCTCAAACACCTGCTCCATCACCTCTTCCTCTACAAAGCCAAGTGCCGCCCCTTCTGGTGGCTGATTCCGGAATAGCCCCGCCCGACCATGCCACGCAGCCCCGCCGACCACCCCGCCCGCTTCGTTTCCGTGCCGACTCCCGCCACGCGCTGGTGGCGCACCTTCCTGCCCTACCAGTTGGTTCGCTTCGCTCTCATCAACGTGAAAATGCTGCGCCTCCTCCGGCGCGCCCATCGCGATACCCCGCCACCCGTCTGACCGCATCGCCCGCTCCCTCCCGCCATGAATCCGTCTTCTTCCCCGGTCCGTCTCGTCATCGTCGGCGGCGTCGCCGCCGGCGCTTCCGCGGCCGCCCGTGCCCGCCGACTCAGTGAATCCGCCGCAATCACCCTCGTCGAACGCGGTCCCGACGTCTCGTTCGCCAATTGCGGTCTGCCTTACTTCATCGGTGGCGAAATCAAATCCCGCGACGCCCTCGCCGTGCAGACACCCGCCACACTCAAGGCCCTGCTCGCCCTCGACGTGCGCACCAGCACCGAGGTCACCGCCATCGACCGCGCCGCCCGCCACGTCACCCTCCGCGACCTCGCCTCCGGCACGACCTCGTCGTTGCCCTACGACAAACTCCTCCTCGCCCCCGGCGCCGTGCCACTCCGCCCGCCGCTCCCCGGCATCGACGATCCGCGCGTCTTCACGCTGCGCTCCCTCGGTGACATGGACCGCATCAAGGCCGCCGCCGCGACCGCCCAGCGCATCGCCGTCATCGGCGCCGGCTTCATCGGTCTCGAAATGGCCGAGCAATTCGTCCACCTCGCCAAACAGGTCACCCTCGTCGAACTCACCCCGCAGCTCCTCCCGCCGCTCGATGAGCCGATGACGCACCTCCTCGCCGACGAACTGCGCAAACGTCACGTCGAACTCGTCCTCGGCGACAGCGTCGCCGCCTTCGAGCCCGGCGCCGCGCTGACCTGCCGCCTCGCCTCCGGTCGCGCCGTCGAGGCCGATCTCGTCATCCTCAGCATCGGCGTCCGCCCCGACACCACGCTCGCCCGCGCCGCCGGCCTCGATCTCGGCGCCCGCGGCCACATTCGCGTCAACGCCTACATGCAGACCAGCGATCCCGATATCTACGCCGCCGGCGATGCCATCGAGACCGAGGATTTTGTCACCGGCGATCCCGCCGCCGTCCCGCTCGGCGGTCCCGCGAATCGCCAGGGCCGCCTCGCCGCCGATCACATTTTCCGTCCGTCCGAAGCCAAGCCCTACCCGGGCGCCCTCGGCACCGCCATCGTCCGCGCCTTCGACGTCGCCGCCGGCCTCACCGGCTGGACCGAGAAACGCCTCCGCGCCGCCGGCCGCGCCTACCGCACTGTCACGGTGAACGACAACCACCACGCCGGCTATTTCCCCGGCGCGAAGCCCATCCTCCTCAAACTCCTTTGGGCCCCCGACACCGGCCGCGTCCTCGGCGCCCAATGCACCGGTCTGGCCGGCGTCGACAAACGGCTCGACGTCCTCGCCACCGCCATCACCGGCGGTCTCACCATCGACGATCTCGCCCAGCTCGAGCTCTCCTATGCCCCGCCCTTCGGCGCCGCCAAAGACATCGTCAACCTCGCCGGCTTCACCGCCTGCAACACCCGCGACGGCCTCGTCACGCCCGTCGACGCGCTGCCCGACGATCCCGCCGTGCAGATCCTCGATGTCCGCCCGCCGCCCCTCGTCGCCGCGTACCCGCTCCCGCGCGCCGGCGCCATCAACATTCCCCTCGGCGCCCTTCGCGCCCGCCTCGGCGAACTCGATCGCACCCGCCCCGTCGTGACCGTGTGCGCCCTCGGCAAAACCGCCTATTTCGCCGCCCGCATTCTCGCGCAAAACGGCTTCGCCGTCTCCGCCCTCACCGGCGGCATCCGCGCCCACTTCGATCCCCGCTCCCCCGCCAAACTCCCCACCCCTTGAGCCGCCGGTCGCACCCCCCGAAACCGTTTTCCACCGCCCCCTCGCCATGCACACCCCCGCCATCCGCCTTCCCGCCGCCGAATGCTTCGCCCGCGTCCGCACCGGCGCCGCCGTGCTCGCCGATGTCCGCGAACCGTCCGAGTGGACCTCGGGCGTCGCCCACCTCGCCGCGCTTTTGCCGCTGAGCGATCTCGTCGGCGACCGGGCGCACTGGAAACCGTTCCTCCAGGCCCAACGCACGGCCAAACGCGAGATTCTCGTCTACTGCGCCGCCGGCGCCCGCTCCAACCAAGTCGCGCAAACCCTCGCCAACGAAGGCTTCCGCGCTGCCAACGTCGGCAGCCTGCGGGAATGGGCTGCCGCCGGCTGGCAAATCGTCCCGCCCACTCCCTGACCCCCGGCTCGATTTTCGAATTGGGAATTACGAACTCCGCCTTCTGCCCTCCGGTATCCATTTTCCGAATTCCGCTTTCCCAATTTTCCTCTTTTCCCCCTTCCGGTCTCCGGTCTCCGCATTCCGGTTTCCCCTTCCGCCTTTCGCCTTCCGCCTTTCGCCTTCTTCCGCCCCATGTCCTTCCTCCGCCAATCCCGCTGGAACCCCTACGCCGTCGGCGCCGCCATCGGCGTCCTGAGCTGGGCGGTCTTCGCCCTCGTCGATAAACCGCTCGGCGTCACCACCGCCCTCACCGGCCTCGCCGGTGCCTGCGCCGCGCCGTTCGTCGGCGCCGACACCGTCGCCGCCAACGCCTACTTCAAACAGCACGTCTTCAAAGCCGACTACGGCCTGCTCTTCCTCGGCGGCATCGCCCTCGGCGCCCTGCTCTCCGCC
>NEUS01000127.1 GCA_002288455.1 Opitutia bacterium Tous-C1TDCM
TTCCAACAGCAGCGCCGTCTCGCCCGCGTAGAATCCCGCCGGCCCCTGCTCCGCGATGCGCTCCAGCGAACGCGCGAGATCGGGCTGCCGCAGAATATCGCCGGCCCGGTGCGGATCGCCGTTCCGCGTGAACTGCGCGAGCGACGCCGGGTATTTCCGGAAATGGGGAATCTGCGCTTCGAGCGAACGCGCCAGACCGTGCGTGACTTCGAAGCCGTCGCGCGCGAGGCGGATCGCCGGCGCGACGAGGTCGGCCCACGGCTTCGAACCGTGCTCGCGCCACGCGAGGTGCAGGCCGGCGACGGAGCCGGGGACGCCGACGGCGCGGTGGCTGTTGTGGTGGAGTTCCTTGTCGTAGACGCCGTCCTTCAGCCACATCTCCGGATGCGATCCGGCCGGCGCGGTCTCGCGGAAATCGTAGGCGACGGGCTCGCCGTGCTCCGGCCGGTAAACGAGAAAACCGCCGCCGCCGATGTTGCCGGCCGTGGGGTGCGTGACGGCGAGCGCGAAGGCCGTGGCGACCGCGGCGTCGACGGCGTTGCCGCCGTCCTTGATGACCGCGAAGCCGACATCGGAGGCGAGATCGCTCTGGGAAACGACGAGCCCGAGCGACGCGCGCACCGGCACGGACCCGGCGCGCGCCGGCGCCAAAGCCACCACGAGCAACCACGGCACCACCGCCGCGACACCGGCGAAACGAAGACAACGCATGGGGGAAGAAAGACCGGCGCGGACCACCCGGCCGCCGGCGCCCCCACCCTGCCCGCCGCCCCCGCCGGATTCCAGCCCGCGTTTGGGGGGCGAGGGATCGGACACACCAATAAAGGGTAAGCGCCAAACTTGAGACATGCCGCAACGCGAGCACACCCGTGGCTGAGTTCACGCCTTCGTGCCGCACAGAACAACCATCCCGTGATCTCTTTCGACCACCCTGCGACCGATCCAATCGGGCCCGAGCAACTTGCAGCCATGCCGCGATTCTTGACCGAGAGCCGGAGCAAACCAGGCCGCCGCCGCGGAATTGGGTCCCGCCTGAAATCAAACCTCGGAGAGCTTCACGGCACGGCATGAAGCTGCCGGCAGATACGATTATCTCGCGGGAAAAGCTGACGCACTACCTGCTCCGCGCCCGTGAGGACCACGACAAATCGGGCTTCTTGGCTCTGGCCGGCTACTCCCTGGAGAACGCGGATCAGTTGGCAAGCGACCTCCGGACCCAACTCCTGCCGCTGGAGGCCGTGGCGGCGGAAACGACGCTGTACGGCGAGAAATTCATCATTCGTGGCCGCTTGGTCGGCCCTACCGGCAGGGTATTGAAAGTCTTCTCCGTCTGGATCGTGGAAAAAGCGACTGGCCTGAGCAAGTTCGTCACCCTATATCCAGATCGCCCATGAAGTTCCCGCTCTACAGTCGTGTGGCTTTGGCCGTCGACCTCCCGGCGGAGGGAATTCGGCGCGGAGACATCGCCACCGTCGCGGAGCATCACGCCGCTCCGGCGCCCGGCATGGAACCGGGCTACTCGCTCGAAGTTTTCAACGCCGTGGGCGAGACGCTGGCCGTCGTTACGCTGCCCGAATCCCAGATCGAAGCCCTCCGCCGCGACGAGATCCTGAGTGTGCGTAGTCTGACTTCGCACGCCGCGTAGTCGGCGAAGGGGTCTTGGCTTCTGCACGAAGCGTTTGTCGCCGCCGGCGCGCAGGTGGGCGCCTCAATGCACTTGCGACGAAACTTCAGGCAGCCCGGCACGCGCGGGTCGTCTCCGTCGTCCGCCTCGACAACGCCGGCGCCCCGGCAAGGGTAGCGCCATGAGCCCGCGTCCCCGCCGCCCGCCGTTGCCCTTGGCCCTGACGGTGCTGCGGCTCATCTGGACGAGCCTGCTCGCGATCACCTGCAGCCTCGCCGCGGCCGAGCCCGGGGCCGCTCCGGCAGCCCGGCCCCAACCGCCGCAGGACGATCCGCGTTTGCCGCGCGTCATGCTCATCGGCGACTCGATCAGCGTCGGCTACACCGACGCGGTGCGCTCGGAATTGGCGGGCGTGGCCAACGTGCACCGCGTCGCAGGCAATGCCGGCCCGAGCAGCAGCGGCGTCCAGAAGATCGACGCCTGGATCGCCCCCGGCCAGGGCCGGTGGGACGTCGTGCACTTCAATTTCGGCCTGCACGACCTCAAGCTCGGCACGGGAGGCAAAACGAACCAACCGTACGCGACCTCCGACGGCCACCAGGTGCCGCCCGCCGAGTACGAACACAATTTGCGCACGATCGTGGCCAAGCTGAAGACCACGGGCGCCGCGCTCATCTGGGCCGCGACGACCCCGGTGCCCGCCGGGAAACTCGATCCGCTGCGCCGGCCGGGGGACGAAGTCGCGTACAACGCGATCGCCCGGAAAGTCATGGAGGAAAACGGCGTCGCGGTGAATGACCTCCACGCCCTCATCCTAAGTCAGAAGCCCGACCTGCAGCAGCCCGCCAACGTCCACTTCACGAAGGAAGGCTCCGCCGTCCTCGCCCGCCAAGTCGCCGCCCGGATCCGCGACGCCCTGGCGCAACGCCAGCGCTGAACGGTTAGATCGTCCTCGCCTCCTCAAAGAGGGCTGCGGGGATTTCATGGGACAATTCCCAGACCATGGATATCGGACGATTGCCCTCAACACTGAGCAAGCGTTCGGCAGGCCCGAGAAAAATGAACGGAGCCGACTCGTCCTCGATGCGTTTTTCCATCCGCGCGAAAAAGAGAATTGTGTAACCGCGTTCCCGGAAATTCAGAAGATTTTGGCCCGTGTTGCTAGACTGACTGACGGTGGATTGACTCTCCCAGTGTAGCTGCGTGCGGCTGATCGGATAGTCGCGATATTGAGTAGTCGGCGAGAAATCCTGCTCCGACTTTCGGAACGTCACCAAGTGCACATAGCACTTCAGCGCTTCTGCATGGAACACGCCCACGCCGGTGGGACCGGATTTTTCCAGCGTGCACAAGCCAAGCGCCGCCTTGATTTCGCCGGAGCCGTAGGCCGCGTGCAGGCGCAGCCGACTGGGAAACGGAAGTTCGAGCGGGAAGGTTGGAAAAACCGGATGACGCCGCACGTGGTCCACGATTTCCCGCAGATCGCGCAGAGCCGAAGAGTTTCTCCGCCACTTGGCCAGCGACTCAGTCAGATTCGCAGCGCCGATGTCGGGACCCTTTTTACCCCACAGTACATAATGCAGCGCCACGCCATCCGGTTCGCAGAGGAGGTCGGAAACAGATTCCAAGGGCAGGTTGGGATCGGCGTAGCGCGCAATCTGCGCAAGTTGGTCGGGATCCGTGCGCAAGAGGATACGCCGATGGGCCTGGCGACAGGCGTTGAGATCGGGGTCGGTCGGGGCGGGCGCGTGTCGCGCGAGCGCCTGCCACTCCGACCAGGTCTTGTTTTTCAAGAGCGCGAGCGGGGAAATGCCCGTGGCACGGACAAAATTCCCGAACGTTGGCGGACATCCATGATCCTGCGCGAAAGTGGCGAGGCTCTCTGTCACCAAGGTCGCGAAGTTCCGCAGGCTCTCGCGAATGTTGCCAAGGATGTATTCCCGCGCGACGCGCTCGAGTTGGATGTTACAACCGGGCGGGAGATGCGGGAAATCCTGTTCCACTTCCTGGTCCATTCGCTGGCGGTCGCGGTTCAGCAGCGCGGCGAACTTCTTGTCGATGCGATACCGGCGGTGGTTCTGGCCGATAAAATCAAGAACCGTGAGACAGTCCTTATCGGGGTGATGCCGCAAACCGCGACCGAGTTGCTGGAGAAAAACCGTCAGGCTAGCAGTGGGGCGCAGGAACATCACCAGATTGATTTCAGGGACGTCCACGCCCTCGCTGAAAACATCCACGGTAAAGACGAAGGGTAGGCGCCCGGCGCGAAAATCAGCCACACGCGCCTGCCGCTCGGGCGCTGATGTTTCGCCTACGATGACCGCAGCTTGCAGACCGACTTGGTTGAAGGCTGCCGCCATGAATTCCGCATGGGCGACGCTGGCGCAAAAACCGACCGCGCGAATTCGACAGAGGTCGGGTTGGTAGCGGCGCAGGCTGGCAACAATTACATCGAGGCGTTGGCGGGCACGGATGTCGTCGCCGGTGTAGGCAGCCGTGAGCGCGGTGACATCGTATTGGCCATTGCGCCAAAAACGTTCGTCGGCGAGCGACACAGGATCCGTGATGCCGAAGTAGTGAAACGGGCAGAGGAGTTTTTCTTCGAGTGCTTCGGGCAGCCTGATCTCGGCCGCAAATTCTCCCCCGAAATCGGGAAGGATGGACTTGCCGTCCATGCGTTCCGGTGTGGCTGTGAGGCCCAGCAAGATCTCCGGACGGCAGTTTTCCAACAGGGGTTGATACGTTTCGGCGATGCTGTGGTGGGCCTCATCAATGATGATGAAGCGAAAGTGGTCGGGTGAAAAAGTCGCCCAAGGTTGAGCCGCATTTAGACTCTGCACCGAAGCGAAAACGTAGCGCGACGAGCTCGGCCGCTCCCCGCCCACCCAAAGCTCACCGAAATTGGGGTCGCGAAGAACCGTGCGGAAACAATCCCGCGCTTGCTCCAATATTTCTTTGCGGTGGGCGACGAAGAGCAGCGTGGCAGGTACGGCGAGTTTTTCGGAGCGCGCGGCAAAACGCGCATAATCAAAAGCGGCGATGACAGTTTTTCCCGTGCCGGTGGCGGCGACGACGAGATTTCGCATCTCTCCGGCAGCGCGGGCCGCGCTCAACGCCTCGAGGATGCGTTCTTGAAATGCGTGGGGCCGGATATCGGCAAAAAAGCGCGGCGCGTTTGAGCCATCGCCGACCTTGGCATACTGAATCGCATCCTTGAGCCGCTGGGCTTGAGAAGGGTCGTAAGTTTCGAAATCCGGACTGGCCCAGTAGGTGGAGAATTCAGCGGTGAAGCGCTGCAAGATATGGGCTTGGTCCACCTCGGTTACCTTTACGGTCCATTCGAGACCGCTGGTCATGGCGGCGCGCGACATATTGGCGGAGCCGATATAGCCGGTGGAAAAGCCTGATTGGCGAAAGAAGTGGTAGGCCTTTGCGTGTAGCCGAGTGCGCTCCGTGTCGTAGGAGACTTTCACGGAAAATCCCGGTTGCGCCGCGAGCCACGCAACGGCGTCGGGATCGGACGCCCCCATGTAGGAAGTAGTCACGATGCGCACTGGAATCCCGCGAGCGGAGAGTGCTTCAAAGGCGGGCTGCAACAGTCGGAGGCCGGCCCATTTGATAAAAGCGACCAAGATATCCACTCGATCGGCCGTCGCCATTTCCTGGCGTAGCTCATGTTCCAGCGACGGATCGTGCCGAGCACCGGTCAGGAGACTGCTGGTGGAAAGAGGCGTGGCGGGGCGCGGAAGACTGGTCGCTGGGCCGTCTCCGAGCGCCGATGGCGCATGCAGGGAGAGCAAAACCGAGTCAGGAGAGTCGAGCAGGGTTTTACGTCGGAGAAAGTCCAAGCCATCGGTTGAAGAAAGCAGCTCGATCAAGCGATTCACCAGCGGCAGTCGCTCTTCCGGAGTCCGGTTACGCAGGGCCTGAACCAACAACTGAAACACAAACTGCCCGTAGGCATGCGGCGCCTCCTCGTCATCGAGTTTGCGGAGGATCGGACTCAGCTCGGGATGCGCGGAGAGCGCGAGCGATAGCTCTTCATCCAGCAATCTTTCGTATAGACCCGGAACCAGTGCGCTCATGGGTGGTAAGAACCCAAAGGGGACATATCTCAACTGTCCACACGCACTTGGTCGCGTTGGCGAGGTAGTCCGGCGCGACGTGTCTCGGGCACGCAGAAGCGAATGCAGTCGACGGCCGGTCGCCGGATCGGGTCAATGAATGCGATCCGCACCGCGACCCGATTCGTTTCCGGAACCTGACCGCCTGCTGCCTCCATGGAATTTTCCGCCGCCGTCGAACGCCTCTACCGGCTAAACACCGGCGTGATCGGCACCGGCGCGGCTCGGCACGAGCGACCGCACAAGCCCGTGCTGCTGCTGGCGGTGCTCGACGCCGTCGCCGCGGGGCAGGCCCGGCCGGATCGGGTGCCGTGGAGTACGTGGCTGCGGCAACGTTTCGCGGCGTACTTCGAGGTCGTGCGCTCGCACGACGACACCTGCGCGCCCGAACTGCCGTTCTACTATTTGCGCAGCGATGAACTCTGGGAGCCGCTAATCGCCAACCCCGATGGCAGCAGCCCGTTGCCAGCCCCGCCCAAGGCCCGCGACGCCGATACCGGCCGCGTTTTCGCCCGGCTGGTGAAGGGCTGGGATACGTTGTTCGCCGATCCCGTTTCCCGGATCGCTCTGCGCGATGCGCTCATCGCCCGCTACTTCCCCCACGCCCGTAAGGCGCTGACGCCGCTCTTCCTCGAACCCGCCCTCGACCTCGGTACCGAGGAAACGACGGTGGCGGAGGACGATGTCGCCCCGGAGATGCCCGGACGCTCGGCCGGTTTCCGCCGGCGCATCGTCGAACTCTACGACCACCAGTGCGCCGCCTGCGGGCTACGCATCCGCCTGCCGGAGCCCGAGGTGACGTTTGTCGACGCCGCTCACCTCGTGCCGTTTTCCGAATCGCGCAACGACCACCCGACTAACGGGCTCGCCCTCTGCAAGAATCATCACTGGGCCCTCGACCAACACCTGATCGCCCCCGACCCCTCCCGCGTATGGCGGGTATCGCGGCGGATCGATTCGCGCCGCTCGTTGGGCGAAAAGGAGTTGGCCGGACTCGACGGCCAGAAACTCCTCGCCCCGGCGGAATCCGCCTTCAACCCCGACCCGCGCGGCTTGGAATGGCGTTTCGAGCGCCTGCTCGATCAGGCCGTGTAGCCAACGGGTGCCCGAGAATGGACAGTCTCCGCTCTCGGGGATCGGCGGCCTGACGGCCCGTGCTTGGTGCAGAAACCGCCCGCGCCGGACCTTCGGGCAGAAGGCGCCGCCGGTTCGACGGCACCCTGCATCGGCCTGAACCGATCCGGTACCTGGTTCCTGGCGGGGATCCTCACGTTTTCGGGAGGATCGCGTTTGCTGCCTTCTCACGGGCAAGGGAGTGTGGGGCAGGACTTAGGTCACGACGAGTCGGACCATCGGAGAGGTTTATTACATTACCCGCCGTAGATATTGATCGAATAGCGGCACGGTAAATCCGGTGTCACCGTGGGCCGGGCTGTAGATCATACCTTTGTTGATGAGCGAAGAACGGACGGGGGCGACCGTGCGCACCGAGGCGGTCAGTTTTTCCGCAATCTCGCCGGAGCGATGCGGGCCGGGACCCAGCAGGGCCATCGCGCGCATGTAATCCTTTTCCCGGGGAGTCAGCCGATCAAAGCGGACCCGGAAAAAACCCTCATCCAAGCGGGAAATCGACGCCTGCGTGGCACGCTCGATCAAGGCGGCGTCGATGGTAGGTGGCACGGCCAAATTCCACGCCTGATAGCCCCACTCCTGCAGAAAATAGGGATAGCCCCGAGTCTGGGCGTAAATCGAGGCTAGGGCTTCGGCGGTAAATGTGAGGCCGGCCCGCTCAGCCGGCTCAGCCAAGGCCGTGGCGGCATCAGCCTCGGACAAGGGGCCGATTTCAGGGTAATCGAAGAGGCGCTCCGCGTAGGATTTGGATCGTCCGGCCAAACCGACAACCTGCGGCAGTCCCGCCCCCACAAGGATCAGCGGCAGGCCTTTCTGCGCGATCTTGTGCAAGGCCATGATGAGGGCACTGAACTCGATCTCGCTCAGGTATTGAAGCTCATCAATGATGATGGCCACGGCGGTTTTGCGCGCCCGCGCCGCCTCGCCGATGGCGAGAAACAAGGCGGGAAGATCGGCCTCAAGATCACCGCTATCGGCCACCCCGGTCTCCGGGTCGATATCCAAACCGATCTCCACGTCCCCCAACGTAACCTTGAGGCCTTTGGTAAAGCTTTTGAGGACGCGGATGCCGCGTTTGACCGTGGCCTCGATCTGCTCGCCGCGATCCAACCCCAGCAGGATGCGGCGTAACTCGGGCAGCAGCAGGGCTGGAAGTGATTTCTCCTCATGGGCCTCGATAAGCGAGGTGAGATAGCCAGCTTCGCGGGCTTGATCTTCCACGCGATTCAAGAGGACGGTCTTGCCCACACCCCTAAGGCCAACCAAGACAAAGCTCTTGGTGGGCAAGCCATTGCGCGTACGAGTAAGCGCGATACGAGCGTTTTCCAAAAGCTGCGCGCGACCCGTGAGCTCGGGCGGCGGGGTTCCCGCCCCGGGAGCGTAGGGATTAAGCGCAGGATCCATTGAGTACGCGTTATCAAGGGAGGTTAGTAAAGTATTCAACGAAAATCATAACTTGGGGTAAGCTCGATAGAATCGACCTCCTTTGCGTAAAAGCACTTTGGTCCCCTCAGAGCGGCATGGGCTAACCTAGAGATGACATATCTCAACTTTCGGCAGACGAGGTATCGCCGCGCCCCTTCTCCGCTGCACTCCGTCGAACTCAAGGGCAGGTGCTCCGCACCTGTCGCCGCCCGGGGCGGCGATTCTCATCCCCGTGGGGACAAGACGCAAAAAAGCCGCCATTTTTGGCGGCATTTTGCTGGCGTCCCCACGGGGATTGGTGGGCCTACGGCCCATCGCGTTGCGATCGACGCTGCGCGTCGCCCCTTCTCCGCTTCGCTCCGTCGAACCCAAGGGCAGGTGCTCTGCACCTGTCGCCGCTCGGGCGGCGATTCTCATCCCCGTGGGGACAAGACGCAAAAAAGCCGCCATTTTTGGCGGCATTTTGCTGGCGTCCCCACGGGGATTCGAACCCCGGTTCTTACCGTGAAAGGGTAGTGTCCTGGACCAGGCTAGACGATGGGGACCAGCGTGGAGTCGGGCACGGTAGGTTCCGACCCACCCGGCGCAAGGGCAAATTTCGGTCCGCGCACCTCCGGCCGGCTGACGAACTTTGTTCGCGACGTCCGGCCCCGCGCCCGCAAGAACTCCCGCGCATGACGTTTTCCGCAATCGCCGCCGCCCTGCCCCCCACGGCCGTCGTTTCCTTCGACCATCTCAACCTCCCCTGCCCCAAGGTCGCCTCCGGCAAGGTCCGCGACATCTACGATCTCGGCGACGCCCTCCTCCTCGTCGCCAGCGACCGGCTCTCCGCCTTCGACGTCGTGCTCCCCGACGGCATCCCCGGCAAGGGCTCCATCCTCACCCAAATGAGCCACTGGTGGTTCGCCCAGACCGCCGGCCTCATCCGCAACCATCTCCTCCCCGACCAAGCCGGCGAATTCGCGCGCCGCGGCCTCTCCGATCCCGACCTCCAGCTGCGCAGCATGATCGTGCGCAAACTCAAGACCGTCCCCATCGAGTGCGTCGTCCGCGGCTACCTCGTCGGCAGCGGCTGGGCCGCGTATCGGAAAACCGGATCCGTCTGCGGCCACACGTTGCCCCCCGGCCTGCACCAGGCCGACCGCCTCCCCGCCCCGCTCTTCACCCCAACCACCAAGGCCCCCAAGGGCCAGCACGACGAGCCGATCGACGACGCCCAGGGCATCGCCCTCGTCGGCGCCGCCCGCTACGCGGAAATCAAGGCCGCCAGCCTCGCGCTGTATCAGTTCGGCCACGACCGCGCCCGCCGCGCCGGCATGATCCTCGCCGACACGAAATTCGAATTCGGCACCGACGCCGCCGGCGGCCTCTGGCTCATCGACGAAGTCCTCACTCCCGACTCCTCCCGCTACTGGCCCGCCGACCAATACGCCCCCGACCAATCCCCGCCGAGCTACGACAAACAGTTCGTCCGCGACCACCTCCTCGCGATCAACTGGAACCAGCAGCCCCCCGGCCCGAGCCTCCCCGCCGACGTCATCGCCCGCACCCGCGAAAAGTACCTCGCCGCGCTGCGGAATTTGTTGGGGGAGTAGAAGCTTTCAGCGGTCAGCGATCAGCTGTCAGCGGGGAGAGCGGCTTTAAGCTCTAAGCGGTAAGCCGAAAGCTTTCGGCTTTGAGCCGTCAGCGATCAGCGGTCGGCTTTCAGCGGCCGGACGAATGAGCGGCTTCAGGCTTCAAGCCGTAGTCGAAAAGCACTAGGCGCCGAATCTTCCGCCTTCCGCCTTCCGCCTTCCGCCTTCCGCCTTCCGCCTTCCGCCTTCCGCCTTCCGCCTTCCGCCGTTTCCCATTTTTCCATTTTTCCATTTTTCCAATTTTCCAATTTCCCAATTTCCCGATTTTCCCCTCCGCTCCGCCTCCCCCATCCTGTTTTTCCGCTCCCTCCGTCCTGTCGATCCTGTCTCCGGTTTTCGTCTTTCTTCTTTTCCGTCTCTCCGGTCTCCGGTTTCCGCAGTCCGGTTTTCTGCCGCGTCAGCCGCGTCCGCGGCCGCCGCCCGTTCCCGGCTCGGGCTTTTGGAACGACGCGGCGAAAAACTCCTGCGCGGCGCCGATGTATTTCGAATACTTGGTGTAGTCGCCCGCCCACGAGTTGGGCACGGCGATGCGTTTGATCACGCCTTGGCCGATCTTGTCCGGCGCGGCGGCGTCGGGCGTCAGCTCCAGCGAGAACTTCGGATCGTGCGTGTGCACCACATAGTGGCGGGAACCGTCGCGGCCTTCGCGCTCGACGCGCAGAAATGAGGAGGTGTTCATCGCGCGCCCGCACCGTGCGTCCGCCCGGCCCGCGCGACAATCCCCGATTTGCCGCCGCGCCGTTTTCCCCTTGAGCCGCGGCAACGCGGAGCGCACAAACTTTCCGCCGCCGGCGTGCCCGTCCGAGCTCCGGCCCGTCCGCAGATTCCACCCCTGCACGCCGGCCCGCGCCGCCGTTTTTCTCCCGCCGCCCTTTCAATGAATTCCCCCGCCTCGTCCCCGAAAATCCCGCTGTGGATCTTCATCGTGACCGATCTCGCGCTGCTCGCCGCCGCGGCCTTCATCGCCGCCCAGAGCGCGCACCCGCTGTCGCAGACCGCGATCCTGTCCGTCGTCGCCTGCGTGCTCGCCGGCGCCGTCGTCGGCCTCGTGCCGATCGTGATGCACTTCGAGCGGCGCAAAAACGAAACCCTCGACGACCGCCAGCACGCGCTCGAAGCCCTCTCCCGCACCGTCGCCGCCTCCGCCGAACAGATCAGCATCGCCGCCAACGGCCTCCACGAGATCGGCGAACTCGCCCAGCGCAGCCTCCGCCAGGCCGAGGGCCTGCCGCAGAAACTCCAGGAAAAGATCGCCGAGTTCCAGGTGCAGCTCGCCGCCGCGGCCGATGCCGACAAGGAAGAGCTCGAACGCGAACTGCTCGCGTTGCGCACCACGGAAAGCGAGCGCCTCGATTCCGTTTCCCAACGCATCGCCAAGTCCGCCGCCGAATGGGCCAAGCTCGAGGCGGGCGTCCAACAGCACCTCGCCGCCGCCACCGCCGCCCTCCAGACCCTCTCGGCGTCCACCGCCGACGCCATCCGCCAGGCCGAAGCCGCCGCCGCCGCCAGTCTCGGCTCCGCCGTCATCGCCGCCCGCAGCGAAGCGGCGCGCGATCTCGCCGCCGTCACCGCCGAATCCACCCGCACCCTCGAGGCCGCCCAAACCGCGGCGCTCGCCGCCCTTGAAGCGGCCCTCGCCCGTGCCAGCGGCGCCCTCGTCGACCGCGTCGCGGGCGACGTCGCCACCCGTTTCGCCGCCATCGGCACCGCCCTCGACACGCCCATCGCCCGGCTGGAAGCCGCCGCCGCCCGCGCCGCCGAACTTCCCCCGCCGCCCGCGCCTCTGCCCGCCGCTCCGCCCGCGACCCCCGCGGCCCTCGACGAGCCCGCCGCGCCGGCACTCGCCACCGACCTCACCCCTGCGCCCGCCGCCGCCGCGGAAACTCCGGCCGCGATCGCGACCGAAGCCGCGCCCGCACTTCCCGCCTCGCCGCCGACCGCCAAGCGTTCCCGCCGTTCGCGGCGCGAGGAACCCGCGGTCGCTCCCGTCCCGGAAGCCCCCGCCGCCGAAGTCATTCCCTCGCTCCTGGCCGCCGAAATCGCGCCGCCCGCCCCGCCCGTGGTCGAGTTGCCCCCGGCAGCAGCCGAGCCCGCCGCCCTGCCGCCGGCCGAGGAACCGGCTCCGATCGTAGCCGCCGCCATCCCCGAGATCGCGCCCATCGCGCCGGCCACGGCCGAACCGTTTGGCGAAACCGCGACCGAACCCGCCGCACCGGCCGACGTTGCCCCGCCCGCGGAGATCGCGCCCGAAACTCCGACGGCTCCCTCACCCGAGCCCATGCTCACGCCCACGCCGGAACCGGACGCGGAGCCGGATTGGTCTTTGCCCCCGGGCGTCGCCGCCGCGGCCGCCGCCGAACTTCCGCCGGAGCTGGAAGCGGAGAAAGAGCCGGAGCCCGCCCCGGAGCCTGCACCCGAACCCAGTCCCGAAACCGCAACGTCGGCCGAAGCCCCTGCGTCCACTTCCGCCCTCGCCGCCGAACCGGAACCGGAAGCCGAACCTCAGTCTGAACCTGAACCCGAGCCCACCCCGGCGCCGGCGGCGCCGAAACGCGGCCGCGGTCGCCCCGTCGCCGCTGACGACGAACCCGCCCTCGGCCTCGACCTCGACGACAGCGCCAGCCAAGTGCCGCCCCCGGAAAGTCCGCTGACCTCGGACGGCGCGACGCGCCTGATCGCGACCGCCTACATCGGGATCGGCAACCGCCTCTTCATTCGCGGCGAAGGCCCGGGCCTGAGTTGGGAAAAAGGCGTGCCGCTCCAGTTCGTTTCCATCGGCAAATGGCGCTGGGAAACCAACGACGCCACCGCCCCGGTCGCGTACCGCCTCTACAAGAACGACGAGATCGAGTGCACGACCCTCGGCGACCAAACTCTCGATCCGGGTCACTTGCAGGAAGTCACGGCTGCGTTTTGAGTGCGCCCATGGCCGACGAAGACAACCTCCTCCACGAGCTCGGCGCCTTCGAACCGGCCGAACTCAAACGCCTCGCCCCCGCCCTCGAGGCCGCCGGCATCGAATTCGAGATCGAATCCGACCACCACGAATTGGGCCGGCCCATGCGCGATTCCGAACTCGTGCTCGGGTTCAATCCCGCCGGCTCGAAATTGATCGTGTTCGTCCCCGGCGCCCAGCTCGAAGCCGCCACCGGCATCGTCGCCGCGTTGTATCCGGCGTGAGGGTGTAAGCTCTAAGCTCTAAGCTTTAAGCCGTAAGCTGAGAGCAGTCAGCGATCAGCCATCAGCTTGGGACGGAATCGGCGCCGCTGGGACCAGGCCGGATTTAATGGAACGCTGCCTGCCGATCGCTCATCGCTGAGAGCTGAAAACTGACCGCCATATTGAGCTTGCCCCGATTTGACGGACACGGGTTGAGGCCAAACAAAGGACTCAACGATGACAAAGCAGCAGCAGCAGAAGGAAGCCGGGGCGAAGCCCCGGCCCTATGACGAGGCGTTCAAGGCG
>NEUS01000128.1 GCA_002288455.1 Opitutia bacterium Tous-C1TDCM
ACGGGCGAGGGCGACAAGCTCCTCGTTTCTGCCGACCGCAATCCCAACGTCCGCGGCGCCCTCGTCACCGGCCTGATCGCGAAACTGCCCGCGGCCAAACTGACCGATCTCGCCGCCGCCATCGATGCCGGCAAAATCAAGGCCGTCGTGTCCGTCGGCGAAGATCTCGCCGCCGCCGGCCTCAGTGCCGCGCAGTTGGCGAAAGTTGCGATCGTCTATCTCGGCACGCACGCCAACGCGACCAGCGCCGCGGCCAAGGTCGTTTTCCCGACGCTCACCGTCTTCGAGAAGAACGGCGCGTTCGTGAACCAGCAGTTCCGGATCCAGAAATTCCTCAAAGCCGTGCCCAGCCCCGTCGGCGCCGCCGACGACCTCGCGGTGCTGTCGCGCCTGGCCGGAGCGGTCGGCGCCGGTGCCGTGCCCGCCGACCTCGGCGGCGTGTGGACGGCGCTGGCAAACGAAGTCGCGGCGTTGAGGACCGTGACGTTTGCCAATCTGCCCGAGACCGGGTTGCTGCTCGACGCCACGCCCTTCGCGGGCCTGCCCTTCGTCGAGGGCGAGACCCTGCACTACAAGCCCGCGGCTCCGGCCGCGACCGCTTGAGCCCGACCGCCATGCGCAACCTCGCCTACTACGGTCTCGGCATCGGTTTTGTCCTCATGGGCGCCGCGCTCTTCGCGTTGACGCTGCGCAAACCCGAAGCGCCGAAAACGGCTACGCCCACCAAGACGCAACTGCGCGAGCAGGCCGCGCTGGCGGAGGAAAACCGGAAGCTGCGGCTGGCGGCGGCCGGCATCGCCGGCTTCGGCGCGCTGTTCTTCGCCCTGACGCTTTTCTGAGATGATCGACTTCTACCTGAATCTTCATCCGGTGGTGCAGGGCGTCCTCAAGGGGCTCGCGGTGATTATGGTCATCTTCCCGATCGGCGGCGCCTGCTCGATGGCCGAACGCAAGGTGTCCGCCTGGATCCAAGGCCGACCCGGTCCCAACCGCGCCGTCGTGCCCTGGGTTTCCTGGATCCCGGTGATCGGCCCGTTCCTCCAGCGCCTCGGCATCTTCCACGTCATGGCCGACGGCGGCAAAATGCTCTTCAAGGAAGACGCGCTGCCGGGGCACGTGAACAAGTTCTACTTCATCCTCGCGCCGATCGTCGCGATGATCCCGGCGCTGACGACCGTGACCGCGGTGCCGTTCGGCGCCTACCTCGATACGGCCGGCAAGGTGATCCCGATCGCGCTGGCCAACGTCGACATCGGCCTGCTCGCGGTCTTTGCGGTCTCTTCGCTTGGCGTGTACTCACTGATTTTGGCCGGCTGGGCCTCGAACTCGAAGTACCCGTTCCTGGGCGGCGTGCGCGCCTCCGCGCAGCTGATCTCGTATGAGCTTTCGATGACGCTGTCCGTCATTCCGCTTTTCCTCTGGGTCAACGAACCCGGCCGCGAAGCCACGCTCGGCCTCGGCCGCGTCGTCGAGTTCCAAAGCCAACCCGGTTTCCTCGGCGGCATGTGGTTCGTGTTCATCATGCCGGTCTCGGCCTTCATTTTCCTGACCTCGCTGTTCGCCGAAACCAACCGCCAGCCCTTCGACATGCCGGAATCCGAAGCCGATCTCGTCGGCGGTTTCCACACCGAGTACGGCGCGTTCAAGTGGGGCCTCTTCTTCGTCGCGGAGTACGCGCACATGGTGATCGGTTCCACGGTGTTCACGCTGCTGTTCCTCGGCGGTTGGAATCCGTTGCCGTGGGTCTCGCTGGCGGATCTGGCCGGCTGGCTGGGCCAACTTTCGCCGCTGCTGGCGCACCCGCTCGCCGTCGGCGTCATTTCCATCGGGGTCTTCCTCGTCAAGGTGCTCGCGCTGGTCTTCTTCTTCATGTGGGTGCGCTGGACCGTCCCGCGTTTCCGCTACGACCAAGTCATGGAAATCGGCTGGAAGAAACTCCTGCCGCTCTCCATCGCCAACCTGATCTTCTACGCGATCGCGATCGCGATCATCCAGAAATGAACCGGACGAAACGCAAAGGGGCCAAGACCCGCAAAGATTCGCCGAGCAACGCCTTTGCGAACCTTCGCGATTCTTCGCGCCTTCGCGTTTAGCCGCTCACCCGCCATGGCCATCGTCCCTCTCGAACGCAAACCGCTCACCTTCGCCGAGCGCACCTACGTCCCGCAGATTCTCTCCGGCCTGAAGACGACGTGGCGGCACCTCGTGAAGCCGAAGGAGACGCTCGAGTATCCCGAGCAGCGCCCGGCGATCCCGCCCGGCTACCGCGGTGTGCCGACCCTGGTGAAGGATCCGAACGGCCGCGAGAAATGCGTTTCCTGCCAGCTCTGCGAATTCGTCTGCCCGCCGAAGGCGATCCGCATCACGCCCGGTGAAATTCCCGCCGGCGCGCCCGCCGAGCATGTCGAAAAGGCGCCCAAGGAATTCGAGATCGACATGCTGCGCTGCATCTATTGCGGCATGTGCCAGGAGGTCTGCCCCGAGGAGGCGATCTGGCTGCAGAACCAGTTTTCGATGACCGGCTACACCCGCGAGGAAATGGTCAACAACAAGGCCCGGCTCTACGAACTCGGCGGCACCTTGCCCGACGAGCATTTCAAGTGGGACAAGAAGAAGTCCGCCGAAACCCACGGCAACGACCGGCACTGAGTTCCCGCGCCGCGCGACCGCTTTCCCCACATGGGTACCTTTCTCTTCAACGTCCTCGCGATCTTCACCCTCGTCACCGCCGCCGGTGTCGTGGTGAACCGCAACGCCGTGAACGCCTCGATGTGCCTGCTGCTCTCGCTCGTCGGCGTGGCCGGACTCTTCGTCGGCCTGCAGGCCTACCTCCTGGCCTTCCTGCTCCTGCTCGTTTACGCGGGCGCGATCGTCGCGCTGTTCCTCTTCATCGTCATGCTGCTCGACACCAAGGGCGACGCCCGGCCCACGCTGCACAAGCTGCCGATCGCCGCGCGCGTTTTGGCCGTCGGTCTGGTCGGGCTCGGCGTGGTGTCCTTCGTCGCCCAGGGCAAATTGCCGGAGCCCGCGATCGGCACCGCGCCCGCCGTCGGCGCCTCGCTCAAACTCTACGCGTATCAGCTTTTCACCACGTACCTCCTGCCCGTGCAGATCCTCGGTTTCCTGCTGCTGATCGCGATGCTCGGCGTGATCGTGCTGAGCAAACGCTTCGACGGCCTGGAGGACATCAAATGATCGCGCCCACGCTCAACGCCTACCTCGCCGTCGCCGTGCTGCTCTTCGCGATCGGTCTCATCGGCGTGCTGATCCGCCGCAACACGCTCGTCGTGTTCATGTGCCTCGAGCTGATGCTCGTGGCGTCGACCTTGGCCCTGGTCGCGTTCTCCCGCTACAACGGCACGATGGACGGCAACGTTTTCGTTTTCTTCATCCTGACCGTGGCCGCGGCCGAAGTCGCCGTGGGCCTCGCCATCATCGTCGCGCTGTTCCGCAAGCGGCAGACGATCCAGCTCGACCAGTTGAACACGCTGAAGAACTGAAGCCGATGACGTCCGCCCAACTCGTTTTCTCCGTGCTCCTGCTGCCGCTTGTGTCGGCGGCGGTGATCGCGCTCTTCCTCCGGCGGGCCGGCGCCGCGGCCTCGCTGGTCTCGGTGCTCGCCGCGGTCGGCATCGCGGCCGGCGCCGGGATTTTGGCCTTCGGCGGCCACCGCGATTTTCCCGCGAGCGTGGAGTTCCTTCGGCTCGGTGATTTCGCCCTGTCGATCGGTGTGAAGTTCGACGACCTCGCCGCGCTGATGCTGACGATCGTCGGCGTCGTCGGCCTCTGCGTGCACGTGTTTTCCCTCGGCTACATGCACGACGACGCGGCCCGCGCGCGCTACTTCGGCGGCCTCTCGATCTTCATGTTTTCGATGCTCGGCATCGTGTTTGCCGACAATCTTTTCATGATGTTCATCTTCTGGGAGCTCGTCGGTTTCAGCTCCTGGTTGCTCATCAACCACTACCTGCACAAGCAGAGCGCGGCCGATGCCTCGAAGAAGGCATTCATCGCCAACCGCGTCGGCGATTTCGGTTTCCTCCTCGGCATCGTCTGGTGCCAGGCGCAATTCGGCACGACCAACCTCGACGCCCTTGCCAAGCTGGTCGACGGCGGCGCCGCCGTGGCCGCCGGCATTCCGCTGCTGCTCTTCTGCGGCGCGGTCGGCAAGTCGGCCCAGCTGCCCCTGCACGTGTGGTTGCCGGACGCGATGGAAGGCCCGACGCCGGTGTCCGCGCTCATCCACGCCGCGACGATGGTCGCCGCCGGTATTTACATGCTTTGCCGGATCAACGTCCTCATGGTGCCCGATGCGCTGACCGTGATCATGTGGGTCGGCACCGCGACCGCGCTCTACGCCGCGCTCTGCGCGATCATCCAGAGCGACATCAAGAAGGTCCTCGCTTACTCCACGCTTTCCCAACTCGGCTACATGGTCGCGGCCTTCGGCCTCGGCTCGATCAAGGAAGTGCACGGCACGGGGGCCGACGCCCACACGCACCTGATCGCGGCCGGCGTCGGCGCGGCGATGTTCCACCTGACGACGCACGCGTTTTTCAAGGCGCTCATGTTCCTCGGCTCCGGTTCCGTGATCCACGGCTGCCACCACGAGCAGGACATCTTCAAGATGGGCGGCCTCGGCGCCAAGATGCCGCTGACCTTCGCGACCTTCACGATCGGCGTGCTGGCGATTGTCGGGACGCCGTTCCTGTCCGGTTTCTTCTCGAAGGACGCGATCCTCTACCTCGCCTACACGAATCACAAAGGCGTGTTCGGCCTGCTCGGCCTGACGGCGATCCTCACGTCGTTCTACATGATCCGGCTCTGGATCTTGGTTTTCCGCGGCACGCCCCGCAGCGAATCCGCGGCGCATGCCCACGAAGGGGGGCTCTCGCTCACGGCCCCGCTCGTCGTCCTCGCGGTGCTGTCCGTGATCGGCGGCTACGGTTGGTTCTACTCGACGGTCGCCCGCGGGGCCTTCGACGGCATCTACGGCCTCGTGGCCCATCCGCACGGCGCGGACCACACCTTGATCCTCGGCGTTTCGCTCGCGGTGCTGGCGATCGGCGCCGGGCTCGCGTTCATGATCTACAAGCCGGCGGCGACGGATGCGCTGGCGGAAAAGGCGCCGGGCCTGTTCGGCGCGCTGCGCGCGCTGTGGGCTTCGTTCGACCGCATTTACGGCTACTACGTCGCGAAGGTGCAGCAGCGTTTCGCGATGGTGCTGAACTTCCTCGACCAGATCGTGCTCGCCGGCCTCATTTTGCGCGGCGTGGCCGGCCTCGTCGGTCTGTTCGGGCTTGGGGCGCGGGCCCTCCATGTGGGCAATGCCAACGCCTACGCCTACTGGTTCCTTTTCGGTGTCGCCGCGCTCTGGGCGGTGGCGGCCGGGGTGTTGAAATTCTGACGCGATGAGCAACCTGCCTTTCGATCCTCTGCTGATTGCCATCGCCGCCCCGCTGGCGCTGGCGCTGCTCATCGCGCTCGGCCTGCCGAAGCGCTGGTCCGTGACCCTCGCCTACGGTGCCTTCGCGGTGCCGTTGCTGATGGCGCTGCACACGTGGTGGCACTTCTCCGGGGTGCCGCAGCAGGACGGCTACGCGTTCCTCACGCGGTATTCGACCGGCTTGGACGGCCTCGGCATCAGCCTGAAACTCGGCCTCAACGGCATTTCGATGCCGCTCTTCGCGATGGCGGGCATCGTCGGTTTCGCGGCCGGGCTCTACGCCATCCAATCGCAGGCGGAGCGGCTCAAGATTTACCTGATGCTGCTCCTGATCATGCAGGGCGGCCTGATGGGTGTGTTCGCCAGCGTCGATGTCTTCTTCCTCTACTTCTTCCACGAACTCGCGCTGATCCCGACCTTCATCATGGTCGGCGTTTGGGGCGGTCGCGACCGCAGCTATGCGGCGATGAAGATGACGATCTATCTCACCGCCGGCGCGATGGTCTCGTTGATCGGCCTGATCGCCCTCTACGTGAAGAGCGGCGCTAATTCCTTCGACCTGATCGCGATCAAGGCGCACCTCGCCCGCGTGCCGCTCGAGGCCGCGGTGCAGCAAAACATCTTCGGCCTCCTGCTCCTCGGTTTCGGCGTGCTGGTTTCCCTTTGGCCCCTGCACACGTGGGCGCCGCTCGGTTACGGCGCGGCGCCGAGCTCCAACGCCATGTTGCACGCCGGCGTGCTCAAGAAGTTCGGCCTCTACGGCCTGATCCAAGTCGGCCTGCCGCTGCTGCCCGCCGGCGCCCTCCACTGGGCGCATCCGCTGGCCTGGCTCGCGGTGATCGGCAACGTGCTCATCGTCGGCTTCGTGACGATCGCGCAGCGCGATCTGAAGCAGATGATCGGTTACAGCTCCGTGATGCACATGGGCTACGCCTTTCTCGGCATCGCGGCCGGCTCGACGCTCGGCGTCGGCGGCGTGGTGCTGATGATGGTGGCGCACGGCCTGTCGGTCGCGTTGCTCTTCCTCCTTTCGACCTGTATCCACCATCGCACGCACACCTTCTCCCTCGACGAGATGGGCGGCCTGGCGCAGCAGGCGCCGGTGCTGGCCGCGTTCTTCGTGGCGGCGACCTTCGCGAGCATCGGTCTGCCGGGCTTCGCGAATTTCTGGGGTGAGCTGACGATCTTCGTCGCGCTCTGGAAATTCTCGGTGCCGGTCACCGTGCTCGCCGTCGCGGGCGTCGTGATTTCGGCGATCTACGGGTTGCGCGCGTCGGCGGCCGTGTTCTTCGGCCCGGCGACGGAACGCATGGCCAAGGTCGCCGCCCAGCATCCGCCGGCGGACCTGCGCTGGGCGGAGAAATTGCCCGCCCTGATTCTGCTCGTGGCGCTGCTCTTCGTCGGCTTCTGGCCGAAATCGTTCTCCACGCCGATCGACGCGGCGCTCACCGCCAAGACCCAGGTGGCCACCAAGTAATTCGGAATCCGGATGAATCTCGAAGCTGTCAAACTCGCCGCCGCGGACAATCTCTGGAGCGCCCTTTTCCCGGAGCTGATGCTGGCCGGACTCGCGCTCCTGCTCCTCGTGCTGGAGATCGTGCTGCCGAAGAAGCACCACGTCGTCATTCCCGATGTGGCCTCCGCCGGCCTGCTCGGCACCCTGATCGGACTTTTCATCAACTGGAACAGCAGCCTGATCGGGGCGGAAACGTTCAACGGCCTGATCCACCATACGCACCAGGGCCAGATGATGCGCGCGTTCTTCATGATTTGCGCGCTGCTCGTTTGCCAATTGGGCCGGCTGACGCTCGCCCGGCAGCCGATGCCGAAGATCGAATTCTACCACATCGTCCTCGTCGTAACCGCGGCGATGATGCTGTTGGCGCAGAGCAACCACCTGCTGATGCTCTTCGTCGTCCTCGAGACCCTGACGATCGGCCTCTACATTCTTGTGAGCTACCACCGCACGAGCACGGCTTCGCTCGAGGCCGGCCTGAAGTACCTCCTGATGGGAGCTTTGAGTTCCGGGATTTTGCTCTTCGGCATCGTGCTGCTCTACGGCGTGGCGGGAAATCCGGCCCTGCCGGCGCATTCCGACAACGCGATGTACTACCCCGAGCTGACGCGTTTCCTCGAAGGCAATCGCGACAACTTTGTCGCCGGCCTCGGCATCGTCCTCGTGCTCGTCGGCGTCGGTTTCAAGATCGGCGCGTTCCCGTTCCAGATCTGGGTGCCGGACGTTTACCAGGGAGCGCCGACGCCCGTGACCGCGTTTCTCGCCGTGGCTTCGAAGGCGGCGGGCTTCGCGGTGCTGATGGCGCTGTGCGGCAAGGACGGCGTCTTTGCCTCGTACCAAGCGCTGACGACGCCGGTGCTGACCGTGATGGCGGCGGCGACGATCATCTTCGGCAATCTTGCGGCGCTGACGCAGCACAACGTGAAGCGCCTGATCGGCCTTTCCGGTGTTTCCCACGCAGGCTTTTTGTTGCTGGGCGTCGTGGCTTCCGCGACGTCGGTGCTCGCGACCAACGCGATCTATTTCTACCTCTTCGCCTACCTGATCGCCTCGTTCGCGGTCTTCGGCGTGATGACGCATCTCGCCGGCCCCGACGACTCCGACCAAGACCTCGACCATTACGCGGGTTTGGCGAAGGAGAGCCCCTTCCTCGCGGGCGTGCTGGCGGTCGGGCTGGGTTCGCTGGCGGGCATTCCTCCGTTGGCCGGCTTCATGGGCAAATTCCTCGTCTTCGTGGCGGCGTACCAGTCCGGCGCGCGTTGGCTTTTGGCGATCGCGGCGGCCGGTGTCGTAGTTTCGATTTTCTATTACTTCGGTTGGATCAAGGCGGCCTTCTTCGAAACGTGGACGCCGCCGGCGGACGGTGCGCCGACGCGCCCGGCCCGCACGCCGGTCACCTGGGTCACGGGCTGCGCGCTCGGCTTCCTCGCGTTGGCTTCGGTGTTCTTCGGTTTCTACCAGGGACCGTTCGGCCAGTTCCTCGCGCTGAAGTGAGCCGCGGTTGACGGGTCGGCCGGATTCTTCGGGGTCCGGCCTTTGGCGTCTTGCACCGGAGGCTGCACTTTGCGGCCATGGGGTCGCGCATGAGAATCACCGGACTCGCCCTCGTCCCGCCGCCCACCGCCGCCGATTGCCCGAAGGTCACGCCGGAGTTGCTGGCCTCGGTGCTCGCGCGCTACTCGCGCAGCAACGAAGGCTTGGCCGCGATTCTCGCGAAGGTGGACCTGGCGAATCCCGATGCGTCGATCGACCGCATCCTGAAGTTTGTCGACTACGGCCATGCTTCGATCGGTGGCCTCACGGGCGGTCTCGCGGTGGCGCTCGACGACGTGTCGATGTGGCTCGCGTACAAAATATTCGAGATCGCGACGATGGCCGACGGCCAGGAGTCGAGCACGCGCTACATCACGATGGACGCCGCGAACGTCCCGACCGCGGAGGAACTCGGCATCCCCGCCGACCTCGCGCCGCGTTGGCGCGACGTGCTCGCGCGTTCCTTCGCCGCCTACCATGCGGAGTACGCGCGGCTCGATGCGTTGGCGACGGCGGAGCCCGGCCGCGTGCGGCTGCCGGCCGACGCCAAGCCGGCCGTCGTGACGCGGTTGCGGAAGAACTACGCGCTCGACCGGGCGCGCTACTTCATCCCGCTCGCGACGCGGACCAATCTCGGCCTCGTGCAGACCTCGCGCATGTGGGCGACGACGGTGAAGCATCTCGATTCGCTGCCGCATCCGGAAGCCAAGGCGGCGGCTAAACTGATCCGCGAAGAATTGCTGAAACAGTCGCCGCGCCTGATGCGGCACAGTGTCGCGGAACCCTCCTTCATCGAGCAGGCGAACCAGGAATTGGCGGTGTCGCTGGCGCTCGGCCAAGCGCGCCTGTCGTCCGCGCCGCTGGCGGACGAAGTCTGGGTGCACGTCGATCGCGCGACGCCGCCGTGGTTGCCGGAAACGCAACCCGTGGCCGAGGCGCTGCGGCACCGCGCCAACCGTTACGGCCAGCAGGGCACGGCGACGCGGCGCATGCGCGTGAGTTTCGCCTGGAACAACATGGCGGTGGCGGAGCTGCGCGACCTGAACCGCCACCGCACGGGACATCGTTACACGCCCTTCATCCAGGCGGGATTCTACCTGCCGCCGGAGATCGACCGCGCGGCGCATGCGGCGTTGCTGCAGGACCAACTCGAGCTCACGCGCGAGCTGATGGCGCGGGGCTCGGCGGCTTACGTGTACTCGCTGTTGCTCGGGGCGCAGACGCCGTTCGAGCACTGCACGCAGGCGGACAAGTTCATCTACGAAGCCGAACTGCGCACCGGCATGGGCGCGCATTACCGCTATGCCGAGCACTTGGGCGCGGCGTTGCGGCAGTTCACGGCGCAGGTGCCGGAAGCCCGCGATTGGGTCGTCGAGGGTACGGCGGAGCCGGAGTGAACCCGCCGTAGATGACCCATATTTGCGTTGCCGCAAAGTCGCCCGGCGGCCTTCTTCCCCGTGTGCGTTTTGCCATGAAGCCGGTCGGCGTCATCGTCGTTGCGTGGGGGGTCGCTTGGGCGGGCCCGCTGCGGGCGGCAAGCGCGACGGCGGCCGTGGATCCGGCGCAGCGCAATGCGCCGTTCGCGGCTGGTGCGGCCGTGAAGCCCGGGGTGCGGACACCCGAGCCGGCGGCGGGATTGCAGGACCGCAGAGTGACCCCGGAAATCTTGGACCGGAAGACCTCGAATCTGGGGGAGCGCCGGGCCGCCGTGGAGATTTCGGAAACGCACCCGAAGGACGTGCGGGACAAGGAAACGGTCGAGAAACGGCTCGTGACGCCGCCGCCGCGGAGCGGCTTCAACCATCGGCCGGCCGGCATGTCGACGGCGGCCGACACCAACGTCCCGCCGCGCGTATCCAAGTATCAGGACAGCCTGGCGGCCGCGAGCGCGAGCAACATGGCGCGGTTCCCCGCGGCGGATCGCGCGACCGCGGCCAAGGTCAACCGCTTCGTTTTCCGGAAGAATCCGGCCGAGACCGCCGCCGTCACGACCGGCGCCGCCATCACGCCCGCCGCGAGCGGGCGGCCGGGGTTGTGAGGCCGCAGGCTCCCGCCCGATGAACCGCTTCCGCGTCCTCCAGTTCAACATGCAGTTCGGGCAGATCTGGGACGACACGTACCCGGACCGCGCGCCGATCCGGCTGGAGACGACCTTGGCGGAGATCAAGCGGCACGATGCGGACATCATCCTGTTGCAGGAAGTCGAGCAGGCGATGCCGGGCGGCGTGCAGTTCCAGCCGCCGCCGAACTATACGCGGCTCAAGGCGGAGCTCGCGGGCTACGACAGCTGGTTCAGTTACCCGAAAGCCGATCCGCGCGAATTGCCCTTCGGGATCGGGCTGGCGATTTTTTCGCGGACGCCGTTGCGGGACGCGATGCGGCTGGTCCTGCCGTCGCCGCCGATCGAATTCGATTTCTTCGGCAAGAAGACGACGCCGACGGACCGGTTGCTGATCGGCGCGAAGACGACGGTCCACGGGCGGGAAGTGCAGTTGCTGAACACGCATCTGCTCGCGTTCTTCATGCTCGGGGCGAGCAGCACGACGAATCCGTTCCAGCGGGAACTGGTGGCGGAGCAGATCCGCGCGGCAAAGGGACCGACGATCCTCACCGGCGACTTCAATGTGCGGCACCACGAGTCGCTGGTGGGGCAATTTGCCTCGTTGGGATTCGCGACGGTGCAGCAGACCGAGATCACGTGGCGCCGGCGGCCCTACGTGCTCGACCATATTTTCCACAACGCCCCGCTGCGTTGCGTCGGCCACGAGGTGCGGCCGACGCCGGCGAGCGACCATCACCAGCTGATTGCCGATTTCGAATTCGCGGATTGAAGATCGGCAATTCGCCGGAACCAAGGCGAAGGACAGGAATGACAGGAAGCGGGATGAGGATGGACAGGAAGGGAAGGGAATCGGCGCGGGCTCGATGGGCTTTACGTCCCGCGAGCCGAGCTCGGTGCGGCTCGGTCTCTCAACTCTCAACCCTCAACTCTCAACTGCCGGCTATAGCCGGCTCCCGGCTCAGCGGGCGCGGCGGATGCGTTCTTTTTCGGCTTCGCGTTCCTCGTCGAGGCGGGCGCGCTCGCTGCCGAGCTGTTGGCGGACCTTTTCCGCTTCCTCGAATTTCTGATCGGCGAGGGCTTCGTCGAGTTGCTTCTTGAGGAAGATTTCGCGCTCCGCCCATTTGCCTTTGTAGACGCGGTCGATCTCGGCGAGGCGGCCTTTCTGGGCCGGCGTGAGCGGGCCGGACGAGGGGTCCGACTTGGCGAGGCGTTCCATGGCGAGTTCGTAGGCGCTCTTCATGCGGCGAAGCGTGCCGGGCACCGCGGCGGAGGCCACGGAAAAAACGGACTTCAGGAAACCGCCCCGTAGTTCACGCCGCCGATTAGCGTGACGGCGACGACGGCAAACGGCGGCCACCAGCCGCCGACGCGTTTTTCCCAATTGCCCGCGTAGCCGAGGACCAAGGCGAGCAGCAACGCGGCCAACGCGACCGGCCCGACCCACGGTGCGGCAAAGCGCGCGGCGAAGAAAGCGCCCGGCACCGCGACGCCGAGGCGGACGGCGCTTTCGATCACGAGCAGGACGAGGGCGCCGGCATGGTTGGCGAGGACGGCGCCGGATTCGAAGCCGACGAGCCCGCAGGCGAGGCTGGCGAAACCGGCGAGCGTCACCGCCATGGCCGCGGGGATGAGGAGCAGATTGGCGACCAGACCGCCGGGCGTGAGCAGGCCGAAGTATTGCAGGCCGGTCAGAATGCTCACGAGCGAGGTGGCGAGACCGACGGCGAGGGCCGAGGCGAGAAACCGCCAGCCGGCGGCGACGGCGTGATGAACGCGATGCCACGCGGCGACGGGGAGGGCGCGCCACGGCGTCCAGAATTTGAGCCACGCCTCGCCCAGCGGCAGGCCGAGCAGCAGCAACGCGGCGACGATGCCGTAGCTCATGAGAAAACTGGCGCCGAAGACCTGGAGCGGAGCGGCGAGCAGGACGAGCAGCGCCGAGGCCGCGAGGGCGGCGAGCAAATTGCGCGGACGGCGCAGCACGAAGGCGGCCTGAAAGAACACCGCCATCACGAAGGCGCGGACGGCGGACGGGGCGCCGCCCGTGATGTCGACGAAGAGCCAGAGCAGCACCGTGCCGAGGGCGAAGCGCGGCCACGCCGGCAGCCGGAGCAAAAGCATCAACGCCTGCAACGCGCCGGCGACGACGCCGATGTTGAGGCCGCTGATGGCGAAGAGGTGCATGGTCCCGCTCTGCATGAAGAGACCGTGCTGTTCGTCGCTCAACTCGTGGGTTTGCCCGAGCATCATGGCGCGGAGGAGGGCGGCGAGGGCCGGACGTTTTTCGGCGATGCCGAGGCCGAGCCAGCGGTGGAACGCGGCCGCGGCGGCGGCGCAGAACTGTTGGTAGGCGGACCCCGGATCCGTCGTGGCCAGCAGGCGGCCGCGCGAGAAACGGAAGTTGATGCCGGCGGTGGCGAGGTAGCCTTCGAAGGTGTCCGCCGGCGGCGCGGGGGGCAGCGACGCGAGCACGCCGATGGCGGCGAGGGTGGCGGAGCGGATCGGCGGCGCGGTGCCGGCGGGCAGCGTGAGCGAGAAGTAAACGCGTTGGCCGCGGAGGTCGCGGAGATGGGGAGCGGTCGCGACGACCGTGGCGAGGCCGCTCGTGCGTTCGGGGTAGGCGATGGCGAACAGCCGGTCGACGCGGAGCCCGAGGCGGGCCTCGCGCGGGGGCA
>NEUS01000129.1 GCA_002288455.1 Opitutia bacterium Tous-C1TDCM
CGGTTGGCGGCGGCCACGGTGCCGCCCATGGCCTCGGCCAGGCGGCGGACCAGCGCGAGGCCGACGCCGGTGCCCTCGCGGGTGAAGGTGGTGCCGGTGTCGAGCCGGGCGAACAACGTGAACAGCCGGCCGATCTTGTCCGCGGGCAGGCCGATGCCGGTGTCGAGGACCCGGAACCGGATGCGGGCGGGGCCGGCCGGGGGCGCGGCCACGGCGTCGACGTGGAGTTCCACGCGGCCGGCGAGGGTGTATTTCACGGCGTTGCCGAGCAGATTGCCGAGGATCTGCAGCACGCGCGGTTCGTCGGCCCACACCGTATCCGGCAAGTCGTTACCCAGCTGCACAGTGCAGGCGAGGCCGCGGTGGGCCGCGGCGGGCGCGACGGCGTCGAGCGCCGCGGCGGCGAGCCGGCGGAGCGGGACCGGCTCCGGTCGGAGTTCCAGCCGGCCGGCTTCGAGAGTGCCGAGGTCGAGCAGGTCGTTCACAAGCCGCAGCATGAGCCGGCCCTGGGTCGTGATGGCGGCGGCGGCGTTTTCGCGGGCGACGGTGTGGTCGTGGGCGACCTGTTCGGCTCGGCCCAAAATGACCTGGAGTGGGGTGCGCAGTTCGTGGCCGAGGAAGGCGAGGAACTCGGTTTTGGCTCGGTCGGCGGCGCGGGCGCGCGCGAGATCCCCGTGCTGCTCGGCCTCGCGGGCCTGGCGCGCGACCAGCACGAAGACGGCGGCCGCGATCGCGGCGAGCAAAGCGAATCCGGTGGTGGCGGTGCGCCGCGCCGCGGCGACGCGGCTGGTGCGCAGCACGGCGGGAAATTCCAGCGCGAGCCAGATGGCGGGCGATTCGAACCGCGTGGCGCGCAACGGAGCATGCGCGACCAGTGCGCCGGCCGCGGCGGTGCCGTCGGCCATGAGCAGGAAGGCTTGGCCGCCGACTTCGGCGCGGATTTCCTCCGGCGCGGCCGGGCGCCAGGGGACGAAGACGCCCGTCTCCTCGATCCGCTCCGTCCCGGTTCCGGCCGGCCGCCACAGCACGGCCGAGCGCACCGCGGAATCGGCCGCCCGCAGGTCCGCGGCGGCCCGCACGAGGTTTCGCCCGACCTCCGGGGCCGCAGGGTTGCCGCTTTCGAGCAAGGCCAGGCGCGACGACGCCAGCCCGGCGGCCGCGCGCCGGGCCGTTTCGACGAGTTCGGATTGGACGGCGGCGTCGGCGCGTTCGGCCGCGACGGTGGCGGCAAAAGGAGTTGCGGCCAAGAGTGCGCCGGCGCCGCCGAGACAGAGGACGGCGGCACGGGTGCGCGCGGTCGGAAGGGCGAGGGCCGCGGCCCCAAGGCCGGCGACGCTGACCCAAGCGAACGGCAATTCGAACCAGCGGATTCCGTCGACGGCGGCAGGCAGGGCGCAGGCCAAGGCGAAGCCGGCGCCGGCCACGCGCCCGGGGCCGGCGCCGGGCAAGGCCCGCCACCACCAGCGCAGGCCGCCGACCGCGAGGGCGGCGGGTGCGACGTGGACGAGGGCGTCGATGGCCCAGAACCAATCTGGTCGTTCCTCGCCCGCGCGGCCGAGCTCGACCGCGGCCAGCAGCGTGACGATCTCGAGCGGGACGAGCCACCAAAGGGCCGATGCGCGGCCGGAGACCGGCTGCAGTTGCCGGGTGCTTTCCCACCAGGCGACCGCGGCGAACAAGGCCAGCACGTGGCGGAGGGTGCCGTCGAGATCGGGGACGGCGGTGGCGATGGCCCGCAGCAGGGCGCAGGCGAGGAGCCAGCCGGCGGTGCGGCCGGGGAGCGCACCCGGGCCGCCGGCCAACACCGCCACAAAGGTCGCGGCCGCAAACCAGCCGGCGGCGGTGAACAAGGCGATGAGATCGGCCGGGGCCATGGGGGGAAACAAACAAGGCCGGTCGGCGAGGTCGCGCAGAAACCCTCGCCGACCGGATCGAGGCTAGAGTTGCGCCAAGCGGGCGCGGACCGCCGCGAGCCGGTCTTCGGTGCGCCAGTAGCTGTCCAAGACCGATTGATACGACGGCATACCCGAGTGGATCGCGATCTGGCCGCCGAGGTTTTTCATCCGCAGGATGCCGCTGCCCCTAACTCCCTCCTGCAACGGCCGGAGCGTTCGACGGCGGGCGGCGAGATCCTGGAACTCGGCCATCACGTCGCCGACTTCGTTGATGGTGCGGTTGGGGTTGTAGATCAGCACTTGCACCACCCGAAGCGGATACCGCACCACCGTCGGCACTGTCCCACTGGGCTGCAGCGTCGAGTTCATGCTGCCTGCGGCCCAGAAGACATATTCGATGGCGATCAGGCGACGGGCGCCGGCCGCACCCCCGGTAGGACCCAGTACGGCGGCCAACCGGTTGCGCAGCGCGGGCGACACCGGCGTGCGCGCCAGCGTGAACTCCGCCGCCTCGAGCGCCATGCGGCGAACCGTGAAACCGATCTGCAGGCGCGCCACGGAACGGGAGTTGACCTGCAGCTTCCAGCCGACGTCGAGCACCGGCAGCAGCAGGGCAATGGCGTCGTCCCCGCGTCCGTCGAGCGCCAGCAACAAGGCCTTCAGTTGCGCGGTCTGGGCCAGGACGCGATGCGGGGCATAGGCCGGAGCCGGGGTCGTGCCGGTTTCGTTGCCCAGATCGCCGATCCGGTCAAAGGCGCTCAACTCGCCGTACCACTGCCGCACGGACGCGAGTTCTTCCCAGGTGCGTTCGATTCGCTCCCGTTTTTCCAAGGCGTAGGCGGACAACTGATCGGCTTCCTTCGGCGGGGCAAAGGCGGCCAACTTGAAGGCTTTGGTCGCGGCCGTGCCCACGGCAAAGCGCATCAGCACGGCGTAGCTTTGCTCGGCGCCGGGAAACGCGGGGGCCAGTTCAGCGAACGTGATCGGCCGGCGGACGACGGGATCGTCCACGGCGAGGTAGACCAATACCGGCAGCACGGCCAGCCAGCCGCCGCCCAACCACCACCACGATCGGAGGCGCAACCGGAAGGCCAGCCAGATGATCAGGGTCGGAAGCCCCAGTACGACCAGCAGCATAGCCCACACGACGCGTCGGAAGTGCTGGTCGTCCTCCGTGAACGGATTGAGCAGTCCCACGGCGGCCAAACCGGCGAGCAGGGAAACAACGGCGCAGAGCGCGAGCAAAACGACGGCGCGCAGGAGGCGCTGCGGCAGGGGTGGGTTCATCTCGGCAGTCTAACAGCGAGGTAGTCGCGGGCCATCGGGGGACCGGCCGGATTTTGGGGATAGGGGCGGCCCCGATGGGCCAAGCTTGGGGCACGGGGCGGCGGGCGGCCGAAGGTCTGAGGTCGTTCGTGTTGAACCACGGAGGGCACGGAGGGCACGGGTGGAGGCGGGGCGGAGGTGGAGGAGGGGAGAGGGGGTGGGGCAAGAAAGAGGCCGCGCCTTTTGGGGCGCGGCCCGGAGGGATGGGGAATGGCACGGGCTGAAGCGCCGTGCTACGGGGCGCGGCCCGGAGGGATGGGGAATGGCACGGGCTGAAGCGCCGTGCTACGGGCCGGTCAGGCTTCGGCGGTGTCGCGCAACCACGCGGCGGCGCGGGCGGTGAGCGCGGCGTGGTTGGGCAGGCCGAGCTTGTTTTTGATGTTTTCGCGATGGGCTTCGACGGTCTTCACGCTGACGCCGAGTTGGGCGGCGATTTCCTTGGTCGCCACGGCGAGGCCGGTGAGGCGGAAAACCTGCAGTTCGCGGTCGCTCAATTGCGTCACGGCGTGGCCGGGGGCGGCGCGGGGGCGGCCGAGGGCGGCGGCCATCACCGCTTCCACGACGCGGGGGCTGAAGCGCAGGTTGCCCGCGACGAGGGTGCGGATCGCGGCGTAGAGTTCGGCCACGGGTTCCTTCTTCATCACGTAGCCGCTGGCGCCGGCGCGGAGGCAGCGCTCCGCGTAGATCTCCTCGGACTGCAAGGTGAAGACGAGAATGCGCGTGCCGGGGCTGCGGGTGCGCAGGTCTTTGATCAACGCGAGTCCGTCCGCGGCACCCAGCATGAGATCGAGCACGATGATTTCGGGGGCGGTGGTTTCCGCCAAAACCAAGGTTTCGGCCGGGGTCGCGGCGCGCCCGACGACGGTGCAGTTGCCCTGGCGTTCGAGCAATCCGGCCAAGCCTTCCATGACGGCAGGATGGTCCTCGACGACCAAGACCCGGTGCGGCGCCGGAGCGGGTGATGGGCCGGGATGCGACATGGCGGCGCGAGCAAGCCGCGGGGGGCGGCGGCGCTCAAGCGGATAGTGGGTCCGCACCGGACGGGACGGGGAACCACTGATTTTCGCTGATGGGCACTGAATCGGAGGGAATTCCGATCACCGCTTGCCGTCGGTGGGTGGGACCGGCGGGGGATCCATCTCTCGACCTTCAATTTTCAACTCTCAACGGCCTGAGCCCGGCTCAGGCCTTCTTGGGCCAGGCGAGGAGGAAGCCGTGATTGACGAGCTGGCGTTGGAAGTCGGCGAGCAATTCGCCTTTTCGCACGGAGCGGGGCGGGGTCTTGCGCGCGAGGCAGAAGGCGGCGAGTTCGCCGGCGGCTTCGCCGATGTTCCATTCGACAGGGTGCAGGCGGTAGCAGCCATTGGTGAGGTGGGTGACGCCGAGGTTTTTGCAGGCGGGGAGCAAATTTTCCATGCGCACCGGGATCAGCGAACCGAGCGGAATCTGGAACGGGAGCGTCGGGAAATCGATGTAGTTGACGCCGCCGCTGCTGGGATGGAGGTCGATGGCGTAACTGCCGATGCCGACGGAATCGGCGAACACCGCGGCGTGCGCGTCGGCGGGTTTCGTCACGCCCATGGCCTTCATGCGGTCGGCGGCGGAAACGTGTTGCTCGAGGATCGTGAACTCGGCGCGGATGCGGCGGCTCTCGCGCACGTAGGGATACTTCGCGAGACCGTCCTCGGTGCCGACGATGTCGGGGCGGAGGCGCAGGCCTTTCCAGCCGGTGCCGCCGTCGGGGCGCGGGCACGTGGTCTGCAACCAATAGAGCAACGAGAGGCTGAGTTGTTTGGCGGAGTCGACGTGGCGGGCGGCCTCGGCGGGCGGGACGTCGACGAGGTTGCCGAGCATGTAGTCGTTCTGCGGCCAGTTCACCAAGGTGATGTCGCCGCGGTAGGTGCCGGGGGCGAAGTTGGCGCGGTCGATGATGCGGCGGTAGCGGAAGAGGCCGGTGGCTTTCGCGGGATCGAAGCCGTAGTTGAAGGGCTGGAGCGTGCGGGGCTGCGAGTAGAAGAGATCGAGCAGTTTGCCGGGCCAGGCGGGCTTGAGATTCGGGACATGGTCGCGCCAGAAGGCGTAGTCGCGGGGGCGGTCGATCGTGTGGTCCTCGCCGGCGAGGTAATCCATCGCGAAGCAGCACGTGAACGACTGTTGGTTGGCGGGATTGGCGAGGGCGGGGGCGTGGGCCTCGCCGGTGTCGCGCTGGGCTTCGGCGCCGGTGACATATTCGGTTTTCGTCATCGGCAGCAGGTCGCCGAGCTCGGTGGCGTCGACGAAGTACGGGGCGCGCAGGACGAGTTCGCGGCCGGATTCGGCACTGCGGACGCGGACGGCCTCGACGCGGTCGCCGTTGACGGCGGCGGCGACGGCGGTGTGGCGGAGCAAGATGCGAAGACGGCCGGACGCGACGTGCGGGGCGAGCAATTCCTCGACGACGGCGAGGCCGACGCGGGGCTCGTGGCAAAGTTTGGAAACGGAGCCGTTGCCGGGATTGAGGCGGGGGTTGGCGCGGGCGGCGTCGGTGAGCGGGAAATTGCGCGCGTAATAACTGCGCACGCCGGCGCGCAGGGCCTGGTAGCTCTTCGTGCCGCCGGCGCTTTCGATCCAGGCGTTTTCGTCGAGGGGCACGGCCTGCGACGTGAGCTGGCCGCCGATCCAATCGGTCTCCTCGGTCAGGACGACGCGGAGGCCGTTGCGCGCGGCGGCGAGGGCGGCGGCGCACCCGCCGAACCCGCCGCCGATGACGACGACATCGGCGGCGAATTCACCGGGGCTGGCGGTGCGGGTGGCGGCGGGCGCGGCGGCCGGGGTCGCGTTGGATTGCGCGCGGGCCAAGGCGGGCAGGGCGAAGGCGGCGGGGAGGGCGAGACCGGCTTGCTTCAGGAAGGTGCGGCGCGGGGAAGCCATGATATATAATCGGGGATCGCGGATTGCGGAAGGCGGATTTTTCTGAAGACCGGAGTTGGGAGACCGGAAACCGGAAGTGTTCGGAAACCGGAATTGGGAAACCGGATACCGGAAATACCGAATATCGGAGTCCGGAAACGGGAAACCGGAGTCGAGGGGATCCCAACTCCGGTCTTTCAACCTTCAACGTTCAACCTGGAACTGCCGGCGGCGGCGCCGCCGGCGTCCGGCTCAATAGTTGCCCTTGAGGGCGAAGGTCCAGGATTGGCCGACGGTCTCGTGGCGCGTCATCGCGGTGGGGCCGGTGACGAAGCGCTGCATGTTGATGTAGGGAGTGTCGGCGAGATTGCGGACGGCGACGGAGACGCTGTACCGGTTGTTGAGGCGCCAGCCGGCGCCGGCGTCGACGTTGGTGCGGTGGCGGCGGTAGGTGGTGCCGGCGAGGTTGGTGTTAACGTCGTCGGACCAATTCCAATTCACGTAGGCGTTGAATTTGTTGAGCGTGTAATTGACGCCGCCGCTGGCGAGGTGGGGCGTGAGATTGGCGCGGGGGACCTCGGCGTAGAGGCGGGTGTAGGCGCCGCGGATCGAGAGGCGTTTGAACAGCGGGCCGAGGAAGGAGAGGCTCTGGTTGTACTCGATTTCCATGCTGCGGATTTTGATCCGGTTCGCGCTGTTGTTGGTGGTGACGAATTCGTAGCCCTGGAGTTCGTCGTCGCCGGTGTAGCCGAATTCCTGGGCGGTGAGGCGGTCGGTGATGAAGAGTTTGTCGACGCTGCGTTCGGTGAACGTGGCGGCGAGCAGGCCGACGGGTTCGAAGTAGTACGCGATGCGGGCGGCGTAGTTTTTCGAGGTCTCGGGCTCGAGCCCGGGATTCGGGGTGTTCACGGTGAGTGCGGTCTCGTTGATGGTCCAGACGCCGGCGAGATTCACGTAGGACGGACGGCGGATCGTGGCGCTGAAGCCGAACTGGAGATCGAGATTGCGGGCGAGGCTGTACTTGAGCGACGCGCTGGGGAAGAGGTTGTCGTAGTCGCCGGTGCGTTTCACGCGCGGCTGCGAAAGGAATTGGTATTGGATGCCGGGGATGGTGGTGGCGATGCCGGCGGCGGAGACGGGGAAGCCGGCGGCGCGGACCTCGGAGGGGGTGCGGGTGTCGGCCTCATTGGCTTCGGTCTCGGTGCCCTCCCAGCGCAGGCCGGCGCGGAAGTTGAGGCGTTTCCAGCTGGTGGTGCCCATGAGGAAACCGGCGTCGATTTTCTCGTAGAAACGGCGCCGGCGGGCGACGTAGGACTGGTAGAAGTTGGCGTCGTTGGCGCCCCAGTTCCGGCGGAATTCGCCGGGGTTGTTGCGGTAGAGGTCGCCGAGGGCGCGGAGGTTCGGCATGAAGACCGTGGCGCCGGAGAGGGAGGCGGTGCTGCCGTCGTTCATGGCGAGGGAGTATTCCCACGGGGAGCGGTAGGCGTCCCAGGCGCCGCGGGCCGGGACCGCGCCGCCCGGCGCGTAGTCGAAGCGCTTGGCGAGCTGGTCGTCCTCGAACTTCTGGATCTGGTAGCGGCTCTTGAGGCCGCTCTTCCAGACCACGGGCAGGCCGCGCGCGGTCTTGAGGGTGCCGACAATCTCGCCGGTCATGAGGACGGTGCGGCCGAAGCGGCCGTCGTTGGCGGTGACGGTGGGATTGGTGTAGCTGGAACCGCGGGCGATGTCGGGGCCGGCGATCTGGGTGAACTTCCAGTCCGGCGAGAGCAGCGAGGAACGTTCGGCGCGGTAGGTGATGCCGTTGGCGACGGGGCTGTTTGTATCCCGAATGGAATTACGCCGGCCGAGCGGGTCGTACCAGCTGGTGGAATCGGAGTAGGCGCCCTTGGCCTCGAGTTCGAAATTGCCGCGTTTGAAGCCGAGGCGGGGCAGGAGGGTCAACGACTCGCCCATTTTGGAGACGGCGACGGGATTGACCTGGACGGTGCCGGAGGCGGCGGAGACGAAACTCAGGAGCGGATCGGAGCCGACGACCTGCGAGCGGGCGCCGGTGCTGGAGTTGAAGATGACGGTGCGCTGGGGCGTCCAGAGATCGACGTAGTTGTAAACGAGGCCGAGGCCGACGTTGAGCTCGCGGCTGATCTTGTAGTCGGCGGTGAGCGTGGTGGCGAAGCGCTTGTTGAAGCGCGGGGCCCATTGGAAGTTCAGGGTCGTGGGCACGAGCGGGCGCGTATCCGTGGCGGTGACGGCGGTGCTGTAGGCCTGCGAGGTGATGAGGGCTTCCTGGTAGACGTTCGACTCGCTGAGATTGAAGACGACGCCCAGGCGTTTGTTGAGGAAGACATCCGAGTATTCGAAGATGCCGCCCGGACGGATTTTCCGGCTGAAGCCGTCTTCGTCGGGCCCGCGGCTTTCGCCGAGGCGCATGGCTTCGGAGTGGGCGACGACGTTGGCCTGCCAGGAAACGCGGCGGCCGTTGCGGTCGAAGGCGCGCTTGGTGCGGAGATTGATGGTGCCGGCGGGGGCGTTGGCGTCGACGTCGGCGCTGATGGTTTTCGAGACCTCGATCGATTCCATGGAATTGAGCGACGCCATCTCCATGGTGAAGGAGCGGGCGGCGCCGGAGCCGGAGTTGTTGGCGTCGACGGAGGCGAGGGCGATGCCGTCCATGGTGACGGACGTGTATTCGGAACCGAGGCCGCCGAGGCGGACGGTGCGGACCTCGCCGTAGAAGAGATCGAGTTCGACGCCGGGGAGATGTTTGAGGAATTCGCCGACGTTGCCCTCGGCGTTGTCGCCGAAGGAATCGGAGGCGACGGTGTTGGTGATGTTCATGGAATTGCGCTGGTCCATGATGGCCTTGGCGGCGCCCTCGCGCTCGGTGGCGACGGTGAAGGCCTGGAGGGTGACGACGTTGCCGTCGGTGGCCGCGGCTTCGAGGGAGCTGACGAGATTGAAGTCCTTGGTCGCGGCGGCGCCGGGGGCGACGGCGACGGCGGCGGTGACCGTGCGGTATCCGGTATAGGATACGACGAGGGTGACCTGGCCGGCGGGGACGGGGGCGAGGCGGTATTCGCCGCCGCCCTCGGAGACGGCGGTCTGGCCGGTTTCCCGGATGCGGATCTGGGCGTTGCGCACATATTCGCCGGTATTGGGATTGTAGATGCGGCCGACGACGCTGCCGGCGGCGGCGACGGCGGCGGAGCCGGGAGACTGGGCCGGGAGGGACGGCAACGCGGCGGCAAGAGCGCCGAGCAAGGCGAGGAGGGACGGACGTTTCATGGAAGGGACGGAGCGGGTCCGGGGCGGCCGGACCCAGGGGTTGGAACTGACAGTGCCTGGAGCGGGGACCGCGCCGCCGGCGGGGACCGGCGAAGCGGAGATAACCGCACCGTTACTTGGCGGACGATTTTCGGGTCCGGCAATCCCCAATTCCGCGCGGCGCGGCGAAGGCGGACATTGGCCTTGCGGCGGGCGGGCGCATTCCGGACTTTGGCGGCAACCTCCACCCGATGAAATTCGCGATCTGCAATGAAATCTTCGAAGGCTGGAAGATCGACGACACGATGGCGTACGCGGCGCGGACCGGCTACGGGGCGATCGAAATCAGTCCCTTCACGTTGGCGGCGCGGGCCGGGGACGTCGGGGCGGCGGAGCGGCGGCGGCTGCGCGAGACGGCGGCGCGGGCCGGAATCGAAATCGCGGGCCTGCATTGGATTTTGGCGCGGACGGAAGGATTTCATCTGACGACGGCCGATACGGCCGTGCGGGCGCGGACGGCGGACTACCTCACGGAGATCGTGCGTCTCTGCGCGGACCTGGGCGGGACGCGGGTGATCTTGGGCTCGCCGAAGCAGCGCAACCTCGAGCCCGGCGTGGAGTTGGCGCAGGGCTGGGCGTGGGCGCAGGCGGCGTTGCGGCCGGCGATCGCGGCGGCGGCCGGGGCGGGCGTCGTGATTTGCCTCGAGCCTTTGCCGGCGGAGGACACGAATTTCATCAACACGGCGGCGGAGGCGGTGCGGTTTGTCGAGGAAGCGGATTCGCCGGCGCTGCAGGTGATTCTCGATGTGCGGGCGATGAGCCACGAGGAGAAGCCGATCCCGCAGCTGATCGCCGAGACGCAGGTGCACCTCGCCTACGTGCATGCCAACGACCGCAACCTCAAGGGACCGGGCTTCGGCGCGGTCGATTTCAAGCCGATCGCGGCGGCGCTGCGGGCGGCGGGGTACGACGGCACGGTGTCGGTCGAGGTCTTCACGTTCGAGGAAGGGCCGGAGGCGATCGCGACGCGCAGTCTCGAGTACCTGCGGCAAACCTTCGGCGCAGGGTAAATGAGGCGAGCGCGGCGAAGCGGCGAGGAGGTTCGCACTGCCAGCGGTTTGCTCTTGGTCAAAGCAGGTGGAAACGCTGCCGGGGTCTTGATTTTCGGGACCGGCGGCTCTTGCCTTCGCCACCCTTGAGTTCCGTGGCTGCCATTTTTTTCCGCCGCCTGGCCGGTGCGATCGCGGTCGCGCTGGCGACGGCGACGGCGGCGGCGGAACCGTTGCGCATCGGGGTCGAGGTCGCGGACGAGCCGTTGTCGTTCCGGGATGGCGCGGGCCGGATCACGGGATTTGCGCCCGAATTGCTGCGGGCCATGGCGGCCGCCGGCGGTTTGGAAATCGAGCTGGTGGAGAACCACTGGAGCGGAAACCTCCGGGCGTTCCACGCCGGGACGATCGACGGCTTGGCCAATGTCGCGATCACGCCCGAGCGCCGCGCCGCGATGGATTTCACGATCAGCCATGCCTACGTGCACGGCATCATCTATGTGCGGAAGGATCGCCCGACGCTGGCGCGGACGGCGGATCTGCGCGGTCGCTCGCTCGCGGCGATCACGGGCACGCTGGCCTATGCCAACGCGGTGGCGAACGGCGGCTGGGGCGCGACGGTCACGGCGTTCGACGACCCGCGCACGGCGATCGAAGCGGTGCGCCGCGGGGAGATCGACGGCCTGTTGCTGACGTACGCGATGGACCGGAAATACGTGAAGCCGGAAGACGGCCTGAAGCACGAGTTCGTCGACGACATTTTGCATCATTTCCGCATCGCGGTCAGGAAAGGCGACAGCCGCACGCTGGAACGGCTCAACGATGCGCTTGCGACCGTGCGGTACGACGGCACCTTCGACCGGCTGTACCGGAAGTGGCTGGGGCCGATCGAACCGCATCCGATCCGGCTGGCGGATCTGAAGCCGTACCTGCCGAAAATCGGGGCGGGGCTCGCGGTGGTTGTCGCGATCATCTGGTGGCAGCGACGCCTGCTGGCCCGGCTTTCGGCGCAGGCCGAGGCGCTGCGCGACAGCGAGGAACGCTACCGCGGGCTGATCGACTCGGCGTTCGAGGGCTGGATGCTGCATCAGCGGGAGAAGATCGTGTCGGCGAACGCGTCCTTCGCCGCGATGTTCGGCTACGAGGTCCCGGAGTTGGTCGGGTTGCCCGTCGGGGAACTGGTGGCGCCCGAATCCCGCGACCATCTGTTCGCGGCCACCGCGGCGGCGCGGGAAGTGCAGCGCGAATTGGTCGGCCTGCGCAAAGACGGCACGCGGGTGCCGGTCGAGATTTCGGGCAAATCCTGCAAACTCAACGGCGAGCCGGCGCGCATCGTCGCCGTCCGCGACCTCACCGCGCGCCGGCAGGCGGAGAACGACCGGCTGGTGCTGAGCAAACTCGAATCGACGGGCCTGCTCGCGGGCGGGATCGCGCACGACTTCAACAATCTCATCGCCGGGGTGGTGCTGAATCTCGACATGGCGCGCTCCACGCAGCCCGAGGGAAGCGAGAGCCTGCCTTTCATGCAGGCGGCGAAACAGGGGGCGATGGCGGCGACGCAATTGACGCACCAGTTGATCGCGTTCGCGCGGGGCGGGGCCTCCGTCCGCCGGCTCACCGCGGTCGCGGACGTGGTCCGGGATGCGGTGCCGTTGGCGCTGAGCGGTTCGAACGTGCGCGGCGAGATCGATGTCGCCGGCGACCTGCCGGCCATCCGGGTCGATCCGGGGCAGATCGCCCGGGCGATCGGCAACCTCGTGCTGAATTCGCGCGAGGCGATGCCCGGCGGCGGGGTGGTCCGGATCGAGGCGCGGCGGGTCCACTTGCCGCAGGCCGAAGGGCCGGCCTTGCCCCCGGGCGAGTACGTTTGCATCGCGGTGCGCGACGGCGGGCCGGGCATCGAGCCGCAGGCGCTGCCGAAAATCTTCGATCCCTATTTCTCCACCAAGGAGCGGGGATCGCAGAAAGGCATGGGCCTGGGGTTGACCATTGTCCACACCATCATCGGGCGGCACGGCGGCGCGGTGACCGTCCATTCCGAGGTCGGGACCGGCGCCGCGTTTATGGTTTACCTGCCGGCGGCCGAAGCGGAAGTCCCCGCGGCGCCGAGTCCGACGGCCGTGAAACGGCCGATTCTGATCATGGACGACGAGGCGCAAGTGCGGGAGGGCATGTGCCGGGTTTTGACGAAGCTGGGATATGTGGTCGAAGGAGCGCCCGAGGGGGAGAGCGCCGTCGCGCGTTTCAACGCCGCGAAGGCGGCCGGGCAGCCGTTCGGGCTGGCGATTCTCGACCTGACGGTGCGCGGCGGCTGGGGCGGGCAGGAGACGTTGCGCGGGTTGCAGGCGATCGATCCGGGGATCAGGGCAATCGCGATGAGCGGCTACGTGGACAGCGAGGTGATGCGGGATTTCGCGCGCCACGGGTTCCGCGCGGCGCTGGCGAAGCCCTTCGAGCTCGATGAACTGGTCCGCGTCGTGGCGCGCGTGGGCGGGGAACCTTGAGCGGGGATCATGCGGTTGAAGATTGAGGAGCCTCTGAAAAACGTCCCCTCCGCGCCGGAAGTCGGCACGAAAAGTGGTGAGGTAAGGGATGAGCCAACAGACGAGTTTTCTGTCCCTTGGGTGCATGACGAAGCTGACGCGGACG
>NEUS01000013.1 GCA_002288455.1 Opitutia bacterium Tous-C1TDCM
TCTCCGCTCTGCCGGCGGATTTTGATTTCTTCGCGCGCGGCCACGCCGAGGGCCACAGCCTCCTGCAACCGCGCCACCGCCGCGGGTTCGGCGCCGGGTTCGGGCAGAAACTCGAAGGGGCGGCGCCCGACGACCCAACCCAGTTCGTAGCCGGTCAGGCGGACGAAGGCGTCGTTGACCCATTGGATCGCACCGGAGGCGTCCGCGATGAGCACGCCGCTGGCGGTGTGCTGCGCGACGAGCGCGAGCAGGGCGTTGGACTCCGCCGCCGCCCGCAGGCTGGCGTTGGCGTCGCGCAACTCGCGCGTCCGCTGGGCGACCGTGTCCTGCAACTGCGCCGCCTGTTCATGCAGCCGGGCTGTCAACAAAACCCGGGCCTGCTCCGCGGCTTCGCGGCGGCTGTCGATATCGCCGGCGGACTCGGCGGAATACAACGCGAGCAGCAGCCCCGCCAGCACCAGCAGCACAGTGAGCAGGAAAGCGGCGTCGGGCAGGGAGAGCAGATTGCGGTTGAGGAAAAAGACGAAGGCCGTCGCGAGCAGCACGGGCGGCAGCGCCACGCCGAGAAAAATCCGCCGCGCCACCGCGCCGCGGGCAGTGATGCTGGCGAGCGTGCCGAGCGCGGATTCCTCCGGCCGGGCGAGCAGCAGCCCGAGCCCCAGCAACAACAGGCAAACGAGAAACGGCAGCGCCGAAATCATGGGACGCGTGACGTCCTGCAGATCGAGCAGCGCCAGGCCGAAGAGCCCGGCGCAGGCGCTGGCCACCGCGAGGTTGCCCAGCCACAGGACCGCCGGCCGCCCCGCGAAACGCAGCTTGGCCCGCAGCCCGAGCATCGCGGTCGCGATGACCGCCAAGGCGACCGCCGCCTGAATCGGCATCCCGGCCGTGCCGGGGAAGCCAAAAGCCCGGCCCGCGGCCACCGCGAGCGCCAGACCGGCCGCGGTCCGGCCCAAGCCCGGGAACCGCTCCGTCAACTGCAGGCGCAGCGCCAGGCCGCAGAGGGCCAGACCGAAAGCGCCCGCCGCCGGCATCGGCTGCGGGGTCGGGCGCAGGAAACCGACGATGTCGATCCCGGCCACGGCCCCGCTGCCGGCCAAGGTGCCGAAGCCGGCGACAGCGATCCCCAGCCAGCCCGCGACGCGGCGGAAGTGGGAATCGAGCGGGGCGGATGCGGGCGGGGCCACGGGAACACGTTGTCGGACAAAGTGACCGCCGAAGCGAGCCGGGTTGCGCCTCAGCCGCCGAGGACGGCTCCGAGTTGGGCGACGTCCTTGCCGCCGCCCATGGCGAAGTCGGGTTTGCCGCCGCCCTTGCCGCCGATTTGGGCGCTGAGGTTTTGGATGATCTTGCCGGCTTGGTGGCCGGCCTTGACCGCGGCGGGCGAGCAGAAGGCGACGAGGCTGGCCTTGTCGCCGAACGCGGCGCCGAGCTGGACGACGCCGTCGCCGAGCTTGGCCAGCACCTGCGAGCCGAGGCTGCGCAGCGCTTCCGGTTCGGAAACGCCGACCACGGCGGAAACGAATTTGAGGCCGTCGCGCACCACGGCTTTGGCCGCGAGTTCGTCGGCGAGACCGGCGAGGGCTTTTTGCTGGAACGCTTTCAGCTGCTTTTCCGTTTCCTTCTGCTGGGCGAGCAGGGCCTCGAGTTTCTTGACCACATCGCTGGCGCCGCCGCCGAGATGCGCGCTGACCGCGGCCAGCGCGGCCTCGCGGGAAGCGACGAGTTCGAACGCCGGGGTGCCGGCGACGGCCTCGATGCGGCGGGTGCCGGCGGCGATGGCCATTTCGGCGACGATCTTGATCAGGCCGATCTCGCCGGCGGTCGCGACGTGCGTGCCGCCGCAGAGTTCGCGGCTGTAGCCGCCGATGTCGACGACGCGGACGAACTTGCCGTACTTGTCGCCGAAGAAGGCGAGGGTGCCTTCCGGCTTTTTGTCGAATTCGGTTTCGTAGGTTTCGACCTTGGCGTTGTCGATGACCTTGGCGTTGACCAATTGCTCAACCTCAAGGAGCTGCGCGTGCGTGACGGCTTCGAAGTGCGAGAAATCGAAACGCATGCGGTCGGCGGTCTTCGACGTGCCGGCCTGGCGGACGTGCGTGCCAAGGACCTTGCGCAGGGCCCAATGGATCAAGTGCGCGGCGCTGTGGTGGCGGTTGATCGCGCGGCGGCGCTCGAGGTTGACGGACAGCGTGGCTGGGACGCCAGGGCTGAGCGCCGAAAGCTGATCGCTGACCGCCGCCTTGTGCAGGTGGCGGCCGGCCTTGTCTTTCACGCAATCGACGATCGTCACGAGCGCGCCGTTGATCAGCGCGGTGCCGGTGTCGCCGGTCTGGCCGCCCATCTCGGCGTAGAACGGGGTTTGGTCAAAGACGAGGAAGGTGTCGGCGTCGGATTTGACGACGTCGATGAGCTGCGCGTGCGCTTCGGTCTGCGCGTAGCCGAGGAAGGTCGTCGGCTTCAGGTCGACGGCGGCGTCGCCCTCGGTGGCGGCGACGAGGATTTCCTTCTTCTGGGCGGCGCGGCCGCGCTCGCGTTGCTTTTCCATCTCGGTCTCGAAACCGGCGGCGTCGACCGTGAGCCCGCGCTCGGTGGCGAGCAGCTGGGTCATGTCGAGGGGGAAGCCGTAGGTGTCGTAGAGTTCGAAGGCGGAGGCGCCGCCGATGCTGCCGGCGGCCGCGGCCTTGCCGAAGATCTGGAGCCCGCGATCCAGCGTCCGCCCGAAGCTTTCCTCTTCGCTGCGGATCACGCGTTGCACGATCGATTGCTGCTGGACCAATTCCGGAAACACGGTGCCGAGGGATTCGACGACGGGCGCGACGAGTTGCTCGAAGAAACCGGGCGGCAGGCCGAGTTTCTTCCCGTACAAAATCCCGCGGCGCAGGATGCGGCGGATGACGTAGTTGCGGCCTTCGTTACCGGGCAAAATGCCGTCGGCGATGGCGCAGCTCACGCAGCGCGCGTGGTCGGCGAGCACGCGGAAGGCGACGTCGATGTTTTCCTGTTCCGTCAGGCCTTCGCGTTTCGTCGGGACCGTCGCGGTGTAGGTTTTGCCGGAAAGCGCGGCGACCTTGGCGAAGAGCGGGGCGAAGACGTCGGCGGCGTAGTTGGACGGATCTTTGTCGAATTCCTTGAAGCCGTTGGTCGTGGCGTAAATGCCGGCGACGCGCTCGAAGCCCATGCCGGTGTCGACGTGTTTGGCGGCGAGCGGGGAGAAGGTGCCGTCGGCGTTCGCGTTGAACTGGATGAAGACGTGGTTCCAGATCTCGATGCAGCGGGGGCTGCTCGCGTTGACCAGTTTGCGGCCCGCGGCTTCGTCGTCGGAGGGCAGCAAATTGAAATGGATTTCCGAGCACGGGCCGCAGGGGCCGGTGTCACCCATCATCCAGAAATTGTCCTTCTTGTTGCCATTGACGATGTGGACGGCGGGATCGAGGCCGGCGGCGCGGAAGATCTCGGCCCAGATGTCGTAGGCTTCCCGGTCGAATTCCGAAGGATCGTTTTTCGCTTTGTCGGGGGAATAGACGGTGGCGAAGAGGCGCTTCGGCGGAATGCCCCAGACCTGGGTGATGAGTTCCCAGCCCCAGCGGATGGACTCTTTCTTGAAGTAATCGCCGAAGGACCAATTCCCCAGCATCTCGAACATCGTGTGGTGGTAGGTATCGAAACCGACGTCCTCGAGATCGTTGTGTTTGCCGCCGGCGCGGATGCATTTCTGCGTGTCCGCGGCGCGGGTATCCTTCGCCGGTTTGACGCCGGCCCATTTCGAGACATCGGACGCGCGGTCGCCGAGGAAGATGGGCACGAACTGGTTCATGCCGGCGTTGGTGAAAAGCAATCCGGGCGAATCCGGGAGCAGGGACGAGGACGGCACGAGCGTGTGTCCCTGTTGGGCGAAGAAATCGAGGAAGCTCTGGCGAATCTCAGCGGAGGTCATTTTCAGAGGGCAATAAGGCGCAAGGACAGACGCCGCCCCGGGCCTTAGCAAGAGGGGAATTGGCGCGGGCCGCGCAACAAATGCCCTGCACTCCGCAATCGCGGCGGAGCCGGCCCCGGGCGATTGCGGCTAGGGTAGGGCGATGGTTCCGCGGCCCACCGAAACCCCGCCGGAGGACGAGCGATCTTCCGCGGAAGATCGGCGCGCCCCCCCGGACGTGCCCGGCGAAACAGCCGTGCTCTGGGTGCGGCTTGGCTTCGGGCTGGCGGCGGCCTGCGCCTTGGCGGTGGCGGTCCTGTCGTGGCACAGCCTGCTCGATCTTTCGGACCAGTTGGCGGAGCAGGCCCACGCCGCGGATACCCTCGCGGCGATCGGCCGGGTCGAAGTGGCGATGTCGGGACTTCGCGCCGTCTGGCCTGCCGCCGGACAGCTGCCGCGGGCGGAAGCCGCCCGCGAGCTCGCCACCGCGACCGCGGCGCTCGAACGTCAATTGGCCGGCCTGATCGATCACGCCGGAGCGGACCATTGGGAACGAAACGCCGCCGCCGCCTTCATCGGGGCCCTGCAGCGGCGGCTCGCGGCGGCCGCGGCCTTTGCCCGCGAATCGGAGCCCGATGCGGCCACCGCCGACTTGATCGACCGGCAGTTCCACGAAACCGACCTGCGCCTGGCCCAGGAATTGAAGCAGCGCATGTTCGACCACATGGGCGGCATCAAGGTCCACGCGGCGGAGAGCGTGCGGATCGCCGGCCTGGTCGGACTCTTCTCCGGCCTCGTCGCGGCGATCGGTCTGGGTTTCGCCCTCGCGCGCATCGAGCGCAACCTCGCCCGTGCCCGCACGGCCGAGGCCGCCCTTGCGGCCGCCAAGGCCGGTCTCGAGGCCCGGGTCGCCGCGCGCACCGAGGAGTTGGCCGCCGCCAACCGCCGCCTCCGGGACAACGAGGCCCTGCTGCAGACCGTGACCGAGACCGCCGGCGTCGGACTGCTCGTGGTCGATGCGCAGCACCGCTACCGTTTCGCCAACGCCGCCTACGGCCGGTTTTTCGGAATTCCGCCCGAGTCGGTGATCGGGAAAACCGTGCGCGAAGTCCGCGGCGACCCGTGGTACGAGTCCGAGTTGCGGGACCTGCTGGACCGCGGCCTCGCCGGCGAGCGGAGCACACGGGAAATTTCCACGCGTCCGCACGTGCCGTCGGGGCCGACCCGCGACCTGATCATGACCTTCGAGCCGGGCCGCGAACGAACCGGGCGCGTGGTCGTGATCGTGTTCTCCGACGTCACCGCCCAGCGCCAGACCGCGGAAGCGTTGCGGGAATCGCAGCGCCTTTACCGCACTCTGGTGGAGCAGTTGCCGGCCGCGGTCTTCCGCAAAGACGCCGCCGGACGCTACGTTTTCGTCAACCGCAAGTACGTCGAGCTCTCGCGCGCGCCGGAAAACGAGATCCTCGGCCGGACCGCCGGCGAATTTGCCGCCGCACGCGCGCAGGCGGAAGGCCGGACCGAAAGCGCGCCTTGGCACCACGCGTATGCGCAGGGCGACGCTCACCACGCCCGGATCATGGCGAGCGGGGAAGTGATCGAGCAAGACGAGCAGACGTTGCTGCCCGAGGGGAATGTGATGCACCTGCACGCCATCAAGTCGCCGGTCTGCGACGAGCAGGGCCGCATCTGCGGTTCGCAGGGTATTTTGGTCGACGTGACCGCGGCCCGCCACGTCGACGCCGAACTGCGCAAGAACGAGGAACGCATGCGCCTCGCTTCCGAGGCCGCCCGGATCGGATTCTGGGAACTCGACCTGCGCACCCAGCGCCTGGTCTGGTCGCCCCAGCAGGAACGGCTGATGGGTTTCGCCGAAGGCGAGTTCTCCTGCCGCCACGAAGCGTTTGTCGATCTGGTCGTGCCGGAGGATCGCCCCCTGCTCGCCGCCGCCCGCGAGGCCGCGCTGGGCGACCCCGCCGGCGACCCCCGCGCGGAGCTGCGGTTCCGGCTCCGCGACGGGCAGGAGCGCTGGGGCGCCGTCCGCGGCCGGGTCGTGCGCGACGCCGCGGGCGACGCGGTCATGGTGCGCGGCCTCGACGTCGACATCACGCTGCTGAAGCGGACGGAAACGCAGCTCGCCGCCGAGCGGACGCTGCTCCGCACCGTCCTCGATCTCCTGCCGGAATCGATCTACGTGAAGGACACGGCCAGCCGCTTTGTCGCCGCCAACGCGACCTGCGCCGCGCACATGGGGGTCGCGCATCCGGCCGAACTGCTCGGCAAGACGGATGCCGACTTTTTCGACGCCGGCCTGGCCGCCCGGTTCCGGGCGGAGGAAGTCGCGGTCATGGCCGGACAGGCCGAGGTCGACCGGGAGGACTTCTTCACCCAGGCGGACGGCAATCCCGTTTACCGGCTCGCCAGCCGGGTGCCCTTGCCGGACGCCGGCGGCCGCATCGCGGGGCTGGTCGGCACCAGCCGCGACGTGACGGCGGCCAAGCGCGCGGAACTGGCCCTGCGCGAGAGCGAGAACCGCTTCCGCGTCCTGTTCGACATCACGGCCGACGGGCTCTTTGTGCACGACGGGGAAGGGCGCCTGCTCGGCGTGAACCGCCGGGCCTGCGAGAGCCTCGGCTACACCCGCGACGAACTCCTCGCCCGCACGGTCTTCGACCTCGAAGTCGCGGTCGACCGCGGGACGGTGGTCGCGGCTTGGGCGGCGATCGCCGAAGGGGAACTGGTTTTCATCGCCGGCGCGCACCGGCGGAAGGACGGCACGATTTTCCCGATCGAGGTCAGCGTCAGCTGCGTGCAGCTCGGCAGCCGGCGACTGTTCATGTCGAGCGTGCGCGACGTGTCCGAGCGCAAACGCGCGGAACAGCAGATCCGGCAACTCAACGAATCGCTGGAACGGCGTGTGGCCGAGCGCACCGCCCAGCTTTCCGCGGCCAACGAGGAACTCGAGGCCTTCACCTATACGGTTTCGCACGACCTGCGGTCCCCGGTCCGGGCAATGGACGGCTTCGCGCGGGCCGTGATCGAAGACTGGAGCAAACTGCTGCCGCCCGAGGGACGGCGGGATCTCGATACAATTCGCGGCGAGGCCCAGCGCATGGGCCGCCTGATCGACGATCTACTCGCCTTTTCCCGCCTGAGCCGGGCCCCGGCGCGCCCGGATCCCGTCGACATGGCCGATCTGGTCGCGGCCTGCCGGGAGGAGCTGGCCCCGGAAACCTCCGGCCGCGAGATCGTGTGGCAAGTCGCCGCGCTGCCCGGCGCGCAGGGCGATCGCGCGCTGCTCCGCCAAGTGTGGCACAACCTCCTCGCGAACGCCGTGAAGTACACGCGCCCGCGTCGCCCCGCCCACATCACGATCGGAGCCGGGACCTCCGCCGGGGGGACCGTCTATTGGGTCGCCGACGACGGCGTGGGTTTCGACATGCGCTACGCGGCCAAGCTGTTCGGCGTGTTCCAGCGGCTGCACCGGGCCGACGAATTCGAGGGCACCGGCGTCGGTCTCGCCATCGTCCGCCGGATCGTGCACCGCCACGGCGGCCGCGTCTGGGCCGAGGCCGAAGCTGGCAAAGGCGCGAAATTCTGCTTCACCCTCGGTTCATCCCAGCCATGAACCCCGCTCCCGATCTGCTCCTTGTCGAGGACAACCCCGCCGATCTCGAACTGGCGCTCCGCGCGATCCGCCGCGCCGGCGTCGCCTATGCCGGAGAGGTGCGCGTGGCCCGCGACGGCGCCGAGGCGCTGGCGTGTTTCTTCGGGGCCGATGCCGAGTGGGGCCGCGCCGCCGGCCGGCTGCCCCGGGCGGTATTCCTCGATCTCAAGCTGCCGAAAATCGACGGTTTCGGCGTGCTGCAGCAGCTCAAGTCCGATCCGCGGACGCGGGCCGTCCCGGTCGTGGCGCTGACGTCTTCCCGCGAGGCACGGGATATCGCCGAGTGCTACCGCCTCGGAGCGAACAGCTACGTCGTGAAGCCGATGGAATCCGAGGACTTCGCGGCCGCCGTCGGCGGGCTGCGGGACTACTGGCTCGGCCGGAACGAACCGCCCCCGGCACCGGGCCAGCCATGAACCCCGCGCCCCGCATCCTTCTGGTCGAGGACAGCGAGCTCGACGCCGAGCTCGTGATGCGGGCGCTCCGGCGCGGGGACCTCGAAGCGGAGTGGCGGCGCGTGCAGACGGAACCGGACTTCCTCGCCGCCTTGGCGTGGAACCCGGCCCTGGTGATTTCGGATTTCAACCTGCCGCAGTTCTCCGGCCAACGGGCGCTCGAGCTCCTGCGCGGCCGCGGACTCGCGATCCCTTTCATCGTCGTGTCCGGAGCCCTGGGCGAGGAAGCCGCCGTCGAGATGATGCGCCTCGGTGCCGTCGACTACCTGCTGAAGGATCGGCTCGGCCGCCTGCCCGCCGCGGTGGAAGCCGCGCTGGCCAAGAGCCGCCTCGAAGCGGAGGCCGCGGCCGCCCGCGCGGAACTGGCGGAAAGCCAGCGCATGCTCTCGACCCTCGCCGGCAATCTGCCCGGCATGGCGTATCGGCGAAAGGCGGACAGCTCCGGCGCCATGCTCTATGTCAGCGAGGGCTGCCGCGCCCTCACGGGTTACGAGCGCGCCGAATTGGAAGGGGATGCCGCGGTCGCCTACGCCGACCTGATTTACCCGGAGGACCGGGTCGTCCGCGAACAACGCTGCGAAACCGCCCTGGTTTCGCGGACCTCTTGCGGCAACGAGTACCGGCTGCGGACCCGCGACGGCGGCACGCGCTGGGTCGCGGACACCGCCCGCGGCATCTACTTGGCCGACGGCAGCCTCTCGCACGTCGAAGGGTTCGCGCAGGACATCACGGACCGCAAATCGGCCGTCGAGGCCCTGCGCCAAAGCGAGGAATTGCACCGCAGCCTGATCGAGGCCTCGCCGGATGCGATCGTCGTGGCGGAGCCCGACGGCTGCCTTGTCTTCGCGTCCCACCAGGCCCGGCGCCTCTTCGGTTTCGGCGCCGCCGATTCCGTCGACGGCGTGCAGGTCTTCAATTTTATCTCCGATGCCGATCGCCCGCGCGCCCTGCTCAATCTCCGGCGCATTCTGAACGACCGGGCCATCACCTCGAACGTCTACCGGATGCAGCGGCGCGACGGCACGCCGTTCGAGGGGGAAGTGAATTCCGCCTTGCTGCAATCCCCCGACGGCCGGCCGCGCGGCCTCGTCGTCGTCACGCGCGATGTGACCGAGCGTCGGCGCGCGGAGGCGGCGCTGCGGGAGAGCGAGGCGCGGTTCTCGGCGGTGTTCGAGGCCAACCCCATCGGCACGGCGCTGACCCGGCTCGACGACGGTCTCTTCCTCGATGCCAACGAGGCCTACGCGAAGATCTTCGGCCTGCAGCGGGAGGAGATTCTGGGGGCGCATTCCGCCGATCTCGATGCCTGGGTGGATCGCGGGGAACGCGACCGCCTGCTGGGCCGGATGCAGGTCTCCAACGCTCCCGTCAGCGCGGAGGTGACCTTCCGCCGCCGCAACGGCGAGGAGTTCGCCGCCGCGATTTCCCTCGCGCCGATCGAGGTCGACGGCGAACGCATCGTGCTCGGACTCGTCGCGGATATCACCGCGCGCAAACACGCCGAAACCACTTTGCGCGAAAGCGAGGAGCGCTTCCGCCAGGTCGTCGAAACCATCCACGAGGTCTTCTGGATCGTCGACGGCGCGACCGGCGAAGTGAGCTATGTCAGCCCGGCCTTTGAGCGCATCTGGGGTCGGCCGCCGGCGGAAGCGACGCAAGCCGGCTGGCTCGACAGCGTTTTCCCCGAGGACCGGCCGCGCGTGGAGGCCCGGGTCGCCCATCGCGGCACCGGGGCCGGCTACGACGAGATTTACCGGATCCAGCGGCCCGACGGCGAAGTCCGCTGGGTGCACGACCGCGGGTTCCCGTTGCCCGCGCCCGACGGCCGGATCCTGCGCTACGTCGGCATCGTGGAGGACATCACCGAGCGGAAGAACCTCGAATCCCAGTTCCTGCGCGCGCAGCGCATGGAGTCGATCGGGACGCTCGCAAGCGGGATCGCGCACGACCTCAACAATATTCTCGCCCCGCTCCTCATGGTGGCGCCGTTGCTGCGGCAGAATCTCGCCAGCGAACACGACCGCGAGTTGCTCGGTCTGGTGGAGCAGGGCGCGCAGCGCGGCGCGTCCATCGTGAAGCAATTGCTCACCTTCAGCCGCGGCGTGCGCGGCAACCGCGGCGCGGTGCAGGTGCGGCACCTGCTCAAGGAAATCGCGGCGCTGATGCGCGAGACGTTCCCGCGCGAAATCGCGATCGTCGACGCCGCGGCCGCGGGCCTGCGGCCGATCGTCGCCGACGTGACCCAGCTGCACCAGGTGCTGCTCAACCTCTGCGTGAACGCCCGCGATGCCATGCCGGGCGGCGGGCAACTCGAGCTCGGGGCGTGCAACCGCGAAGTGACCGCGGCCGACCGGATCGCGTTTCCCGAACTGCCCGCCGGGGACTACGTCGAACTCTGGGTCCGCGACACCGGCGGCGGCATCGACTCCGCGTTGATCGACCGGATTTTCGAGCCGTTCTTCACCACCAAGGAAATCGGCCGCGGCACCGGTCTCGGCCTGTCCACCGTGCTCGGCATCGTGAAGAGCCACGACGGCGCTGTCCGGGTCGAAAGCGAACTCGGCCGCGGCAGCCGCTTCATCGTTTTGTTGCCCGCAGCCCCGGGCGATCCGGACGCCGCCCACGCGGCCGCCGCGCCCGCCGGCCGCCGCGGCCGCAACGAACTCGTGCTCGTGGTGGACGACGAAGAGTCGATCCGCTCGGTACTGCGCCGCGTGCTGGAACACAGCGGCTACCGCGTGCTCTGCGCGGCCAACGGCCAGGAGGGGCTCGCGGCCTACGTCGCCCACCGCGGCCAGGTGGACCTGATCTTCACGGACCTGATGATGCCGACCATGAGCAGCATCTCGCTGATCCGGGCGGTGCAGGCGCTGGATCCGGGCCTGCCGTTCATTGCCACGACGGGGCTCGACGACCGGAACCGGATGGCGGAGCTGGCCGAGCTCGGGATCCGCGATGCTCTGGCCAAGCCTTTCGACCCGCGCGACGCCCTCGATTTGATCGCCGGCAAACTCGAACACCGGACCCGAGGTTGACCGGGAGCGGATCCGTTTCGATTCCGCTTCCCAATACGCGATGAAGGCAGCTAAGCCGCCGGCGTCCGGCAGCCCGATCTCTCAACTTTCAGCTCTCAACCCTCAACTCCTATACTTCAGAGCTGCGCGATGATCGCGTCGGTCATCGCTTTCGTGCCGACGGACGGCTTGCCGAACGCGATGTCGCCGGTGCGGGTGCCCGAGGTCACGGCTTTTTTCACCGCGGCTTCGATGCGGGTCGCGAGGGCGTCGAGACCGAAGCTGAACCGCAGCATCAAGGCGGCGGACAGCACCTGCGCGCAGGGGTTGGCGATGCCCATTCCCGCGATGTCCGGGGCGGTGCCGCCCGCGGGTTCGTAGAGGCCGAAGGGCAGACCGAGGGAATTCTTGCCGGCGCCGAGCGACGCCGAGGACAGCATGCCGAGCGAGCCGCAGATCACGGCCATCTCGTCGGAGAGGATGTCGCCGAACATGTTTTCGGTGACGAACACGTCGAACTGGTTCGGGTCGCGCGCGAGCTGCATCGCGGCGTTGTCGACGTACATGTGGCTGAGCGCGATGTCGGGCGCGTGCTTCGCCATGAAGTCGACGACGGTCTTGCGCCAGAGCACGGAGGTTTCGAGCACGTTGGCCTTGTCGACGGAGCAGAGTTTCTTTTTGCGGGCGCGGGCGGTCGTGATCGCCACCTGCAGGATGCGTTCGATCTCGGACTTTTTGTAAACCATCGTGTCCACGGCCTGGAGATCGCCGTCGGGCAGCGTCGTCGTCTGCTTCGGCAGGCCGAAGTACAGGCCGCCGGTCAGTTCGCGGATGCACACGATGTCGATGCCGTCCGGGATGCGCTCGGACTTGAGCGGCGAGGCGTCCGTGAGTTCCCGATACAGCAAGCCGGGCCGGATGTTGGCGAAGAGCGTGAAGTGTTTGCGCAACGGCAGCAGGGCGGCGCGCTCGGGCTGTTCCTTCGGCGGCAGCTTCTCCCATTTCGGGCCGCCGACGGAGCCGAAGAGAATCGCGTCGGCCGCCTCGCAGGTCTTGAGCGTGGAGTCGGGGAGGGCCTTGCCGTGGTGGTCGATGCCGGCGCCGCCGACATCGGCCTGGGTGTAGCTGAGCGTGAGATTCTCGGACTTCGCGACGTGCTCCAGCACGCGGAGCGCCTCGGTCATGACCTCGGGCCCGATGTAGTCTCCAGCAAGGACGGCGAACTTCAGTGTCGGCATAGAATCGGTGAAGTTGGCCGACGGCGTCGCCGAGTGGCAAGCCGTCAGTGCGGGGCAGGCCGCGACCGTCAGGCGGCCCACTTGCGGCCGTGGATGGCGTGATCGATCGCGAGATCGAAGACCGCATCGCACTTCGCTTTGAAGAGCAGGCGGTCGTAGCTCTCCTCGGGGAGGTGGGCGTTGAGCACGTCTTCGACCGTTTTTTGCACGCGCAGCTTCGACTGCGTGTGGCGATACCACTCCTGGACGAGGACCTTGGGTTGCGCAGCGGTCAGGCGTTCAAGGAGGGATTTCGCGGCGAGCTTTACCTTCTTTTCCTCGGCCTGCGTCATCGCGTCTTTCTTCAACAGGTCGCAGATCTCCAACTCGTCCTCCGTGAGTCCCACGCGGACGTGGCGCTCGGACTCGGCGCGCAGATCGCGGGTGAACTTCAGCAGCTCCTCGCGCGGTAGGCGGTGAGGTTGTCGTCGAAGGCGGCGCGCCGCTTTACGTTGGAGTTTTTCAGTTCGATGAAGACCAGCGGCAGGCCGTTGACGTAGAGAATGACGTCGGGCCGGCGAAAGCCCTTTTCGCCGCGGACCCAGAGCTGCGCGACCGCGAGGAAGCGGTTGTGCGGGCTCGCCGCGTCCCCGAAGTCCAGCCCCCGCACGCGTTCGTGCTGGCGGCGGCGCGACGGGCGGCGATTTGCCCGACGGCGTCGTCGATCTTGTCGGACGGGATGCCGGGGTTGAGCGCCACGGCGGCGGCGCGCAGGCGGTCGAGGAGGACGACCTCTCGTTTGTCGGCGCGGCCGGAGCCGTCGGCGAGGTCTTCGCGGTCTTCGGTGCCGCACTCCAGGACGTCGTAGCCGTGGACGGGTTGCAGCTTCTGCAACAGCGCCTGCTCGATCTGGTCCGCGGAGATGAAGTTGGGCACGCGGTGGAGGGGGCGACGTGGCGGGGCGGGAAACTAGGCGGCGGGCACGATCACCTTCAGCCCGGCGGCGGCGGCGAGCCGGCCCTGGCGATCGTCGAACGTGACGAACCGTTTCAGGCCCAGCTCAAGCGCGCTCGCGACGTGGAGCACATCCAGCGAACGCGTGCCGAGCCCGGGCGTGTGCAGGCGGGAGAAATCGGCGGCGCGCTTGAGCACGGCGCGCCAGAGCAGGTCGGCGGGGGCGTAGCGGCCCTGCTCGAAATCGTCGTCCAGCGCCGCGAGCGCCGCCCGATACCCGGCCTCGGGCAGCCAGCCGCGGTGCACCGCGAGGGCGAGACCGTTGATCAATTCGACCCGGCCATGCGGGGTGACGGCGAGCGGGCCGGTGAGCCTGGCGCGCCACGTGGCCATGGCGCGGGACTGCGGCTGGTGCAGGTAGAGCTTCAGCAGGGCGCTCGGGTCGGCGTAGAATTGGTCAGCGTTCGCCACGGTTGTCGTCGTGCAGGGCGCGGGCTTGGGCGGCGGTGAGCGGCGCGGGCTGGTGCGCGGTGAGCCGGGCCCAGTAATCGACGGGCGGGGCGGTCGGCGCGGGTGTCTCGGTGTGGAGGATGAGGCGGTAGCGGGTGCGGCCGTTCTCGGAGAGCAGCACCTCGCCCTGGGCCTCGACCAGTTTGCGCACCTTGGGGAAATGGTTGCGGAGATCGCGAATGGAAGCGGTGGCGGACATCGTGAGACAGAAGTGTATCACGCGCCGGGCGGCGTCAAGCCGGCGGCCATGCTGGGCGGGAAGGCGATGGGAAGGGACTCGACCGGGAGCTTGCCCGAGATCAGGCGGGGGAGGAGGAAGTCGCGGGTCTTGCGCAGCCCAATTGTAGCCACGGAAAGCAGATCCCTAGATTTGATCATTGGCCCAACAATTGAGTCGAATTGCGCCTGTAGCTCTGCGGGAGGAATCAAAAGGGTTTGATAGGTCAGAAAACTCTCGAACTGGCAGTTGCTGATGCCGGTCGATTGAGTCCGGTAGATACCAACGAGGTCAGATGCATAATAGAGCTTGAGGACTTCGCCGCCCTTCTGGCCCTCGCTGCGGGCGAACTCGGCGAGGAAGTATTCGTAGATCTGGCCGAAGAGGTCGCCGGTGGCGGTGGCGGGGATGTCGGCGAAGGTGCGGAGGAGTTGGCGCGGGAGGGACGGGTCGCTGCGGGTGAGGGCGACGTAGCCGTCCTTGGGGAGGACGCCGTCGAGCTCGGGTTTATGCTCCTCGATCGCGGTGAAGGCGGCCTTGAGGGCCTTGGCGATGTCCTTAGCTTCGGGGAGGTGGAGGAGGTGGTCGTAGCGGGCGTGGTCGGGCAGGTAGAAGCCGCATTTCTCGATGGCAATTTCGGAGAGGGATTTTCGCGGCGGGTGCCCTGGAGTTTTTGGTATTCGGCGACGATGGCGGCTTCGTGGCGGCGGTAGTTGCTATCGGCAAACCGGAGGAAAATGATGCCGAGGCCAGGGATGGAATACTCGGAGGCTTTGAGGTCGGAGTTGGCGCGGAGGGTGTCGGCGGCGTGCCAGAGATCGGCTTCGAGTTTCTTGAGCTGGGCTTTGGTCATGCGGGAAGAGGAAGGACGGGAGGACGGAGACGAGTGGCCGCAAGCGGCGCCGGCAACTGCGGGGTGGGGAGGAATTTTCGCGGTTGCGCGCCGGGGGAATCCCCGTGGATTGGCGCGCGTGAATCTCCACGTGCTCCCGGCCGGCCCGATCCAGACCAACGCCTATTTGCTGGTGGCCCCGGAACGGAAGGAAGCCGTCCTGATCGACGCCCCGGGCGACGTCTGGCCGGAGGTCAAAGCCATTCTCGCGGAAACCGGCTCGAAGCTGACCGAGCTCTGGCTCACGCACGGGCACTGGGACCACATGCAGGGCGGCGCCGAGGTCGTGCGGGAATCCGGCGCCTTGGTCCGCGCCCACGCCGACGATCGCGTGCTGATCGAAACTCCCGAGATCATGGAGCGTTTCATGGGCGAGACCCTGAATCTCGAACCCGTGAAGGTGTCCGCCTGGTTCGCGCCGCGCGAAACGCTTTCCGCTCTCGGCACCACCGTTGAGGTCCGGCACGTGCCCGGCCATTGCCCAGGCAACGTCCTCTTTTACTTCCCTGCCGCCGGCGCCGCCTTTGTCGGCGATGCTTTGTTCAACGGCAGCATCGGCCGCACGGATTTCCCCGGCGGCGACTACGACGTCCTCGTGAAATCGATCCGCGGGGAAATCTATTCGCTGCCGCCCGCCACCGTGGTATACCCCGGGCACGGTCCGAAAACCACCGTCCAACAGGAGCGGACCGGCAACCCCTATGTCAGCGGCTGATCACGAAGTCTTCATGCGCCGCGCGCTCGCGGCGGCGCGCGGCGTGTGGGGCACCACGCACCCCAATCCCATGGTCGGCGCCGTCATCGTCGAGGACGGCCAGGTCGTCGCCGAAGGCGCGACCGCGCCCGACGGCGGCCCGCACGCGGAACGTCTCGCCTTGCTCGCCCGCGGCAAGCCGCCGCGTCCCGGCGCCGTGCTCTACGTTACCCTCGAACCCTGCTGCACGCACGGCCGCACCGGCGCTTGCACCGACGCCATCATCGCCTCCGGCATCAAGCGCGTCGTCGTCGGCGCGACCGATCCGAATCCGGCCCACGGCGGCCACGGTTTCGAAGTCCTGCGCGCCGCCGGCATCGAGGTGATCACCGGGGTGCTCGAGCGCGAATGCACCGACCTCAACCTGATCTTCAACCACTGGATCACGACCGGCGGTCCGCTGCTCGCGGCCAAGGCCGCGACCACGCTCGACGGGAAAATCGCCTGCCGCACGGCCGAGTCCCGCTGGATCACGAATCCCGCTTCGCGTGCCGACGTGCACCGGTGGCGGAAGCTGTTTCCCGGCATCGCGGTCGGCGCGATCACGATTCTGAAAGACAACCCGCGCCTCACCGCCCGCCGCGAAGGCGAACCGGAGTGGTCGCCGTGGCGTTTCGTCTTCGACGGCCTGCTCCGCACCGTCGTCGACAAGAATCCCCCTGCCGTCTTCACGGACGAATTCCGGGAAAAAACCATCGTTGTCACCACGCCGCACGGCGGCCTTGGCTACGTCCGCAAACTGCGCGACCTGGGCCTCAAGGTCTGGATCTTCGATTCCCCGACCCAGCGTGTCTCGTTCGCCGACTTCCGGAAAAAGTGCGCCGAGGAACGCATCTCCGGCGTTTACTTCGAGGGCGGCGCGCACCTCGTGAGCGAATTGCTCCGTTCCAAGCAGCTCGACTACCTTTTTGCCTACCAGGCGCCGCTGCTTTTCGCCGACGACAAGGCCAAGACGATCTTCAGCGGCCTGCGGCCCGAGAAACCCGACCAAGCCGTGCGCCTCGCCGACCTGCGGCACGAGCTCTTCGACGGCGACGTCCTCACGCGCGGCCGCGTGGTTTACCCCGACAAATTCCAAGTCGACGAAACGGCTTTCGGCGCCCGTTGACCGGTCCGTTTGCCCCGCCGGCCGTCAGGCCCGCGGCCTCCTCCGACTTCCGTTTTCCCCATGCGCTTCCTTACCCCTGCCTGGCGGGCCCTTCCGGCCTGCTGCCTTGCCCTTGCTCTTTCGGCCCCGGCGCTCCGCGGCGCCGCCGACGAATATCCGCCGCATCCCGACTCGGTCCGCAAAGCCGACGTCCCCGCCGGCGAACTGATCAAGTTCGAATTCTCCGGTTCGAAGATTTTCCCCGGCACCGTGCGCGAGGTGACGGTGTATGTGCCGAAACAATACGACGGCACGAAACCCGCCTGCGTCTATGTCAACCAGGACGGCGTGCAATGGAACGCCCCCGTCGTCTTCGACAACCTGCTCGCGCGCGGCGAGATCCCGGTGCTCATCGGCGTCTTCGTCCGGCCCGGCGTCGTCAAGTCGCCCGTCGGCGCCAAGGCCCTCGACCGCTTCAACCGCAGCTTCGAATACGACGGTCTCGGCGACGCCTACGCCCGTTTCCTGCTCGAGGAAGTGCTGCCCTTCGTGGAAACGAAAAAGACCGCCGACGGCCGGGCCATTTTGCTTTCGAAGTCCGGCAACGACCGCGCCATCGGCGGCTCGAGCAGCGGCGCGATCGCGGCGTTCACCGCGGCGTGGGAACGCCCCGACGCTTTTTCCCGCGTCTTTAGTGTGGTCGGCACCTATGTCGGCCTGCGCGGCGGCGACCGCTACGGGACCCTTTTGCGCAAATTCGAGCCGCGGCCGCTGCGGATTTTCCTGCAGGACGGCGCCAACGACAACAACATCTACGGCGGCGACTGGTGGATGGCCAACCAGACGCTGCAGCGCACGCTGGCGTTCTCCGGCTACGACCACCGCCACGTCTGGGGCGAGGGCGGCCACAACGGCAAACACGGCACGTCGCTGTTTCCCGACGCCATCCGCTACCTCTGGCAAGGCTGGCCGCAGCCCGTGCAGCTTGCCGCGCCGACCAAGAACAACGTCCTCAACGCCGTGCTCATCCCCGGTGAAGGCTGGCAAAAAGTCGCCGACGGTTTCCGGCTGACCGAAGGCGCCGCGGCCAACGCGCAGGGCGAGGTCTTCTTCACCGACCTCCCGAATTCCAAGGCGTATCGTATCGGCTTGGACGGTACCGTCGCCCAGGTCCGCGACAACACCCAACGCGCCAACGGCCAGGCCTTCGGGCCCGACGGCCGGCTCTATGTCGTCGCCGCCGGCGCGCAGCAGGTCGTGGCGATCGATGCCGCGGGGAAATCGACGGTCGTGGCCGAGGGCATCGCGGGCAACGACATCGTCGTCGCCCACAACGGCAACGCGTACGTGACGAATCCGCCGGCCGGCAGCAGCAACGAGCCGAGCAAGGTCTGGCTGCTCAAGCCCGACGGCACCAAGCAGGTCGTCGACACCGGCCTGCGTTTCGCCAACGGCGTCGCGCTGTCCACCGACCAGACGTTGCTCTACGTCGCGGACTACCGCTCGCGTTGGGTTTACAGCTACCAGATCCAGGCCGACGGCACCCTCGCGCACAAGCAGCGGTACTATTGGCTGGTCGAGGACGACACGATCGACGACAGCCGCGCCGACGGCATGAAGGTCGACCGCGAGGGCCGCCTCTACGTTGCCACTTACTCCGGCATCCAAATCTGCGACCAACCCGGCCGGGTGAACGCGATCATCCCGACGCCCAACGGCAAGATCACCAACCTGGTTTTCGGCGGTCCGAATTCCGACATCCTCTACGCCACCTGCGCGGACGCCGTGTACAAGCGGCGCGTCAAAACGGTCGGCGCCCACGCCTGGGCCGCGCCGATCAAGCCGCCGACGCCGCGGCTGTGAGCGGATCGGGCAGCATGCCGGTGCGGCACTTCCGGAATTCGTGCCCGCACCGCGCTCCGACGCGACCCACCTCATGCCCACGGCCCTAGTTTTGGAACCCGACCACGGCTGCCAGCGACTTGGTTTCCTCTCGTCCAAGAGACAGCGGACATTGGTCTGATCCCATGCGAGCCCTCCTGCTAGCCGTTCCGGCGCTCCTCTTCAGTACGCCGGCCGCGGCCCTCCAAACTCCGGACCGCGTGCTCAAGGCCAACATGCAGGTCGAGTATCTGCGTGAACCCGCGCGGGCGGATTCCTGGTCCGAGTGGTTCGCGCGCGGCACGCTTCACGGGCGGGTCCGGCTGCACGGGTTCGCGTGGGATTGGGAAACCGCAAAGACCGCGGGGACGGGCCAGACGCGGGACAACGCGATGCTCGGCGCGGGGGGCAGCGTGGTTTTCCGGACTGCGCGATGGCACGGCTGGAGCGCGACGGTGGGCGGCTACTCGACCGTGCCGTTGCTGCAGGAGAATACGGCTGCGCAGGTGCCGCAGACCAATTTCGGCCGGGCCGGCAAGGACACGTACCGCACGCGGCTCGACGGTTCCGAGGCCGCGATCCATGTGCTCGCGGAAGCATTCGCGGAGTACCGCTCGGCGGATTGGACCCTCCGGGCGGGGCGGCAGCCAATCGACACGGCGCTCCTGGCCTCGAACGACACCAAGATGGTGCCGCAGACCTTCGAGGCCGTGCGCGCGGAGCTGCGGGCCGTCCCGCGCACCACGTTGACCGCGGCCTTCGTGCGGCGGCAGAAACTGCGCGACCACACGACCTACCACAGCGTGCTGGCTTACGAGAAATCCACGGGCAACGACGACTCCGGGGCCCATCGCGGGCTCACGCCGCGGAACCTTGCGCGCGGCGGCAAGGACGACGAGCCGGCGATTCTGCACTGGACCGCCGAGACCCGGCCGACGAAGCCCGTGCGCCTTGCGCTCGAGTATGTGGGCGTGCCGGGCGCTTTCGCGCTCGTGGTCGGCGACGCCGCCGCCGAGTTCAAGCTTGGCGCCGGGTGGACGTTGACGCCCGGGGTGCGGTGGCTGCGGCAATTCGATCGCGGGGCCGGCGCCATCGGCGGCGCGGCGATCTCGGGCGCGTTCGCCCTCGACCGGACCTTCACCGCGAGCGCCGCCGACCGGCGCAAACTGGACTCGTACCGTGATCCCCAAAGCGTCGACGGCGGTCTCGGCGCCGCGCGGGTGGCACTGGCGCGGGGCCCGTGGGTCTTCAGCGCCGCCGTCTCGAACATCGCGGACGAAGCGGACATCGTCGCGCCCTGGCGAGGATTTCCCACCGGCGGATTCACGCGTCTCATGGGCCAGGTCGACTGGCTCGCCGGCACGCGCAACCGGGTGGCGCGGGTCGACTACGATTTCGGGAAAACACGGCTCACTTCCGCGTTGAAGGCGATGGGCGCCGGCGGGTGGAGCGATTGCGACGACCGCAAAGTCGACGAAGGCACCGTGACGCTCACCGACCGGCGCGTGCTCGCGTTCGACGTCGTCGCTTCCTTCCATCGTCTCCCGCAAACGGAATTCAAGCTGCGCGCGGCGGTGGTGCGGGCGGACGCGAAACCTGCGGCGACCGACCGGCGCAACTACGAGTCGTACCGGGAGGTGCGGCTCGAAATGAACCATCTGTTCTAGGCGATGCGATCGGTGCCGGCTTGCCGGCGCCAGCGGTATAGGACGAGGCGCAAAGCGGCGGTGCCTGGGATCAGGGCGCGGCCAATTCGGCGCGGCGGCGTTCGAGGTAGCGGCGCTCGGCGGGAGCACGCACCAGAACAAGGGCGTTGTCGTAGGCGGCGAGGGCGGCGTCGCGGCGGCCGGCGCGGCGGAGGAGGTCGGCTTGGGCCGCGGGCAAGAGGTGGTAATCGGCGAGTTCGCCGGCGGCCGCGAGGCGATCGATCCAGGCGAGACCGTGTTCGAGCCCGAAGGCAAAGGCGCAGGCCACGGCGGCGTTGAGCTGGACGACGGGAGTCGGCGTGAATTCGAGCAGCGTGGCGTAAAGATGGGCGATCTGGCGCCAGTCGGTTTCGGCGGAAGCGGCGGCGCGGGCGTGGAGGGCGGCGATGGCGGCCTGGATCTGATACGGACCGGGCCGGCGTTGGGCGAGGGCGCGATCGAGTTCGGCCAGCGCGGTTTCGATCTCGGCGCGGTGCCAGCGGGAGCGATCCTGGGCTTCCAGCACGATCACTTCGCCGTCGGCGGTGAGCCGACTGTCGCGGCGCGCGTAGTGCAGGGTGACGAGGGCGAAAAGCCCGCGGGCCTCCGGTTGCTCGGGCAGCAACTCGGCCACGAGTTTGGCCAGGCGCAGCGCTTCGGCCCCCAAATCGGGACGGAGCCACGTGTCGCCGCCGGCCGAGGCGTAGCTCTCGTTGAAGAGGAGGTACAAGGTCGCCAGCACCGTTTCGAGCCGGGCCGGCAATTCCTCGGCCGCGGGCACGGCGTAGGGAATGCCGGCGAGGCGGATCTTGTTTTTCGCGCGCACGAGCCGTTGGGCGGTCGTGGCCTCGGGCTCGAGAAAGGCCCGGGCGATCTCGACGGTGGTCAGGCCGCAGAGGTGGCGCAGGGCGAGGGCAATCTGGGCGGCGGGCGCGAGCGCAGGGTGGCAACAGGTGAAAATGAGCCGAAGGCGTTCGTCCGGAAAATTGGCATCGAATTCGGTCGCCGCCGGGCCGGGGTCGATGGCGTCGGGCAGGACCTCCGCGCCGGGCGGGACGACGGGCGAACGGGCGCGGCGCCGGAGCAAGTCGAGGCTGCGGCGCCGCGCCACGGTGGTGAGCCAGGCGGCGGGATTGGCGGGCAAGCCCGCGGCCGGCCAAGTCGCGAGCGCGCGCGTGCAGGCGTCCTGGAACGCATCCTCGGCGAGATCGACGTCGCGGCAAAAGCCGACGAGCGCCGCGAGCACCCGGGGGCGCTCGCGGCGGACGACTTCGGCGAGGACGCGCGGGATCACGCTGTCAGGCCGGGCTTTCCGGTTTGTCGCCGGGCGCCAGCGGACGCACTTCGATGGCGCAGCCGTTGAAGAGGCCGGGGCATTGGCCGGCCCACTTGATCGCGGCGTCGAGATCGGGCGTTTCGATCAGGTAGTAGCCGCCGAGCTGTTCCTTGGTTTCGGCGAAGGGGCCGTCGGTCGAAAGCACCTTGCCGCCCTGGAAGCGCAAGGTGGTCGCGGTGGCGACGGGTTGGAGTTGGGCGCCGGCGCGGAACACGCCGGCAGCCTGCAGGGCTTGGCCGTAGCCCATCCATTTTTCGAAAACGGCCGGGAGATCGGCCGGGGGAATCTTGGCCCAATCGGCTTCGTTGCTGTAGATCAGAATCATGTAGTGCATAGGAGGAGGCGGTGGTTGAGTACGTTTTCAGGGAAGCGCGGAATGCGTTTCAACCCCACGACGCTTGCGCCGTGCGCAAATCGACATCGGACGGAAGAATTTCTTCAAGCCTCGGCCGGGGCAGGGCAGTCGGGGGCCGGGGAACCACCGGGATGGGCCCGGGATCGGGCGAGGAACGCATCAGGCCCCGGACCAATCGGCCCCTATCTTCGGACCGGCGTCCGGCGCCGGATCGAAGTCGGTCTCCTTTCCTTCCCGTCAATCCGGTCTTCGCCTGCCGGTTGATCCTGTCCTCACTTCCAAATCCGGGATTCGGCCAGAGTTGGAGGGCCGGGCTGCACGGGTTGGTTAGTCGGAATGAGGAACCCCTTCCTTTATCCGGCCCATGGCTTCATCAGCCCGGCCCTCCGGCGCTGAATCAACCCACCGTACCGGCGGCGCGCACGGTGTCCCGTTACCCAATTCGGACTAACTTTCCCGCTTGCGCCGAAATCACGCCGCCGCGGTTCAACGATCCGCGTAACCCTGCGGCCGCTGCGAATGCCACTTCCACGCCGTGGCCACGATGGATTCGATATCCGGATACTTCACGTTCCAGCCCAACTCCGCCTTGGCTTTGGCGGAATCGGCGAAGAGCGCGGGCGGATCGCCGGGCCGGCGCGGGCCTTCGATCACCTTCACCGGCTTGCCGACGATCTTTTCCACCGCGCGGATGACCTCGCGGTTGGACGTCGGTTTGCCCGTGCCGAGATTGTAGAAGAGTTGCGCGCCCGGCGTGCCGAGCCGGTCGAACACCGCGATGTGCGCCCGGCTCAGATCGTCCACGTGCACGTAGTCGCGGAGGCAGGTGCCGTCCGGAGTAGGGTAGTCCGTGCCGAACAGAGCGAGGTGGTCGCGTTTGCCGACGGCGACGTCGATCGCAACCGGGATCAGGTGCGTCTCCGGGGAATGGTCCTCGCCGATGCTGCCGTCCTCGGACGCGCCCGCGGCGTTGAAGTAGCGGAAGGCCGCGAAACTCAGGCCGTGCGCCGTCGCCAGCGCCTTCAACGCGTGCTCGATGTCGAGCTTGGTCTGGCCGTACGGGTTGATCGGCGCCTGCGGCAGAATCTCGTGGATCGGCAACGTCGCCGGCACGCCGAAGGTCGCGCAGGTCGACGAGAACACGAATTTCTTCACGCCGGCCGCGAGCATCGCATTCAGCAGATGCAGCGTGGCGACGACGTTGTTGAAGTAATACTTCATCGGATCCGTGACCGACTCGCCGACGTAGCAGTAGGCGGCGAAGTGCATCACGACCTCGATCTTCTCCTCGCGCAGCACGCGGCCGACGAAGGCCTCGTCGCCGAGATTCCCCTCGTGGAGCGTCACGCCGGGCGCGATCGCGCCGCGGTGGCCGTAGACGAAATTGTCGAGCACCACGGGCCGGTGGCCGGCGGCAAGCAATTGGCGGACGCAATGGCTGCCGATGTAACCGGCGCCTCCCACGACGAGAACGTTCATAAGCAGGAGCCTTGTATTGCTTTCGCCTGCGTCATGGCTAGCGCTTTCCCACTCAGCCCATGAAGTCGTATCAGCCGTCGCGCATCGTGATCACCGGGGTCGGACTCACCGCCCCGAACGGCAACTCGCTGCCCGAGTTCCGCCGCAACCTGCTCGACGGCGTCGCCGGCGTGGAACGCATCGACGTCCGCTACATGGGCCAGCAACTCGCCGGGGTCTGCCACTACGATCCGCTGAAGTACCAGAAGAAAAAGGAAGTCCGCGTCGGCACCCGCGCCGGCAGCATTGCGATCTACTGCGCCCGCGAAGCCTTGGCCGACAGCAAAGTCGCCTTCGACTCGATGGCGAAGGATCGCGTCGGCATTTACATCGGCTGCACCGAACACGGCAACGTCGAGACCGAGAACGAGGTCTTCAACATCTCGAAATTCAATTACGACACGAAGTTCTGGTCGCACTACCACAACCCCCGCACCGTCGCCAACAACCCCGCCGGCGAGACTTCCCTCAACCTCGGCATCACCGGCCCCGCCTACACCATCGGCGCCGCCTGCGCCGCCGGCAATCTGGGCCTCATCCACGCCTCGCAGATGCTGCGCCTCGGCGAGGTCGACTTCGCGATCTGCGGCGGGGTCAGCGAGAGCATCCACACCTTCGGCATCTTCGCCGGTTTCAAATCCCAAAACGCCCTCGCCACCCACGAAGATCCCAAAAAAGCCTCGCGCCCCTTCGACAAGGCCCGCAACGGCATCGTGATTTCCGAAGGCGGCTGCCTCTACACGCTCGAGCGTCTGGAAGATGCGCTCGCCCGCGGCGCCAAGATCTACGGCGAGATCGCCGGCTACCACGTCAACAGCGACGCCAGCGACTACGTGCTCCCCAATCCCGTTCGCCAGGCCGAGTGCGTCCAGTTCGCCCTGCGCCGCGCCGGCCTCGCCGCCTCGGATATCCACATCGTCAATACCCACGCCACCGCGACCCCGCTCGGCGACATCCAGGAGTGCGAGGCGATCCGCTCGGTGTTCGGCACCGGCTGCCCCGATACGCACATCAACAACACCAAGAGCTTCATCGGCCACGCCATGGGCGCCGCCGGGGCTCTCGAACTCGCCGGCAATCTGCCGTCCTTCGACGACCTCACCGTCCACGCCTCGATCAACGTCGACGAGCTCGACCCGGCCTGCGCCATTCCGGGCCTCGTGCTCAACCACCCGCGCCAGGTCGCCAAGGTCGACACGATCCTGAACAACTCCTTCGGCATGCTCGGGATAAATTCCACGTTGATTGTTCGTCGGTTTGTCCCCTAATTCCGCCGCTGACTATGACCAAAGACGAATGCAAGCAGGTGGTGCTCGATATCATCGCGGACATCGCGCCCGATGAGGATCTGAGCAACGTCAAACCCGACGTCCGCCTCCGCGACCAGCTGCAGCTGGATAGCATGGATTTCCTCGATATCGTGATGGAGCTCCGCAAACGCCACGGCATCGAGGTGCCCGAAGCCGAGTACATGCAGCTCGCCTCGCTCGACAGCTGCGCGGAATACCTCACGCCCAAGTTCAACGCGCTCGCCGCCAAGGGCTGAGCCCCGCGGCGCCGCCTCGCTCTCCGGCCGGGATGTCCTCCCGGCCTTTTTTGCGCTCCGGCGCCGTTGCCCCTCTGCGGCAAACCCTCCGTTTGATTTTCACCACAGAGGCACAGAGAACACGGAGGAAGCGCAATGGCTTCTTCGGTCCTGTCTTTCTCCGTGCCCTCGGTGCCTCTGTGGTTAATCAGATTCCCCTAGGATGAATTCCTCCTCCCGCTACGATGTCGCCATCATCGGCGCCGGCATGTCCGGCCTCGCCGCCGGCATCCGCCTGGCCCACTTCGGCAAACGGGTCTGCATCTTCGAACGCCACAACGCCGTCGGCGGTCTCAACGGTTTCTACAGCACCGACGGCCGCAAGTTCGACGTCGGCCTGCACGCGATGACCAATTTCGTGCGCCCCGGCGTGAAGGGCACGCCGCTCGTGAAACTGCTCCGCCAGCTCCGCATCGACCGCGACGAATTCGCCCTCTGCGAACAGAAGCAATCCCGCGTCGCATTCGGCCCCCGCGGCCAAACCTCACTGCGTTTCACCAACGATTTCGCCGTCTTCGAAAGCGAAGTCGCCCGCGTCTTCCCCGCGCAGATCGACGGCTTCCGCGCCCTCGTCGCCGCCATCCGTACCTACGACGACGTCGCCCTCGACGCCGCCCCCGAATCCGCCCGCGCGATCGTCCGCCGCCACGTCACCGATCCGTTGCTCGAGGACATGCTCTTCTGCCCGGTCATGTACTACGGCAGCGCCTCGGAGCACGACATGGAGTTCGGCCAATTCGTGATCATGTTCAAGGCGCTTTTCCTCGAGGGCTTCGCGCGGCCCTTCGACGGCGTCCGCGTCATCCTGCGCGTGCTCCTCGAGAAATACCGCACCGCCGGCGGCGAGCGCCGCATGAAGTGCGGCGTCCGCCGCATCGTCGCCCAAGCCGGCCGCGCCCACGTGCTCATCCTCGACGACGGCACCGAGATCGTCGCCGACCACATCATCTCGTCCATCGGCCTGCCGGAAACGGAAAAACTCATCGCCCCCGGGGAAACGGCGGCGGTCGATGTATCCGTTGCCGCGGAACCAACTGCCGCCGCGTCCGCCCCCGGCGCACATTCCTTCGTCGAGACGATCACGATTCTCGATCGCCAACCCGCCGCCCTCGGCTGGGGCGACGACACGATCGTGTTCTTCAACGATTCCTCCCGCTTCGACTACGCGTGCCCGCGCGACTGGGTCGATGTCCGCAGCGGCGTGATCTGTTTCCCGAACAACTTCGACTTCGGCCCGGACCGCGCGTTGCCCGAGGGCATTTTCCGCGTCACCTGCCTGGCCAAGCCCGCGCCGTGGTTCGCCGCCGCCGAAGCCGATTACCGTTCCGCCAAGGCGGCCTGGTTTTCCGATGTGGCCCGCAGCGCCCGGCGGTTTCTGCCGCCCGTCGCCGACGCCGATCTCGCCGCGGCGACGATCGCGACCGACATGTTCACGCCGCGCACCATCGCGCGCTACACCGGCCACGTGAACGGCGCGATCTACGGCGCCCCGCGCAAGATCCGCGACGGCCGCACCGCGCTGGCCAACCTCTATCTTTGCGGCACGGACCAGGGTTTCCTCGGCATCATCGGCGCGATGCTCAGCGGCATCTCGATGGCCAACTATCACATCTTGCAAAAAGGGTAGGGGCGGCGCGGAATTTCGCCGCCCTATGAAATTCACCACCCCGTTTGCGCTGTTCGCGTTTGTCGCTTCGGCGCTCGTCGCCGCCCCGGTTGCGGACTTCCGCCAGCACCTCGGTCTCCAACTTTACTCCCTGCGCGAGCAGACCAAACAAAGCGCCACCGGCGCCCTCGATCTTGCGAAAAGCTACGGCGTCACCGAAGTCGAAACCGCCGGCACCGGCGGCATGCCCGCGGAGAAGTTTCTCGCGGAACTGAAATCCCGCGGCCTCAAGCCCGTCAGCGCCCACGCCGGCTACGGCCTGTTGAAGAAGGATGTCGCCGCCGTCATCCGCGAAGCCAAGACGCTCGGCGTCACCTACGTCATTTGCCCCTATCCCAATGTCGGCAAAGACAAGCTCTTCTCCGAGGAAGTCGCCCGCCAGACTGCCGCCGACTTCAACGCCTGGGGCGAGGCGATGCGCAAGGAAGGCCTCCGCTTCGGCTTCCACCCGCACGGGCTCGAATTCCGTCCGACCAAGGCCGGCAACGGCGAGACCGTCTTCGATATTCTTGTCCGCGAAACCAAGCCCGAGTTCGTCTGTTTCCAGATGGACGTTTTCTGGGTCACGCACGCCGGCCAGGATCCGGTGAAACTGCTGCAGAAGTACCCCGACCGCTGGGTTTCCCTGCACGTTAAGGATATGCGCAAGGGCACGCTCACCGGCTTCCACACCGGCGGCACGCCGCCCACCGACAAGGTTGCCGTCGGCACCGGCCAGATCGACTGGCCCTCGATTCTGCGCACCGCCCAGACCCTCGGCATCCGGCACTACTTCATCGAGGACGAAACGCCGACGCCGCTGCAGTGCATTCCCGACAGCCTGAAGTACCTGCGCGGCCTCGCGCTCTGAAGCTCGCGCCGGGCGCGAGCGGTTGAAAGTACGCAGTTGAAAGTTGAAAGATCGGACGTGGCGGCGAGCACCAGCGAGTGGCCCTTCGTTATCCCGCCCTCCGTCTTTCAACTTGGTTCTTTCGACTTTCAACCGTTCGCCGCGCGCGCCCGCGCGGCGAACTGAACATCCGCATTGCGCTGCGCGCGGACCGGCCTTCACTCTGGTGCTTTTCATGGCTTACGACTGGCTCAAAGGTGTCGCCGACGAGTATGATGTGATTGTGATCGGCAGCGGCTTGGGCGGCCTCACGGGTGCCAATGTGCTCGCGAAGGCCGGCCACAAAGTGCTGCTGCTCGAGCACCACTACCAATTCGGCGGCCTCGCCACCTGGTTCACGCGCAAAGGCGGCCACATCTTCGACATTTCCCTCCACGGCTTCCCCGTCGGCATGGTGAAGTCCTGCCGCAAGTATTGGACCAAGGAGATCGCCGACTCGATCGTCCCGCTGAAGGACATCCGTTTCGTCAATCCGCAGATGGACGTGTGGACCACGTTCACGCGCGAGGACTACACCCGCGTGCTCGTCGAGCAGTTCAAACTCGAGCGCGCCCACGTCGAGCAGTTCTACGACCACCTCCGGGCGATGAACTTCTACGACAACAACCCGGAAACCACGGGCCAGATGCTCGAGCGGTTTTTCCCGGGCCGCGACGACGTGAAGCGCCTGCTGATGGAGCCCATCGCCTACGCCAACGGCTCCACCCTCGACGATCCCGCCATCACCTACGGCATCGTTTTCTCCAACTTCATGGGCTCGGGCGTGTACACGTTCCGCGGCGGTTCCGATCTGCTGATCGAGAAAATGGCCGACGAGCTGCGCCGCAACGGCGTCGAGCTCCGCAAGAAGGTCCTCGTCCAAAGCATTCTCGTCGAGGAACGCGACGGCCGGAAGGTCGCCTGCGGCATCGTCGCCGGCAACGGCCGCATCATCCGCGCCAAGGCCGTCCTCTCCAACGCCAACATCAAGAACACGATCTTCCGGCTGGCCGGGGAGGGGAGTTTCCCCGCCGGCTACGTCGAGGCCGCGCGCGCCGTCCGCATCAATTCCAGCTCCTGCCAGGTCTACCTCGGCATCCGCAAAGGCGAATCCATCCCGCACATCGGCGACCTCGTCTTCACTTCGGCCAACCCGACTTTCAGCAGCACCGAGCTCACCGCCTTCAACACCACGAGCCGCACGTTCTCCGTCTACTATCCGGACACGCGCCCCGGCTCCGACCGCTACACCGTCGTCGTGTCATTGAATGGCCAATACGGCGATTGGGCCAAGCTTTCGGAGGCCGACTACGAGCGCGAGAAACAGCGCCTGATCGACGAATCCGTCGCCGCCCTCGAAAAATTCATCCACGGTGTCGCCGCCAAGATCGATTGGTCCGAGGCCGCCACGCCGCGCACGATCGAACGCTACACCACGCACCTCGGCGGCACGTCCTTCGGCACCAAGTTCGAAGGCCTCAAGGTCTCGATGGATCTGCCCGAGCAATTGCCCGGCCTCTACCACGCCGGCTCCGTCGGCATCATCATGTCCGGCTGGCTCGGCACCATCAACTACGGCGTCATCGTCGCCCACAAGATCGACAAACACCTCTTCCAGCTGAAGCACAGGGCGCCCGCCGCCGCCGTTTCCCCGTCCCCATGATCGCCATCACCGACCTCATCCCGCACCGGCCGCCGTTCCTCTTCGTCGACGAGATCGTCAGCCACGACGCCGCCGGCCTAGTCGCGAAACGCACCTGGCGCGCGGAAGAGGATTTCTACAAAGGCCACTATCCCGGCGCCCCGATCACGCCCGGCGTGCTGCTCTGCGAAGCCGTTTTCCAGACCGCCGCCTGCTACATGGCCCTCAAGGCCCGCGCCGCCGGCGCCTTGCCGGGCGAAGGCGTGCCGCTCATCGCCAAGATCAGCGACGTGCGCTTCCGCAGCCCCGTTTATCCCGGCGACACGATCACCCTCGAGGTGAAACACAAGGACGCCATGGGCGGCTTCACGATGCTTTCCGGCAGCATCAAGAAAGCCGACGGCACCCGCGTGCTCAACGTCGACTTCTCCGTCGCCTGGAAAACGCCCGCCGCCGTCCCGCCCGCGGTCTGACGTATCCGGTTTCCCGATTCCCGATGGCCGATTTCCTCCAACTCGCCGGCAAACGCTTCGTCGTCTTCGGCGTCGCCAACCGCAAGAGCGTCGCCTGGTTCACCGCCAAGTCGCTGGAAGAGCAGGGGGCCGTCGTGATCTACAGCGTGCGCTCCGAGGCTCGCCGCAAGTCGCTCGAGACTCTGCTTGCCGGCAAGCCCGTCTTCCTCTGCGACGTCGAGCACGAGGGCGCCGCCGCCAAGCTCGCGGCCGACATCGCCGCCGCCGGCCACGGCCCAATCCACGGCCTCGTGCACTCGATCGCGTTCGCGAACTACAGCGAGGGCTTCAAGCCGTTCCACGAGACCAAGCGCGCCGACTTCCTGCAGGCCACCGCGGTTTCGGCGTTCTCGCTCATCGAGGTCGCGCGCGCCTTCAAGCCATACCTCGCGCCCGACGCCTCCGTCGTCACCATCGGTATCTCCTCGCTGCTCGTGACGCCCGACAACTACGGCTACATGGGCCCGATCAAGGCCGCACTCGAGTCGAGCGTGCGGTTCCTTGCCAAATCCTTCAGCGCCGACACCGCCGTCCGCTTCAACGCCGTCGGCGCCGGCCCGCTCAAGACCAGTGCCTCCGCCGGCATCCCCGGCTACCTCGAAAGCTACCTTTACGCCGAGAAATTGACGTTCCGGAAACGCAATCTCTCGACTCAGGAAGTGGCCGATACGGTGTTGTTTTTGCTCAGCGGCCGCAGCAGCGGGATCAACGGCACGACCCTCGTCGTCGACGCCGGTCTCGGCTCCAATTACTTCGACGGTGAAATCGTGCGGCTCGCGATGCGGCCGGAACGCTGAGCCGCGCCGCGCATGAAGTTCGAGCACGTTTGCATCGAAGCCCTCGCCGTCGCGCTGCCCGACGAAGTCTGGTCCTCCGCCGACCTCGAGACGCGCCTGCGTCCGCTCTACGAACGGCTCAAGCTGCCGGAAGGGCGCCTTGAGCTAATGACCGGCATCCGCGAGCGCCTCATGTGGCCCGCCGGCACGCGGCCGTCCGACGCCAGCGCCGCCGCCGGCCGCGCCGTCCTCGCGCAATCCGCATTGGCCCCGGAGCAACTCGATCTCTTCATCCACGCCGCGGTGAGCCGCGACATGCTCGAACCGGCGACGGCGTCGTTCGCGCACCGCAAGATCGGCCTGCCGGCCGCGACGCAGATCTTCGATATCTCGAACGCCTGCCTCGGTTTTCTCAACGCCCTGACCGTCGCCGCCGGCCTGATCGAGTCCGGCCAGATCCGCGCCGCCCTCGTCGTATCCGGAGAAAACGGACGCCCCTTGGTCGAGCAAACGTTGCGCACGCTGGTGGAGCGCCCGCTGACCCGGAACGAGATCAAACCGTTCTTCGCCAACCTCACGATCGGCTCCGGCGCCGTCGGCGCCGTGGTCTGCCATCGGTCCCTCGTGCAGGGGCGGCCGCATCGGCTCCTCGGCGGGATCGCCCGCGCCGCCACCCAGCACAGCGAGCTTTGTCAAGGCGACACCCACGGCGCCGAGGCGCTTGCGATGCAGACCGACTCCGAGCAACTGCTCGTCGCCGGCGTCGCGCTCGCGCAGGACACCTGGCGCGCGTTCACCGCGGAGCAGGGCGCCGCCTACGACCGCTTCATCTGCCACCAGGTCGGCAGCGTGCACCGCCGCAAACTCTACGAGGCCCTCGGCCTCGAACTCGCGCGCGATTTCTCGACCTTTGAGACGCTCGGCAACACCGGCTCCGTCGCATTGCCCGCCACCTTGGCCGGGGCCGTGGCCGCCGGCGCGGTGAAGCCCGGCGACCGCGTCGGCCTCCTCGGCATCGGCAGCGGCCTCAACTGCCTCATGCTGGCCCTCGAATGGTGACCGCGATGACTCCCGCTGCCTTGCCGGACTGGATCCGGCCCGAGTACCCGTTCACGCCGAAACGATTCCGCACCCCGGGCGGCGCGGAGATGAGCTACCTCGACGAAGGCCCGCGCTCCGACGAAGCCGTCGTGATGGTCCACGGCAATCCGACGTGGTCCTACTATTACCGGCACCTCGTGCGCGCGCTCGCACCCACGCACCGCTGCATCGTACCCGACCACATCGGCATGGGGCTTTCGGAAAAACCGGAATCGTACCCGTACACCTTGGCCACGCGCATTGCCGACCTCGCGGCGTTGCTTGCGCACCTCGGGCTTAAACGCCTGCACTTCGTCGTGCACGACTGGGGCGGGGCGATCGGCCTCGGCGTCGCGGGCAAAATGCCGGCCGCCGTCGGCCGCATCGTGATTCTGAATACCGCGGCGTTCCCCTCGCCGGACATCCCCGGCCGCATCGCGCTCTGCAAATTTCCCGTCCTCGGACCGCTGCTCGTGCGCGGGGCCAACGGCTTTGCGTGGCCGGCGACCTTCATGACGATGCACCGCCGCGCGCTCTCCGCCGACGAGAAGCGGGGCTACCTGCTGCCGTACGGCTCGTGGGCGGACCGCGTCGCCGTCAGCGCCTTTGTGCAGGACATCCCGATGCAGCCGTCGCATCCGACTTGGGCCGCGCTGGGCGAAGTGTCCGCCGGCTTGGCGCAGTTCCGCGACCGGCCCGTGCTCGCGGTGTGGGGCGGCCGCGATTTCTGTTTTAACGACGGCTTTCTGGCCCGGTGGCGCGAAATCTGGCCCCTCGCGGACGTCCGCCGCCTTGCCGATGCGGGGCACTATGTGCTCGACGACGCCCGCGAGGAAGCCGCGCCGGCGATCGCGGCGTTTTTGCGTTCAGCCTGACCTGTCCCGCGGTCGGCGCTCAGGCCGACGGCTTCGCGGCCGCGGGACCGCGGCCGTAGAGCTCGCCGAGGCTGCGCAGATAGGAGGCCGAGTTGGCGTGCAAGGCCTGCAGCTGTTCCGGGCGGTAGCGCCAGGTCCAGTTGCCTTGGCTCTGGCCCGGGGTGTTGAAGCGGGCTTCGGCCCCGAGATTCATCAGATCCTGCAGCGGCACGACGGCGAGATTGGCGACGGAGGCGTAGGCCGAGCGCAGGAAATCCCAGCCGATTTCCTGGCCGCCGATGCGGAAATAGCGCCGCACGTGGTCGCGCGTTTTCTCGTCGGTCGTCGTGTACCAGCCGAGCGTGGTGTCGTTGTCGTGGGTGCCCGGATACACGACGGAATTTTGCTGCTGGTTGTGCGGCAGGTAGAGATTGTCGGCGCCGCCGCCGAAGGCGAACTGGAGCACGGCCATGCCGGGCAGGCCGGTGGCCTGGCGCAGCGCGATCGTCGCGGGCGTAAGCAGGCCTAGATCCTCGGCGATCAGCTTCGAGTCGGGCAGGGCGCGCCGGATCGCGTGGAAAAGGTCGAGGCCGGGCCCCGGCTGCCATTGTCCGGTGCGCGCGTTGGGCGCGCCGGCCGGCACGGACCAATAGGCCTCGAAGCCGCGGAAGTGGTCGATGCGGACGATGTCGCAAAGTTCGAAGTTGGCGCGCAGGCGCTCGATCCACCAGGCGTAGCCCTCGGCGGCATGCGCGGCCCAGTCGTAGAGCGGGTTGCCCCAGAGCTGGCCGTCGGCGGAGAAATAATCCGGCGGCACGCCCGCGACCGCGGTGGGCCGGAGCGTCTTGCGGTCCAGCTGGAAGAGCTGCGGCGCGCTCCAGACATCGGCGCTGTCGAGGGCGGTGAAGATGGGCGTGTCGCCGATCAGCTTGATGCCGAGCTCGGCGGCCCGGGCGCGGACGCGGGTCCATTGCCCGAAGAAGAGGTATTGGATAAACGCATACGCTTCGGCCCGGACGGCGACGAGCGGCGCGAGTTCGGAAGCGCGCGCGGAGGCGAGGGAACGGACCGCCTCGGGCCAGAGCCACCACGGCTGGCCCTTGAAATGGTCCTTGAGCGCGGAAAACAGCGTGTAACCGGGCAACCAGGATTCGTTGCGCCGGCAAAAGGCGGCGAAATCGCCGTAGGGCAGCGCAGGTTTGTTCTGGCGGCGCCAGGATTCGTGCGCGGCGAAGAGGAGCGGCAGCTTGCGTTCGTAAAGGGCGCCGAAGTCGACGTGGTACTGGGCCAGGCGCCGCAGCGGCTCGAGTTGCAGATCGGACAGCAGGCCGGCGCGGACCAAGGCGGCCGGATCGATGAGGTAGGGATTGCCGGCAAACGAGGAGAAGCACTGGTAAGGCGAATCGCCATAGCCCGTCGGCCCAAGCGGGCACAGTTGCCAATGATCGATGCCGGCGGCGGCGAAGAATTGCAGGAGCGGTTCGACGGCCTCGTCGAAAGCCCCGACGCCGAATACGCTCGGAAGCGACGTGGGATGGAGGAGGACGCCCGCGCCACGGCTTTGGAGCCAATTGAAGAGCGGCGCCGCCTGGCCGGCGGCGACGGCCGGAGGGACGGAGTTCGAAGAGCGTTTCGCAGCGGACATAGCGTGGATTTGGAAATGCTTGCGGCCCAAATACTTACTTAACATAAGCCCGATTGTGCGAGCCCGCAGTCATGGTACGAGAGCGAACGGGCGAACGAATGGCGTCTCAAGCGAGAACCTTCGCTGCCCGTGGTCCGAATCACCGAAACTTGCTGTTTTTCAACGGGACCAAGGCCCGGCGGACCGCCGCTTACCGGGCCGGACCCCAGTGCTTGGTGAACGGGTAATAAACGAACAAGGGTTTGCCGACGACATCCTTGCCCGGGACGAATCCCCAATAGCGGCTGTCCTGGCTGTTGCCGGAATTGTCGCCCATCGCGAAAAATTGGCCTTCCGGGATCTTCTGCACGTCACCCGGTTCTTTCAGGTACTTGAGCGGAATGTTGAAATAGCCGCGGTACCGGTCGCTGCGCTTGGCGTTGGACGTGAACGCTTCCGAACCGGTGATCGGCGCGCCGTTGCGGTAAAGCACGGGTTCGCGGATCTCCAAGGTGTCGCCCGGGCCGCCCACGAGCCGCTTGATGTAATACTGCTCGAGCGGCTCGCCGTTGCGGCCGCGCATGTACTCGCTGCGGATGTTGTCGGTGCGGAAGACGAACCCCTGCCCGACTTTCGGCGCGACAAAATGGTAACTCATCCGGTCGACGAAAAGTTGGTCGCCGGTGACGATATCGAAAGAAATCACCGGCTTGCCCTTCTCCGCCCGCTTCGGGAGCGCGATGTCGACGGAGCCGAACAACGGGCTGCGGGCCGCGGCCTGTTCGGCCAACCGGATCCGGTCCTCGTACTTCAGGCCGGTGGCGTCCTCGAACGCCCAGTCGAAATCGAAGTCTTCCGGGACCTGGATTTTCACCGGCCGGCCGTCGACGTGAAACGTGTACTCGCGGTTGACGCTCGGGAAAACCAGCCAGCTCCGGGCCGAAACGAGCTGGAACTGCAGGCGGCCGGAACCGCGGGTTACGGGTACCGTCACGGTGCCGGAAGCCGGCGCGATCAACTCCTTGTGCTGCGCGCCGAACATCACGAACCGCGCCCCGCGCATCAGCAAACCCGGGGTCTCCGCTTCCGATTTCCAAACCTCGGGCGTCATGCCGCTGTAGGTCGGCCACATCGAGTTCGTCGGAATCTTGAACGGCTGCACGAAGTACGTGCGGATGCCGAGAATCACGAGCGCCGCGACGAGGAAAAACTCCACGTTTTCGATCAGGGCGGTCTTCGGGTAAATCGCCCCGCCGGTGCGGCGCAGGACGTCCTCGAGCCGCTCGATGCCGAGCTTCAGTTTTTCCGCGCCGGCCTTCTCTTTGAGCAGCGCCTTCAGTTCGGCAGTGAGTCCTTGGAGCTCGGCGACCTGCGGCTCCGGCAGGACATCGCGGCGGTAGTGGTAGACTTTGTCCGCGAGTTCCAGCCAGTTGCCGGCGTTCTCACGCATCTTCTTTTCTTGGGAGGCGAAGATTCCGAACATGGGCTTGGGTAAAACGGGGACCCGGCGGCGCGTCAGTTGTTCTGCAGGACCTTGATGAAGGCGTCGGGCGGGATGGAGACCTTGCCGATCTGCTTCATCTTCTTTTTGCCCTCCTTCTGTTTGTCGAGGAGCTTCCGCTTGCGGCTGATGTCGCCGCCGTAGCACTTCGCGGTGACGTCCTTGCGCATTTCGCGCACGTTGTCGCGGGCGATGATCTTGCCGCCGATGGCGGCCTGGATGGCGACCTTGAACATCTGCGGCGGGATGATCTCGGCGAGTTTCTCGCAGAGTTCGCGGCCTTTGCTCTCGGCCTTCTCGCGGTGCACGATGCTGGCGAAGGCGTCGACCGGATCGCCGTTGATCATGATGTCCATCTTCACGAGGTCGGACACGCGGTAGGCGCCGAGCTCGTAATCCATGGAGCCGTAACCGTGCGTGATGCTCTTCAGCCGGTCGTTGAAATCGACGAGGATCTCGTTCAGCGGCAGCACGCATTTCAGCATGACGCGGTTCATGTCGAGCGTATCGGTGTGCTCGCACACGCCGCGCTTTTCCATGATCAGCGACAGGATGTCGCCCATGCTGCTGTTCGGGATGATGATCGAAGCCGTGATCGTCGGTTCGCGGATCTCGAGGATCGTGCCGGGGTCCGGCAGGTTCACCGGATTGTCGACCTCGATGAGTTCGCCGCCGTGCGGGACAACCTGATACACCACGCTCGGGTAGGTGGAGATGATCTCGACGTCGTGTTCGCGGCGGATGCGTTCCTGGATGATCTCCATATGCAGGAGGCCGAGGAAGCCGCAGCGGAAACCGAAACCGAGGGCGACCGAACTTTCGGACGAATAGATGAACGCGGAGTCGTTGAGCCGGAGCCGGCCGAGGGCGGCCTTGAGCTTTTCGTAATCGTCGCTCTCGAGCGGATACAGGCCGCAGAACACCATCGGCCGGACTTCCTTGTAGCCCGCCAGCATCTCGGTCGCGGGTTTGTTCGCGATCGTCATCGTGTCGCCGATCTTGATGTCGGCGGTGCTCTTGATGTTGGAGACGACGTAGCCGACATCGCCCGCGCGGAGCTGGTCGACTTTCTCCATCTTGGGCCGGAAGACGCCGACTTCCTTCACGTCGGACTTCACGCCGTTGCTCATCAGCAACATTTGTTCGCCGGCCTTGATCGTGCCGGAGAACACCCGCGCGTAGGAAATCACGCCGCGGTACGAATCGTAGAGGGAATCGAAAACCAGGATCCGGGTCTGCGGATATTCGGTCCAGCGCGGCGGCGGCACGCGGGCCACGACGGCTTCGAGAATGTCCTCGATGCCGATGCCGGCTTTGCCGCTGGCGAGAATCGCCTCCTCGGCGGGGATGGTGAGGATGTCCTCGAGCTGCTTCATGCAGAGTTCGAGATTCGCGCTCGGGAGGTCGATCTTGTTGATGACCGGGATGACCTTGAGCTTTTGGGAAAACGCGAGGTGCGCGTTGGCGACGGTCTGGGCCTCGACGCCCTGGGCCGCGTCGATCAGGAGCACGGCGCCTTCGCAGGCCGCGAGGCTGCGCGAGACTTCGTAGGAGAAGTCCACGTGGCCGGGCGTGTCCATGAGGTTGAGCTTGTAGACCACGCCGTCCTTGGCGCGGTAGTTCATCGTCACGGGGTGCGACTTGATCGTGATGCCGCGCTCCTTCTCGAGGTCCATCGCGTCGAGATGCTGGTCGGTCATCACGCGCTGTTCCACCGTGTTGGTGAACTCGAGCAGGCGGTCGGACAACGTCGTCTTGCCGTGGTCGACGTGGGCGATGATGCAGAAATTGCGGGTCAGATGATGGGCGGACATGGGTTTCAGGCGGACGCCACGTCGGCGAATTCGGACACGCTCTTCACCGGCCAGGATTTGTCGGTGCGGCGGACCAATCCCGCGAGCACCCCACCCGGTCCGATTTCGAGAAATTCTTTGGCGCCGGCGGCCACCGCGCTGCGCAGACAATCTTCCCACAGCACCGACGACACGATCTGCTGCACGAGCGCCGCCTTGATCGCGGCGGGATCGGAAATCGCCTGTCCCGTGGTGTTGGTGAACACCGTGAAACGCGGCGCGGCCAGCGGCACCGTTTCCAGGAACGCCGCGAAGGCGGCGCGGGCCGGCTCCATCAGGCGCGAATGGTAGGCGCCGGCGACGTTGAGCAGCATGACCTTCTTGATCCCGCGGTCCTTGGCGGCGGCAACCGCGGCGACGACTTGGGCTTTTTCGCCCGAGACGATGATCTGGCCGGGCGCATTGAAGTTCGCGGCCTCGATGTCGAAATCGCGGCAGAGTTCCTGCACCTTGGCACGCTCTTCGCCGATGACCGCCGCCATGCCGCCGGACGTTTGCTCGCAGGCCTGCTGCATGAGCCGGCCGCGTTCCGCGACGACTTTCAATCCGGTCGCAAAATCGAACACGCCGGCCGCGGTGTAGGCCGTGATTTCCCCCAAGCTAAGACCGAGCGCAAACGCGGGGCCGCCGGCCGGCAATTTTCCGGCCTCCTGCAGCACCGCCAATCCCGCCAGACCATGCACGAAAAGCGCCGGTTGGCAGACCTTGGTCTGGGTCAATTCCGGTTCCGGTCCGGCAAAGCTAAGATTGGTCAAATCCCAGTCCAGCACATGGTTGGCCTGTTCGTAAAGTGCCCGGGCAGCGGCAGAATTTTCCGCCAGCGTCCTGCCCATGCCGACTTTTTGCGCCCCCTGTCCTGCAAATAAAAGTGCCAATGCCATTGTGGAAACGGGTCACACAAGCGGCCGGCCCCGGTGAATCCAAGCCCTAAAAACGCTTGAGCTGCCGGAATTGTTTTTCGTCGCGTTCGGGCCGGGCAAATTCGGGAATCACCGGGCGCGCCGCCGGGGGCAACGGGGCCGGCGGGGTAAAGGCCGCGGCCGCCGGTCCGGGCGGCGGCACGGCCGGGCCGGCGAGCACTCCGGCCTCGCGGACCTGGCGCAGTTCCAGCGCTTCGAATTGCTGCAGAAACGGATTCTCGCGCGGGGCGGACGAGAGTTTCAGGTCGCCGACGGCCGCGCCCAGCGCCCTCCCCGCTTCGCCTTCGGCCGCGATGCCCGCGGCCGCCAAGTCGCCGGAAAGGCCGCCGACGTTCGCCACGGCCTCCGCGTTCCCGCCGGCCCGGCCCGATGTATCCGCATTCACGGTACCGCGCAGGAGCGCATAGTCGGCCGGGGTCATCCACCCGGCGAGGAAGCGGTCGAAAGGATTCTCGGGCGGCGGCCGGCGATCCTCGGTGGCGGTCTCGGCCCGCCCCTCGGCCGTCGCGGCCGCCTCGGCGGTTTCGCGCGTCTCGCGTTCGCCGGGCCGATCCGCAGCGGGACCCTCGGCCTCGAACGCCTTGGCGTTTTCGGAATTCCGTTCCCGGCGCGGTCCCGCCCGCGGATCGGACGAGGCCTTTGCCTGCTTGGCTTCCTTTTCCATCGCGTCGAGCAGCCAGGTCGGCGAACGCGTCCCCGCCGGCCGCTGTTTCTCGCTGCCGCCCGGATTGGCCCGGAGGACCGTCGGGCCGGGCCCGGGTTGGAATTCCGGCAACGTCAACTTCGGACCGCCGCGATTGGTTCCCGCCTGCGACGGATCGCGGGCGGCCTTGATGGCTTCGAAATCGCGTTTGGCGGAAGTGATCGGCGACTCTGCCTCCGCCGGCCGGACCGGAGTTGCCGGCGGCGTCGATATTTCCGCGCTCGCGGCGCCGACGGGCGCAACGGCAGCGAGGCACAGCAGCCCGGCCAACCACCCGCGGTGCCTTCGTTCCGAACGCGGGTTCATCGTCGGCCGCTCACGATTTGATGAAGATCCCCTTCAGGTTCATCTCGAGCTGCTGGGGATTCGGCGAGTACTTGAGGCCGTCGGCCTTGCTGATCCGGCCGGCCTTGATCAGGCGGTAAAGGTCCTTGTTGAACGAGAAACTCGTCGAGTCGCCGCTGCCTTCGAGGATGCCCTGGATCTTCTCGTTCTGGCCCTCGAGAATCAGGTTTCGCACGGTGGCATCGGCGGTGAGAATCTCGTTCGCCGGCACGCGGCCGTTGCCTTCCATGGTCGGGATCAGTTTCTGGCAAATGAACCCGCGGAGCGAACCGGAGATCGCGCGCCGGGCCTGCAACTGTTCTTCGGCGGGGAAGAATTCGAAGAGGCGCGTGAGCGATTGCGCGACGGTCGCGGCGTGCATCGTGGAGATGACCAAGTGGCCGGTCTCGGCCGCGGAGATCGCGGTCTCGAAGGTTTCGCGATCGCGCATTTCGCCGATCAGAATGATGTCGGGATTCTGGCGGAGGACGGCCTTGATCGCCAATTCGAAGCTCGGCACGTCGAGGCCGATCTCGCGTTGCTGGAACAGCGATTTGTCATCGTGAAACGTGTACTCGATCGGGTCCTCGATCGTGACGATGTGCTTGTCGAGGTTCTGGTTGATCCAGTTCAGCATCGCGGCCATCGTCGAGCTCTTGCCCGAGCCGGTGGCGCCGCAGATGAGCAGAATGCCATCTTTCGCCTGGCTGAGTTTCATCAGCGACGCTTCCGTCGTGCCGAGCCCGAGCTGCTCGAAGGTCGGCACCGTGCTCTTGATGTGCCGCAGCACGATGCTGACGAGGCCGCGTTGGTGGAACGCGTTGACGCGGAACCGGCCGACGCCCTCGGCGGCGTAGGCGAAGTCGACCTGCCCTTCGTCGTCCCAGCGCGCCTTGAAGACCTTCGGCACATGCTCGACCACGAAGGCCTCCGCCTCGGGGCAGGAGATCGGATCCATGTCGACGGGTTTGAGTTTTCCGGCGAGCCGCACGTAGCCCGGTTTGTTCGATTTGATGATCACATCGCTCACGCCGCTTTCGACGGCGAGCCGGAGCAGATCGTTGATCATTTCGGTGTGCGGTGTGGCGGTCGGCATGGGCAAAAAAGCGTTGCGATTCCGTATTTCGCCGTCGTTGGTTCCGCAAGGCTTCATTGCCCGTTTTCATGAAACTCCGTCCGCTCACCGGCACCATCACCGCGCTCGCCACACCGTTTCGCGACGGTCAGGTTTCCTACGGGGATCTGAAAAAACTCGTCGCGCACCAGATCAAGGGCGGGATCGACGGTTTGGTTCCGGTCGGGACCACGGGCGAGTCCCCGACGCTCGATTGGGACGAGCACATGGAGGTGATCCGGTTCGTGATCGCCGAAGCCAAGGGTCGCGTGCCCGTCATCGCCGGCACCGGCTCCAATTCCACCCGCGAAGCCGTCGAGCTCACGCGCCTTTCCCACGAAGCCAAGGCCGACGCCATGCTCGTGGTGGCGCCGTACTACAACAAGCCGAGCCAGGAGGGTTTGTTTCAGCATTTTTCAGCCGTCGCCGAGGCCACCGACAAGCCGATCATTCTGTATTCGATACCCGGCCGCTGCGGGATCGAGATCGGCGTCGGCACCGTGGAGCGATTGCGTGCGAAGTATGCGCATGTCGCGTGGATCAAGGAGGCCGGCGGCAGCGTCGACCGCGTCGACCAACTCAAGCAGGCCTTGGGCGACAGCATTGTGGTCCTGAGCGGCGACGACTCCCTCACCCTGCCCTTCATCGCGGTCGGCGCCGAGGGCGTCATCAGCGTCGCCTCCAACCTCTACGTCCGCGACATTTCGAAGATGGTGCGGCTCGCGCGGGCGAACGATTTCGCCAAGGCCGCCAAGCTCCATCGCCGGCTCTACCCCGCCTTCAAGATGCTCTTCATCGAGCCGAATCCGGTGCCGATCAAGTACGCGTTGAAGCGGGCCGGTATCATCGGCGACGACTCCGTGCGCTCCCCGCTCTGCGGTATGTCCGAAGCGAATACGCAGACGCTCGCCGCGGTGCTGGCCCAGGTCGGCTGATCCGCGCCATGTCTCCGCGTATTCTGATCAACGGCGCCAAGGGCCGGATGGGCCAGGCCGTCGCCGCCGCCGCCAAAGAAATGAACCTGACCGTCAGCGGCGCCGTGGACGCCGGCGACGACCTCGGCGCCGCTCTGGCGGGCTGCGATGTCGTCGTCGACTTCAGCTCCCACGCCGCGACGGCCGCGCTGCTCGAGTCGGCCGTGGCGCGGGGCAAACCCGTCGTGCTCGGGACCACCGGCCACGGCGCCGATGAGAAGAAACGGCTGCTCCTCCTCGCTGGCCGCGTACCCTGTGTGTGGGCCGGCAACTTTTCCGTCGGCGTCAACCTGCTCTTCGCGCTCACGCGCCGCGCCTCCGCGGTCCTCGGCTCCGACTATGATGCCGAAGTCGTCGAGATGCATCACCGGTTCAAGAAAGACGCCCCGAGCGGCACCGCCGCGCGCCTGCTCGAAATCATTCTGGAAGAACGCAAACTCGGCGCCGAGGCCTTGCGCCACGGCCGCGAGGGCATCACCGGGGAGCGCACCCCGACGGAGGTGGGCATCCATGCGTTGCGCGGCGGCGACGTCGTCGGCGACCACACCGTGATGTTTGCCGCGCTCGGCGAGCGCCTCGAGCTCACCCACAAGGCGAGCGACCGCGGGATTTTTGCGCGGGGTGCGTTGCGCGCGGCCTGCTGGGTCGTGGGACAGCCGCCGGGCGTGTACGACATGCAGGATGTGCTGGGGCTGAAGTGATGATCACTTCGATCCAAGGCACGCTGACGGCCGCGACGCCGCTGCATGCCATTATCGAGCTGAACGGCTTCGGCTACGAAGTCCATGTGCCGGTCACGACCGCCGAACGCCTGCCGCAGGTCGGCAGCGCGGTGAAGTTGCACACGTTGGTGATCTATCGGGAGGACGCGCAGACGATGTTCGGCTTCGCGACGACGGCCGACCGGGATTTTTTCCGCCTGATGATCGAAAACGTCACGGGCGTCGGCCCGAAGATGGCGTTGTCCATCATGAGCAAACTCTCGCTCGCGTCGCTGGAAGGCGCGATCCGCGCCGGCGATATCGGCTTGCTCGCGAAGTGTCCCGGCATCGGCAAAAAGACCGCCGAACGCCTGGTGGTCGAATTGAAGTCGAAGGTCGGCGGATCGTCCGTGTCGGAAACCGCGGCGGCCGGCGGCCCGGCGGCCACCGCGCCGGCCAGTTCGCACCATGATGCGGTTTCCGCGCTGGTGGCGCTGGGCTACAAGGGAGCGGACGCGGACGAAGCGGTTCGCCGGGCGGCCTTGGCGCTCGGGACGAAGGCGACGACGGAAACGCTCATCAAAAAAGCCCTGAACGGTTGACGTTCAGGGCCGGGAAATTTCCGCCCGCGCCATTGCGCCGCGGGCGGCGGACCTCACTTCACGAATTGGAAGGCGGTCGATTCGACGTCGGCTTGGGCCGGACGGGGACCGAGCGGGCGGCCTTCGGGCCGGAGGGACGCGGGCCGGGCCTCGAAACGCAGATCGGCGACGGGGATCGGGCGTTGCACCGGCGCGAGTTGGATCTGGTTCATCCACGCGAACTGGGCGTTGCCCGATTCGGAAACAGCGACGCCGGCGGTATCCGGGAGACGTTGGCCGGCCAGCAAGAGCGGATCCGCCATGAAGGTGGCGTTGCGCTTGTTCGCACCGCCCAAAACGGTCGGGCCGGAGCGCAATCCCGCCGCGGACGGCGCGGCGACGGCGGCGGACTCCGGCTTGACCTCGGCGGAGGCGAAGACCGCGACCGGGGCTTCGGCCGGGACCAATTTCCGGGACTGCCCGACAAAGACGATCGCCACACAGGCAGCGGCGGCAACGGCGGCGCCGGCGGCGTACCAATTTCCGGTCCGGGCGCTGCGGGCACGGGCCCGAATTGCAGCTGTCTGCTCGAAAGCCACCACCTTGACGTCCGTGCTCTCAGCGGGCTCGTTGCGGAAATCGGCGGCGAGCAATTGGCAGGCCTTTTGCATCTCGCAGTATTCGCGGTAAAGGCGGCGACGGTCGGGAGTCGACTGCACCTCCGCTTCGAGCCGGGCCGCGTCCGCGGCGGAGATCTCGCGATCGAGATAGAGGTTGAGCAGTGCGATAAACTCCGAGTCTTTCATTTGGAATTGTCCCCGATCTTGGCGCGCAGGCTCTCGCGGGCGCGAGCGATGCGACTTTTCACGGTCCCGACCGAGATCCCGAGGATCGCGGCGATTTCTTCGTAGGAGAGGTTTTTGATATTCCGCAGCACGAGAATCTCCCGGTGCTTGGCGGAGAGGCGTTCCATGCCTTTGCCGATCCGTTCGACGAGCTCCTGCGTGACGGTGATGTCGTCGGGCGACTCGACCTCGGCGGGGATGACGTCGGCGAGAGTCAGGTCGTTTTCGGCGCTGACCGGGGCGTCGAGGGAGACGGACTTGTCGCGTTTGCGCCGCCACCAGTACCAGTAGCGGTTGCGGGCCAGGTTCGTGGCGATCTGGTAGAGCCACGTCGAAAACGCGGAATCGCCGCGAAAATTGGCGAGGCCGCGGTGGGCGCGGATGAAGGCGTCCTGCGTGACCTCCTCGGCATCCTGCTGATTGCGCAGCAGCTGGTGCACCATCGAGTAGATGCGATCCCAATAACGGGTCACCATCTCGTCGAAGGCGGCCTGATCTCCGTTCTTGAAGCGATCGACGAGCACGCGATCGAGGGCAACTTCTTGGGCTTTGGCAGACATGCGTTCCGCCTCGCTCTGATTGGCGTACTGTTGGAAAGTTCCCACGATTTCGTTGCGGCCCCGTCGATAGGTGCGCGCGCGGGCGCGGTCAACCGCCGCGGGGGAGAAATTTCTTGCAAACCCGCAGAGCGAAAACCCATTTTGTCCTTTCTTCGGGAGAGGGGGTCGATAGCTCAATGGTAGAGCAGCGTCCTTTTAAGTCGTTGGTTCTGGGTTCGAATCCCAGTCGACCCACCACCCGTCCTCCACACGAATGAAACGCCTTGTCATCATCGAAGACCAGACCGCGATCCGCGAAATGCTGGTCGAGATTCTCCGGCTGGATGCCAATTACCAACTGGTCGGCGAGGCGGGAGACGGACAGTCGTCCGTGCAGCTTTGCCTCGATGTGAATCCCGACGTGTGCGTGCTCGACGCCAAACTGCCGGGGCTCAACGGCGTCGATATCCTGCGCCGCATCGGGAAAAAGCTGCCGCAGATGCGCGTCCTCGTTTTTTCGGGCCATGAGAATCCGGTGCTCGTCCGGGAAATGCTGGAGGCCGGGGCCCATGGTTTCGTCGAAAAGACCGCCGGCCTCTTTGAATTCAAGAAAGGTCTCGAGACGGTCGCGAACGGCGGCACGTACTTCGGCCCGGCGGTCGCCGCCCTCCTCCGCAACGTCGTCGCCAATCCCGCGACCAGCAACGCCCCCGATTTTCTGACCGACCGCGAGCGCGAGATCCTCCAATTGGTGGCCGAAAGCCACAGCACCAAGGAAATCGCCGCCAAGCTCGGCATCAGCGTCAAGACCGTGGACAACCACCGCACGAACCTGATGCGGAAGCTGAACCTTCACAACGTCGCCAGCCTCACCCGCTACGCGCTGGAAGTCGGCCTGATCGAGCCGAAGAAGACGCTCTGAGGTTCCCGCCGCTAATAGCCTTGCGACGCTGCAACCGTTTGCCCAATAGGACTGTCAATCTGTCCGGACCCCTTTCCTTCTCATGAAACTCGTTTCGCCGAAACTTTCCCTCCTCGTCGCCAGCGCCGCGCTCGTACTTGCGGGCTGCACCAAGAAGCCCGCCCGGCCCGATCCGTCCGCCACGATGCTCGGCCAGCAGGGTTCGGGCACGGCGACGGCCGGGACCCCGACCGACGCCCTTTTCGGCGGCGCTCAGGGCGCGCTCATCGAGCGGACCGGCGGCGATTTCGATCCCAACGGCCACAACCGCACCGCCCTCGAGGCCCAGACGGTTTACTTCGATTACGACCGTTCCGATATCAAGGCATCCGAACGCCCGAAGCTGCAGGCCGCCAAGGACTATCTCGACAAGAACCCAACCTTCCGCCTGCTGCTCGAAGGCCATTGCGACTGGCGCGGTACGGCCGAGTACAATCTCGGTCTCGGCGACCGTCGCGCCGCGGGTGCCAAGAAGTTTCTCCTCTCCATCGGCGTGCCGGCCGATCGCATCGAGACTCTTTCCAAGGGCAGCCTCGAGGCCGCCAAGAACGCCGACGATGCAACGATGGGCAAAGATCGCCGCGTCAATCTCGTCGTGATCAATCCGACGGTGGCTGCCACACCGCTCTGATCCGTCGGTCCCTCTCGCCCGCCAGCGGGCCGCTAAAAAGCCCCGGATTGCTCCGGGGCTTTTTTGTGTCCGATGTGCGGATACGACGGTCAGCCGCGCGCGAGCCGCTTGAACATCCGGTAGGTCGTCTCGATGCCTTTGCGCATGACGTCGAGGTTGAAGCTCTCGTTCGGCGCGTGGAGATTATCCTCCGGCAGGAAGAGTCCCATCATCACCGAATCCAGACCCGTGACGCGCTTGATCTCGGCGATGATCGGCACGCTGCCGCCCTCGCGGAGATACAAGGGCGGTCGCCCCCACACCTCGTTGACCGCCTCATGCGTGGCGCGGAAAACCCGGGCGAGCACGGGCGGCTGGTTGGCCGGCGTATTGGAACGGTCGGGCGGCACGACGACATAGGGTTCGCCCTTGTGCTGGTCGACGAAGTCGATCTTCACGCCCTTCGGCGCGCGGGCGCGGATCGTATCCATGACCAGGCGCTTGATCTTGTCCGGCTCCTGGTTCGGCACGAGACGGCAGCTGATCTTCGCGAAGGCCTTGCTCGGGATGACCGTCTTGGTGCCCTCGCCCTGGTACCCGCCGCCGATGCCGTTGAACTCGAGCGTCGGCTGGAAGCGCAGCGACTCGAACGGCGTGAAGCCCGGCGTGGTGTAGAACGTGTCGATGCCGAGGAAGTCGGCGTAGGCTTTTTCGTCCGCGCCGAGCTTGCGCAATTCGTCCCGCTCCCAGGGATGGACGTCGAGCACGGTGTCGTAGAACCCGGGCACGTTCACACGGCCCTCGGGCGTGTGCAGCGTGGCGAGGATCTCGGCCAGGGCCTGAATCGGGTTTCTCAATACGCCGCCGTGCAGGCCGGAATGGAGGTCGCCCTTGGCGCCGGTGACGTGGACGTCGAAGAGCGCCAGGCCGCGCAGGCCGCAGGTGAGGACGACCTGCTGCTCGTTCGGCAGGGCCGTATCCGAAAGGAAAACACAGTCCGCGGCCCGGAGCTTGTCCGCGTAGCGCTCGAGGAACTTCGGGAAACTCGGGCTGCCGATCTCTTCCTCGCCCTCGATCAAAAAGGTCAGCCGCAACGGGACCGCGGGGTCCTCCTCCAGCAGGCGCGCGATCGCCGCGATGATCGTCATCAGCGGGCCCTTGTTGTCGGCGGCGCCGCGGCCGTAGAGGCGGTTGCCGACCAAGGTCGGCTCGAAGGCGGGCGTTTTCCAGAGGTTGAGCGGGTCGGCGGGCTGGACGTCGTAGTGGCCGTAGATGACGACGTGGGGCCAGTCCGGCTGGCCGCCGCGCTGGGCAAAGATCAGCGGATGCAGGTCGGTCGGCACGACGTCGACGGCGAAGCCGAGCGAACGCAGCAGACCGGAGACGAATTCCTGGGCGCCCTGCATGCCGGCCTTGGCTTTCGGGTCGGTCGAGACGCTGGCGTGCCGGATGAACTCCTTCAGTTTTTCAACGGGATCGAACATCCGGCTACCGTTGCCGAAACGTCCGGGCGCGCAAACCGGAAAGCGCGGCCGGACCGCGTGGTTGAGCCGGCGGAACGGACCGTAACGTCAATTCGAATACCGGCCGCGGTTCTGTTCGTACAGCGGCAGGACCTGCGGCATCAGCGCTTCGAGGTCGGCGATGCGTTTCGCGTCGGAGGGATGCGTCGACAGCAGGTTCTCCAGCTTGGCCGCGGAGCCGGCCGGGGCCGCTCCCCCGCCCTGCTTCTGGGCCATCATCTTCCGCCAGAAGGTGACCGCGGCGCGCGGGTCGTAGCCGGCGCGGGCGGCGTAGATCGCCCCCATGCGGTCGGCCTCGCTTTCGTTGCCGCGGGAGTGCGGCAGGACGCGCCCGACCGTCGTGAGCCCGCCGTAGGCAAGGGCGAAGAGCTGGCGCTTGCGTTCGTCCTCGGTCTTTTCCGCGACGACGGCCTGGCCGAGGGCGCCGACCCCGGCGATGACCATGGCTTCGGACATGCGCTCGGCCCCGTGACGCGCGATCACGTGGCCGATCTCGTGGCCGATGACGGTGGCGAGTTCCGCATCGCTCTCCGCGAGGGCGAGCAGACCGGTGTACACGCCCACTTTGCCGCCCGGGAGCGCGAACGCGTTCGCCTGCTTCGATTCGAAGACCACGAATTCCCACTTCGCGTCGGGCAGGGCGTCGCCCACGGCCGCGGCGATGCGTCCGCCGACGCGGGCGACCCGCGCTGTGGCGCCGCCGTCGGCCGAGACCTTTTCCTGCTGGCGGATGCTCTGGAACGATTGCGCGCCCAGCGCGACTTCCTCGCCCTGGGAGAGAAGGACGAGGGATTTGCGCCCGGTGACGGGATTGGTGTAGCAGCCGCCGAGCAGGGCGGCGGCGAGCAGGGGCAGCAGGCAGCGGAGGTGGCGCATAGAGCGGAGGCGGCCCGCGGTCCGGGGAACCGGCCGGGCCAAGGTCAGTGTTTGAAGTGGCGGCTGGCGGTGAAGACCATGGCCATGCCGCGGGCGTCGGCGGCGGCGATGACTTCGGCGTCGCGGATGGCACCGCCGGGCTGGATGGCGGCGGTGGCGCCGGCATCGGCGGCGGCGAGCAGGCCGTCGGGGAACGGGAACAGCGCCTCGCTGGCGACGACGGAACCGCGGAGATCGAGCCCGGCTTCGCCGGCCTTCCAGACCGCGATGCGGGAACTGTCGACGCGGGCCATCTGGCCGGCGCCGACGCCGAGCGTCTGCTCGCCGCGGCAGTAGACGATGGAATTGGATTTCACGTGCTTGCCGACCTTCCAGCCGAAGAGCAGCGCGGCCCATTCGTCCGGCGTGGGTTCGCGTTTCGTGACGACCTTGAATTCGCGCACGTTGCCGAGAGTGCGGTCGCGGTCCTGCACGAGGACGCCGCCCACCACGGAACGGATTTCCTGCAACGCATCCGCGCCGATGCCGCCCTTGGCGATCATGAGGCGGAGGTTTTTCTTTTTGGCGAAAATCGCGAGCGCCTCGTCGCTGAAGCGCGGGGCGATGATCACCTCGGTGAAGATTTCGGCGATGGCCTTGGCGAGGGTTTCGTCGAGCGTCTGGTTGACGACGATGATGCCGCCGAAGGGCGCCTGGCGGTCGGTGGCGTAGGCCTTTTCCCAGGCTTCGATCAACGTATCCGCGCTGGCCACACCGCAGGGGTTCGTGTGCTTGAGGATCGCGACGGTGGGGCGCTCGAATTCGCCGATCAGGTAAGTGGCGGAGGTGATATCGAGAAGGTTGTTGTAGGAGAGTTCCTTGCCCTGAAGTTGCGCGAAATGCTCGTGGAAGGTGCCGTAGAGCGCGGCCTTCTGGTGGGGGTTCTCGCCGTAGCGGAGGGCTTGGGCTTTCGGCCAACTCAGGGAGAGCGTGGCCGGGAAACCGCTCAGGGCCTCGAGGTCGGGCTCGGCGGCCTGGCTTTCGAGGTAGCGGGCGATGGCGGCGTCGTAGGCGGCGGTACGCTGGAAGACCTTGAGGGCGAGGCGGCGGCGGAGTTCGAGCAGCTGGTCGGGGGCGGACGTTTCGGCGGCGAGCGCGGCGACGACGGCGGTGTAGTCGGCCGGATCGCAGACGACGCTCACACTTTCGTGGTTCTTGGCGGCGCTGCGCAGCATCGAGGGGCCGCCGATGTCGATGTTCTCGATCGCTTCCTCGAAATGCACGCCCGGTTTGGCGACGGTCTGTTCGAAGGGGTACAGGTTGACGACGACCAGATCGATGAGGGCGATGTCGTTTTGCGCGGCTTGGGCGAGGTGGTCGGGCTTGTCGCGGCGGCACAGGAGCCCGCCATGGATCTTCGGGTGCAGGGTTTTGACGCGGCCTTCCATGATCTCGGGGAAGCCGGTGTGGCGACTCACCTCGGTCACGGGCAGGCCTTTTTCGGCGAGCAGTTTGGCGGTGCCGCCGGTGGAGAGCAGCGTGTAGCCGAGCTGCCGCACGAGGGCGGTGGCAAAGTCCACGAGGCCGGTTTTGTCCGAGACGGAGAGGAGCGCGAGTTTCGCCATGCGCCCGGGATGCAAAGGCCAAATGCGGGACGCGAAAAGCGGAATTGCGGAAGAAGCCGCGATTTTCCCGCTTTCGGATTCGCCGATTCCGGCTTTGGTTGCGGCGTGTCCCGCTCCCGCGAACTGCCCGGTCTCTCCGCCCGCCTCGACAAGCTGTGTTACCACCACGGCGGGGCGAGTCTGCCGACGGACAAGCCGCATGCGTTCGTCTATTTCATCACGATCAAGAACGGCTCCGACCGCACCGTGACCTTCCTCGGCCGCAAATGGGTGGTGCAGCACAGCGACGGCTCGCGACTCGTCGTCGAGGGCGACGGCATCGTCGGCGAGAAGCCGCGGCTCGAGCCGGGGGAGCAGTTTTCCTACAACAGCTACCACGTCACGGGCCTCGATGCTTCGGCGCAGGGCAGCTTCCACGGCGTGGACGAGCTCGGGCACCGGGTACACGTGGTGGTGCCGGCGTTCGCGCTGAGCATCCCGCGGGCCTGAAGGCGGCCGGCCGGCGACCGCCTCGCCGCGGGCAACTTCGTTCTCGTTCTTCGCCGGCAAATTGTTCTTTCTGGCCGGTTCATGAAGCTAACAGACCTGAATCGCGACGGCGGCATCGGTGCCAACTCGCTGTTCATCCAACTCGGCGACCTCAACATCCTCGTCGATTGCGGGTTGAATCCGAAGAAAGTGGGCCGTTTGGCGACGCCGGACCTGAAGCCGCTGCGCGGCCTCACCCTCGATCTCATCATCATCACGCATTGCCATCTCGACCACATCGGCAGCCTGCCCGTCGTGATGCGGGAGCACCCGAACACGCCGGTGATCATGACGACCTCGAGCCGCATGCTGATCGAGCGCATGCTGCACAATTCCGCCAACGTCATGGTGCGGCAGAAGGAAGAGGAAAACATCCCCGACTACCCGCTCTTCACGCACGACGAGATCGACCGTTGCGGCAAGCGCCTGACGGGCCTGCCCTTCGGCCACGCCAAGCATTTCCGCGGCGCGAAGGACGAAGTGGAGATCATTTTGCACCCCGCGGGCCACGTGGCGGGCGCGGCGGCGGTCGAAATCCGGCACAAGCACCGGCATATCTTTTTCACCGGCGACGTGCTGTTCGAGAGCCAGCGCACGCTGGCCGGCGCGAAGTTCCCGGCCGGGCATTTCGACACCATCGTGATGGAAACGACGCGCGGCACGACGGAGCGTCCGCTCGGCAAGGAGCGCGTCAATGAAGTCGCCCGCCTGATCACCGCGATCAACGACGCGATCCAGCGCGGCGGTTCCGTGCTGATCCCGGTCTTCGCCCTCGGGCGCATGCAGGAGATTTTCGCGATCATGCACGATGCGCGGAAGTTCGGCCGGCTGGTCGAATGCCCGATCTACAGCGGCGGCCTCGGCATCGATCTGGCGGATTACTTCGACGAGATTTCCCGGAAGACCAAGCACGTGCAGTTCAGCCGCGGGATCCTGAAGGACCTGAAACTCAAGCCGACGCCGCGCAAGATGAAGGCCGGCGAGGATCCGGAGCAGAACGCGATCTACCTCGTGAGCTCCGGCATGATGGTCGAGCGCACGCCGAGCTACACGCTCGCATCCGGCCTGCTGGGCAACGCCCGCAACCTCATCGCCTTCGTCGGGTATTGCGATCCGGATACCCCGGGCGGCCACCTGCTCGCCGCCAAGCCGGGCGAGGAATTCGTTTTCGAAGCCGCGCACGTGAAGCAGAAGGTCAAGGCCAAGGTCGAGCGCTTCGAGTTGAGCGGGCACGCGGACCGCGAGGAACTGCTCGAGTTCGCGGTGCAGACCGGCGCGCGTTCCATCGTGCTGACGCACGGCGATCCGGCGGCGCGGGTGTGGTTCGCGGAACAGCTCAAGACCCTCGCGCCGCAATCCAAGGTGCTCGATCCGGTGCCGCTGCAGACGTATCAGGTCTGAGGTTGCGCGCGCCAAGCGCGCGCCGCGGTTGAAAGTTGAAAGGTGAAAGCCGGGAGGCCGGGGCGGGCGGGGTCGTGTCAGAACATAGGTAACACTTCTGTTTCAGAACATAGGTAACAGGTGGGTGACAGTTGGTGTTGATGGAGGCAGAGGGTTAAGAAGCACGCAGACGTGCGGGTTCCAAGCCGCGGCT
>NEUS01000130.1 GCA_002288455.1 Opitutia bacterium Tous-C1TDCM
CATGGCCAAATCGAAAACCGTCCTGCTCGTCGCCAGCGGCGACCTGCGCCAATCCGCCAACGAAGTCTGCTGGCCCGCCCAGCAGGCGATGGAAAAGGCCCTCGGGGCCGCCGTCGCCAAACTCGGCGCCAAGATCGTGCGCGCCCATCCCTATAAACCGAAACTGAAGCATGGCTTCATCGGCTCGCAGAAGGAAGGCATGGCGGTGTTTGCCGACCTTGATCCGGAGGCGCCGCTGATCGTGGCGGAGGCGGTGTGGCAGTATTCGCACCACGTGCTCGCGGGCCTGATCTCGCACCGCGGGCCGATCCTCACGGTCGCGAACTGGAGCGGCACCTGGCCGGGCCTCGTCGGCATGCTCAATCTCAACGGCTCGCTGACGAAGGCGGGGGTGCGTTACTCGACGCTGTGGAGCGAGGATTTCACGGATGCGAAGTTCCTCGCCGGCCTGAAGGCCTGGCTGACGACGGGAGTCGTCGCGCATGCCACGGACCACGTCCGCCCCCTGGCCGCGGCGAAAATGCCGGCCAAGGCCGTGGCGGTGGCGAAGCGGATCGCCGCCGACCTGCGCCGCCGCAAGGCGATCATGGGCGTCTTCGACGAGGGCTGCATGGGCATGTTCAACGCGATCATCCCCGACGAACTGCTGTTCCAGACCGGCGTGTTCAAGGAACGCCTCTCGCAGTCGGCGCTGTACGCCGCGGCGACCTCGGTCGACGAGCGCGAGGCGCGCGCGGTGTACGATTGGCTGTGCCGGAAAGGCATGGCCTTCCATCTCGGGACCGACGAGGCCACGGAGCTGACCGAGCGCCAGGTGCTGTGGCAGTGCAAAACCTATATCGCGGCGTTGCGGATCGCGGACGAGTTCGGCTGCGAGACGATCGGCATCCAGTACCAGCAGGGACTGAAGGACCTCTTGCCCGCGAGCGACCTGGTCGAGGGCATCCTCAACAACTCCGACCGGCCGCCGGTGAAGAACGCCGCCGGCAAAGTCATTTTGCCCGGCCGGCCGCTGCCGCATTTCAACGAAGTCGACGAATGCTCCGGCCTCGACGGCCTCTTCACCAACCGCGTGCACGCGGCGCTTGGGCAGCCGGTCGAGAACACGTTGCACGACCTGCGTTGGGGCGATCGCGACCGCAGCGGCACGACCGGGGACTACGTCTGGGTTTTCCTCATTTCCGGCAGCGCGCCCCCGGCGCATCATATCGGCGGATACAAGGGCACGGATTCGCTGCGCCAGCCGCCGATGTATTTCCGGTTGGGCGGCGGCACGGTGCGCGGCATCGCGAAGCCGGGCGAGATCGTGTGGAGCCGCGTCTTCGTCGCCGGCGGCAAACTCCGGATGGACCTGGGCCGGGCCAAGGTGATTGCGTTGCCCCCTGAGGAAACGGAACGCCGCTGGAAGGAAACGACCGTGCAGTGGCCGATCATGCACGCCGTGACCTACGGGGTGTCGCGCGACCAGATGATGGCGCGGCACCAGGCGAACCACATCCAGGTCGCGTACGCGAAATCGGCGCGCGAGGCGGACCTCGCCCTTTACGCGAAGGCCGCGCTCGCGGCGGAGCTGGGCCTCGAGGTCTGCCTCTGCGGGACCAAGGCCGACGGCGGCGCGTTCTAGGCGCCGGCGCCCGGGCGGCGCGATCGTGGCTGGAGCCGTGCGAAACCGAATCGTTTCGCATCGGCTGGGCCGCGGCCATGACGCGGATGCGGGTCGCCTCGCGGCGGATTTCCGAAAGATTGCCGCGGTTCCGTCCGTTGCTTCGGCGGGACCCTTCGCGGCCCATCCCCACGTCACCATGAAAAAAGCAGGCAAAAAAACCACTCCGGCCCCGCGGCCGTTCCCGTTGGCCGAATCGCTGGTGCCGACCTCGGCGCTGTGCGAACGCACCTTCGTCAATTCTTCGGGCGCGCCGACGCTCACCGTGCGCTCGGTGCTGCGTCCGGCCGGGGCCCCGGGGACGCCGGCCTCGTATCGCGTGACCGTGACGCGGGCCGAAGGCGCCCCGGCCACGCCGAGCTACAGCCTCTACACGCTCTGTATCCAGGGCCGGAAGTGGCGCGTCGAGGTGACGCAGGCCTCGGGCGAAAGCGTGGCGTTCATCGATGCCAAGGGCGCGGTCGCCAGGGAAATCTCGGGCCTCAAGCAACCGGTGAACCTGATTCTGGGCCGGGTGCAGCCGAAGAATTCCCCCGGCGTCGATCCGGCGAAGCTCTGGTTCCTGAAATTTGCCGGCGATTCCTGCGAACTGTGGCTGACGTCGTTCCGGCCGAAGCAGAGCAAGGCGCGGCGGCCCGGCGACGGGACCGACGACGGTTCCTGTCCGCCCCCGCCCGAGTCGGGCGGCGAAGACGGCGAGGCCGAGTGACGGTGTTCAGCGCGCTCCGGGGGAATGCTCCGGGGCGCGCAGGACCCGCACGCGTCCCGTCCGGGAAAACGCGAGGATCTCCCGGCCGTCCGGCGCGACGCGGACGGATTGGATCTGTTCGTCGTTCGTGCGGAAAAGGGTGGCGAGCAGGTCGCCGGTCTCGACGGAGAGCACGTGGACTTCGCCCTCGGGGGTGCCGACCACCAGGCGGCTGCCGTCGGGCGTGGGGCTGAGCGACGACGGTGCCGCGCTGCCGGACTCGACGGTCCGCAGCAGGCGGCCGTCGGCCTTGGCCCGGAACTGGATCCGCCCGTTGCGCAGTGAAACCGCGAGCAGATCCCGGCCCGGGATGGAGAGCAGGCTGATGGGCAGAGCCGGCAGCGGGTGTTTCCAACGCACGGTGCCGTCGGGCAGGTTGAGGCAGCTGATTTCCGCGACGTTGCCGATGGCGAACACGTGCGTGCCGTCCGGCGCCAGATGCCGCAGCCAGACATCGCGGAACTTGCCGGGCGAGCGGTGCTCGGCGGGGCGGGCCGGGTCGGTGAGATCGATGGTCCAGATCTCGCCGTTGGTGCGGTTGACGGCGAGGTGGCGGCCGGATTCGGAAATCACAGTGTGGGTGATCGGGGTGTCGCCGGCGGCGAGCAGCGGCTCCGCGCGCGCGGCTGCCGGTTGCCAGCGGGCCACGGCCTGCAGATCGGCCGTGAGGCCCCAGAGGGTGTCGCGCACGAAGGCGACCGGTTGCCGGATCGCGCCGGCTGGCGCGATCCGACGCAGGCGCGCGGTCTCGAACTCCGCGGCTTCGCGGGGATTGAGCGCGGCGAAGAAGTGACGCGAGTCGGCCGTATAGACGAGGTTCTGGTTTGTCGGAGTCGTCCCCTTCAAGGTGAGGTTGGGAGCGGCCGCGTCCATGGCCGCGAAGTCCCAGCGCCGGACCTCGCCGGAGGCGCTGGCGCTGAAGAGCCAGGGGCGGTCCCGGGCCGGCAGCAAAGCGGTGACGGCGCCGTCGTGCCCGCGGAAGCGCCGCGCTTCCGGGGCCACCTGGCCGGACGCGCCCATGGTCACGATTTGCGATCCCGTGGCCACGAGCAGGGAGTCGGGGGTGTCGGTGGCCGGCGCGACGGCACCCACGGGCAAGGCGAGCGGGCCTGCCGGTTTCCAAGTCCCATCGCTGCGGTCGAACCGCCAGTGGCGGTCGCCGGCGGGAGGCACAGCGTGCCAGGCGCCCGGCGTGCCGGGCTCCGGCTGGCAATACAGGACCCACGGGACGGCGGCCCCGATCTCCTGGTGCCGAAACGACGGCGAGGCGCCGAGCTTCAGGTGGGTGAGCCGGGCTTGGATGCCCGGGCTGCGGCCGCGGACGGTGACCAAGGTGATTTCGTCGCGGTCGGCGTTGTGGCCGCTGCGGAAAAACTCCCAGGGCAACTCGCTGGGCCCGTCGAGGAGCAGCTCGACGACCGCGCGGTTTGCGGTGAAATCCCAGATCACCAGCGTGAGCGGGATCGGCCCGCGCTTCCGGCTGGGGCTCGTCGGCTGGGCGTCGATCAAGGCGACGAGCCGGTCGGGGCCGATGGCGAGGAGCGGGCGGACCCAAAAGTGGCCGTGGCCGCTGCGCTCGGGCCGGCCGTCGGCCACGGACCAGCGTTGCGGGGTGGCGAGCGGGAGGGCGCTCGTGCCGACGAGCCACTTTCCGTCCGTGGAGAATCCGGCGAATTTGCGCACGCCTGCGACCCGGCGCACCACCCGGCCGCTCGCGGCGTCGAGCAGCGTGAGGTTGCCGGCCTCGTCGTGGGCGGCGACGAGCGATTCGTCGGGCGAGAAGTCGAGCCGGCCGATGGGCGAGCCGCCTGCGATCAGCACGTCGCTCGGGTCGCCGGCGGCGGCGTGCCGGAGCGCGCGCCATTCGAACGGCGGCGGCTGGCCCGGGCGCTCGGGATCGCCGGAAACCTGGGCGAGAAGCGTGCGGGCGCGGCCGAAGTCGTTGCGCTCGATCGCGCGCTGGGCCTGGGCCAAGGTGGCGGCATAGACCGTGCGGCGGGCGAGGGCGTCGCGCTCGGCCTCGACGGCGCGGCGGCGGTCGAGTTCGTCGGCGGCGCGGCGGTGTTCGATCCACGCGCCGCCGCCGGCGACGGCGGCGACCACGGCGAGCGCGGCGGCGACGCGGAGCGCGCGGCCGAGATGGCGTTCGGCGGCGCGCAGGCGGCGGACGGAGCGGCCGGCTTGCAGGAGGAGGACGTCGTCGAGGAGCGCGGTGGCGTCGCGGTAACGTTTGGCCGCGAGCGGATCGCAGGCGCGGATGAGGATTTCGTTGAGCTCGAGCAGTTCTTTCCGGTCGGGCCAGGTGTGGAATTCGGCGGGCAGCCGCGGGTAGTCGTGGCGGCCGAGGCCGGTGGCGAGTTCGTAGAGCAGTTTGCCGAGGCTGAAGATATCGGCGGCCGGGGCGCCGGGGCCCTCGGGGGCGACGTAGCCTTCGGTGCCGACGAAGGTGAGGCCTTCGCTGGCGGCGGCGACGAGACCGATGTCGGCGAGTTTGGGGGCGCCGCCGACGAAGATGACGTTGGAGGGTTTGATGTCGCGGTGGACGAGTTCGCGGCGGTGCAGGCCGGCGAGGGCGCGGGCGAGATCGGCGGCGAGGGCGACGACTTCCTTGGCGGGCAAGCGGCCGCGGCGGGTCTGCGTTTCGCGCAGCGTGTGGGGCACGTAGCTCGCGGGATCGATCTCGCGGCCGGAGGCGGCGTCGTCCGCCAACTCCATCACATAATAGAAGAAGGCTTCGCCGCGGCCGACGTGGAGGAGGGCGAGTTGGCGGGATTCCTCGAGGGAGACGCGGGCGAATTCCTTGAGGCCGTTGAATTCGCGTTCGTAGGGCTGGGGATTGGGGAAACGCTCGCGCCAGACGACCTTGACGGCGCGGTAAATGCCGGTGACGCCGCGGGCGAGCCAGACGTCGCCGTAGCTGCCGCGGCCGATGAGGCGCAGCAGTTCGTAATCGGGGATCGCGGGTGCGACGACCGGCGGAGTCACGGCGGCCAACGCTGCGGCGGGCGGCGGGCGCGTCGATGTCGAAATCGCGGCGGCGAAGCGGCCGCACTCAGGCCGTTGAAAGGTGAAGGTTGAAAGGTGAAAGACCGGATCCGAGCGCGGAAAGCGCCGCGGCAGCACGGAACTCAGGGAACCAAATGGTTCCGGTCACAACCCGCGGCGCGGCGCCGGCGGCGCGCTTCAGCCGAGTTGCTGTTCGAGGCGGGCGACCTCGGCCTTGAGCTGTTTCGTGAGGCGGTGGGTGATGACGTAGACGGTGGCGACGGCGAGATCGAGTTCGCGGGCGACGCGGAGCACGGACCAGCCCTGGCGGTGGCAAAGCTCGAAGGCCTGGAAATGGCGGGCGGGCACGCGGTGGGCCAGGCGGGCGAGGGCGGCGTCGAGCACATGGCGGCGCCATTCGTCGTCCCAGATCTGGTCGTTGGTTTCGCCGGCGGGATCCGGCACGCGCTCGATGGTGGCGGTGCGGTCGGAATCGGCGGCGCCGGGCGGGGCGCGGTGGGCGGCCTGGCGTTGGCGTTCCCGGAATTTGTCGGTGATGCGCCAGCGGGTGAGGTTCATGAGCCAGCCGCGGAAGGAGCCGCGGGCGGGGTCGGATTCGAATTCGTGGATGGTTTCGGCGACGCGTTTGAAAACGTCCTGGGTGACTTCCTCGGCTTCGGGGCGCGCGAGGCCGGCGCGGAGGGCGAGGTTGAAGACGAGTTTTTCGTAAAGCCGGTAGAATTCGCCCCAGCTGGCGGCATCCTGCCAATCGCGGAGCCGGAACAGGAGACTGGCCCGCGTGGCGGCGGTGGAAAAAGCGGCGGTGGGGTCGGAGGGCATGATCATTTACCTGCTGAAACGCGGGCGGGGCGGCGTTTCTTGCAGAAATCGCGCGGCCAAAAGCCGGACGGAGTTTTTTTGCATTTTCCTGAAAGATCAATCCGGGCGCGGACGTTGCACCTGCCGGAAACCTTTTTGCCGACCACGTCCCCATGAGTGCCCGTCCCCCCGCCCGCGCCACCCCAGCACCGACCCAGCCGGAGGACCCGCCGGATTTTCTGGCGCTGGTGTGCCATGAACTGCGCACGCCGTTGCAGGCGATTTTGGGCTGCGGCGAATTGCTGCAGCGCGACGCGACGGACGAGACCAGCCGGGCGCGGCTCGCCACCATCGGCCAGCAGGGGGCGCTGCTGCTGCGGCTGGTGAACGACCTGCTCGATCTCCGCGCGATGGAGGCGGGGGCGTTTTCGATCCGGCCGCAGCCGGTGAATCTGCCGGCGCTCGTGATGCAGACGGTGGAAAGCTGCCGGCCGGCGGCGGCGGCGAAGGGGTTGGCGCTGCGTTGCACCGTGGCGGCGGCGGCGCCGGGCTGGGTGCTCGCCGACGGCGACCGGCTCGGGCAGGTCCTGCTCAATCTGGTGGCCAACGCGATCAAGTTCACCGTCCAGGGCCGCATCGACGTCGTGCTGAATGCGGCGGAGGAAATCGGCGGGGCCGAGATCGCGGTTTCGGATACGGGACCGGGGATTGAAGCGGCCGAGCAGGAGCGGATTTTCCGGCCCTTCGCGCGGTTGGGCGCCGCGGAGGGCACCGAAGGACTCGGGCTCGGGCTCGCGTTGGCCGCGCACCTGTGCCGGCGCCTGGGCGGCGATCTCTCGGTCGCGAGCGACGGCCGGAGCGGCACGACCTTTTATGCGCGTTTTGCGGCCCCGCCGAGTCCGGTCCCGGCGGCGGCGGCGGTGCCGGACCCCGGTTCGCTGGCCGGGCGCCGCGTGCTCGTGGCCGACGACAACGCCCTGGTGCGCGAGATCCTCGCCGCCCAGCTCGCCCGGCTCGGCGCGAAATGCGAGACCGTGGCGGACGGCGAGGCCGCGTTGGCGCTGGCGTTCAGCGGGAAGTTCTCGGCCGTGGTCCTCGATCTCTCGATGCCGCGGCTCGACGGCCTCGAAGTGGCGCGGCGGATCCGCGCGCGGTGCGGGCCCACGGTGCGGATCGTGGGCGCGAGCGCGCACGCGGCGGCGGCGGACCGCACGCGGGCGCTGGCGGCGGGCATGGATGCGTTTGTGACCAAGCCCGTGAATCTCGCGGCGTTGGCGGCGGCGCTGGATTGCGTGCCGGGAGCGGCCGGCAACGAAGAAAACGACCTGGCGCCCGCGGCGCTGGCCCGTTGGTTCCGGCGGGAAGTGCCGCCGGCCCGGGTGGCCCTGTGCACGGCGTGGCGGCTGCGGGATTGGGCGGCGCTGGAACGCCAGGCCCACTACCTCCGCAACAGTGCCCTGGCGGTGAGCGATGCGGCCCTCGGCGCCGCGTGCGCCCGGTTGGAAGAGAGCGCCGTCGCCCGCGACGAAGCGGCGGCCGGCCGCAGCTGGCTGCACTGCGAGGCGGAGCTCGCGCGTTGGCTCTGATCCGGCCGGCGGGCGCGGCCACAATTCCGACCTTCGGGTTTGCCTGCGGCCCCGTTGCCGTTCCGCATCGGGCCACTTTCCGACCATGATGCGCTGCCCCTTCGCTTGTTTCGTGCTGCTGTCCGGCTTGGCTTTGGGCGGTTGCCAATCGGCTCCGGCGGAAGCCGGCGACGGCGCCGCCCTCGTCGTGGCCCGGCGCGCGGACGACCGCCAGACCTGGTGGCTGCAGGAGCCGGCGGGTCTCCGGGCCTGGACCGAGCTCGGGCTGCCGGAGACCGCGGGCAACCTGCAGTTGGCGCCCGCCGGCGGCACGGCGGTCGCCACCGTCGGCGCCGCCGCGGGCGGCCGGGCCGAACTTCGCCTGTGGCAACCCGGCGGAGGGGCCGCGCCGCGCGTGCTCGCGGCCGAATGGGTCTGGGACAGCGCACTGCGGGCCGACGGCGCCGCGGTCGCCTGGATCGAAGGGGCGGATCGCCGCCGGCTCCGGATCGCGCGGGCGCCGGATTGGCGGCCGGCGGATCCGGCCTTGCCGGGCGGGGCCGAGCCGGCCGCGCCGCGCTGGGGCCGCGCGGGGGAATTGCTGGCGGTGCTCCGGGAGGCCGGCCGCAGCCGGCTGGTCGCGCTCGCGCCCGACGGCACCGTGGCCGCCACGTGGTATCAGGTTTCCGGTGACGTCCGCCTGGCCGAGCCGCTGGCCGTCGCCGGCGCCGTGCTCGTGCTGGAAGCGCCGGCGGACGGGGCGCCGCGGCGGCTGCTGCGGCTCGCGGCGGCCGGAGCCGCGCCGACGGTGCTGGCCGCGGGGTATTTCGCGGAAGGGACGCTGCGGGCCTCGCCCGACGGCAAGGCGGTCGCCGCGGTGTGGCACGAATCGCTCGCCGCGGTGCAGCGGCGCGAGGCCGGACTGCGGTGGATCGGCCCGGGCTGGGCCGGGTTGCCGGGGGAATTGCCGCGCGTCACGGGCTTCGCATGGAGTCCCGACGGCCGCCGCCTGGCGGTCGGGCGCCACGAGGCCGGCCGCGACTGGGTCGAGCTTTACCCCGCCGGGGCGGGCGCCGCCGCCGAGATTTTGGGTTCCTCCCCGCAATGGTGGTCGTCCCGCTGAACCGATTTTCCGCATGAAACTGTTTCCGCGTCTGCTCCTGCTCGGCGTCCTGTTCGCGGCGGTGCGCCTGGCCGCCGTCACCCCGGCCAAACCGGAGGTGCCGCTGACCGTCGCGAAGGCCCTCGCGCTCAGCGTGGCCGAGGAACGTCTCCCCGGCGCGGCCCTGGCTTCGGCCAAGTTGTATCGGAATCTCGAGGACGCCCCGGCCGTCTGGGTTTTCGAGTTCCGCGCGGCCGACGCCGACACGCCCTACACGGTGGTGGCGGCGGCGACGCGGGCGTTGCCGCCCGTCGTGATGCACTGGCGCGGCCTGCCGTGGCATGCAGACCCCGTTTACCTCGCCCGGGCCCGGGAAAGTGTGGCCGACTACCGCCGCGCCGACGCGAAGGCCGATTGGTCCGACCTGCGCTGGGAGGGTCCGTTTGCGCTCTGGGTGCCGCGCGTCGATGCGGCGGCCGAGCAAACCTTCGCGGCGGTGCGCGACCGCGCCGAACTCACGCGCGCCGATGTCGCCGGATTGGCCGCGCGGCGCGAGGGGCTCGCCCCCGAGGCGGCCGCGTACGTGGCCGCGGCCTGGGCCGACGTGGACCGCGGCGGTGTGCACGTCGCCGAGCGCCCGCGGCCGGTGGCGGCCACGCCGCAGTTTGGTTTCACGCGCTACATCCCGCGCGTGCCTTACCTCAACCAAGGGGAGTCGCCCGACTGCGGCATCGTGAGCATGATGGACATTCTGCTGTACCATGACGCCAACGGTTTCCCGACCTTGGTGAACGAAAACGACCTCACCGGCCTGCGCCTGCGCCTGCGCACGCTGATGGAATGGACCACCAACGGCACGTATGCCGACAAGCAGCTCAGCGGCACGCGCACCTATGTGCAGGAACGCGGCGTCGCCGGCTACAACTTCGCCCTGCACGCGCGGAGCAATTTTCGCGGGGTCACGTCGACCAACATGGCGTTCGCGCAATTCACCTCGGAAATCGACGCGGGCCGCCCGGTGCAGCTCAACATCATCAACTACGCCGGCACGACCGGCGGCCACGCCGTCTGCGGCGTCGGCTACTATTCGGGCCGCGTCGGCAATGTCACCAGCGCCACGTGGGCCATCATCCACGACAATTGGAAGGGCAGCTTCACGAATCCGTACCTCAATCCCGACGAGCCCTATGTCGATTTCGCGACGACCAACAGCTTCATCAAAGTGGTGCCGCCGGGCGTGGCTCCGGTTTCCGCGACCACCGTGGCGATCGATGCGCCCACCAACGGCTCCACCCTCGCGGCCGGCACCCCGGCCAACTACATCGCCCGCGTGACCACCGCGTCCGGCGTGGGCGTCAACAGCGTCAGCTTCCGCGTCGGCGACACGATCCTGCGCACCGCCACCGCGCCGGATGCCAACCAGCCCGCGGGCCGCGTCGGCAACACGTACTCGACGACGTGGACCCCGACGGCCGCGGGCACGTACCGGCTGATGGTCAGCGGCGTCGATTCCCTCAACCGCGGTTTTCTCTCCGAAGTTTCCGTCAACGTAACCGCCGTCAACGCCCCGCCCGTGGTCGGCTGGTCGTCCCCGCAGTACGACAACGCCCAGTTGCTCACCGGCAATCCCGTGGATCTTTCGGTCGCGGCCAGCGACAACGACGGCAGCGTCGGATCCGTGGAGTTCATTTTGCTCGGTTCGCCCGCGGTCAGCCTCGGCCGCGTCGTGCCGTCGGGCGGCACCTTTGTGACGCTCCGCGGCGTGAACCTCACTGCGAGCGGCGACGTCACCTTGCGCGCGATCGCGACCGACAACCGCGGCGCCACGACCACGGTCGACCGCCGCGTGCGCGTCGTCGCCGCGGCCTCGGCCAACAACGACAGCTTTGCCGGCGCGACGGTGCTCGCCCCCGCGGGTGCGAGCGTGACGACGACCTCGGTCCGCGCCACGCGGGAGACCGGCGAGCCCGCGCACGCGGGCAACAGCGGCGGCCGTTCGCTGTGGTGGCGCTGGACGCCTCCGGCGGCGGGCACGGCGGTGATCGCGACGCGCGGTTCCAGTTTCGACACCGTGCTCGGCGTCTACACCGGCTCCGCGGTCGGCGCGCTCACGGCCGTCGCGAGCAACGACGACGACGAGGACACCTTCAACAGCTACCTGCGTTTCACGACCGTCGCCGGCGCGACGTACTTCATTGCGGTCGACGGCTACAACGGGGAATCCGGCGACGTCGTGCTCACCGTGCTGCATGCGGCGGGTGCGTCGCCGAACGACAATTTTTCCGCCCGCGCCAATCTGGCCGGCCCGGTGCACGACCTGGCCGCGAGCAACATCGTCGCGACCCGCGAGACCGGCGAACCCGTGCATGCGTCGAACGGTGGCCGTTCCCTTTGGTGGACCTGGGTCGCGCCCGAGAACGGCACCCTCAGCCTGGCGACCGCGGGCTCGACCTTCGACACCCTGCTCGGCGTCTACACCGGCAGCGCGGTCGGCGCGCTGACGGCGGTGGCCGTCAACGACGACGGCGGGCCCGAGTACACCTCGGCCCTGTCGCTGCCCGTGACGCGCGGCGTCGCGTATCAGCTGGCCGTGGACGGCTACGGCGGCGCCAACGGCCGCGTGCGGCTGGTGCTCGGGTTCGTCGCCGCCGGCGCGCGGCCCGCGAACGACAACTTCGCGGCCCGGGCCGCGCTGGCGGGCACGCCCGTTTCCGTGACGGCGACGACGGCCGGCGCGACGAAGGAAACCGGCGAACCGAACCATGCCGGCTCGGCCGGCGGCTCGTCGGTGTGGTGGTCCTGGACCGCGCCGGGCGACGGCACGCTGACCCTGAGCACCGAAGGCAGCAATTTCGACACCGTGCTCGCCGTTTACACCGGCACGGCCTTCAACGCGCTCAGTCTCGTCGGGGCCGACGACGACGGGGGCGATGCGGGCACGAGCCGGCTCTCGCTGCCCGTGCGCGGCGGCACGGTGTATCAGATCGCCGTGGACGGCTACAACCGCGCGGCCGGTTCCGCGTTGCTTTACCTGACGTTTGCGGGCGGCGGGGCGCCGGCGAGTCCGGGGCGCGCGCGCCTGATCAACGTCGCGACGCGCGGCCTCGCCGGCAGCGGCAGCTCCACGATGATCGCGGGTTTCAGCATCACGGGTGCATCCGCGAAATCGGTGCTGATCCGCGCGGTGGGCCCGACGTTGCGCGGCTTCGGCGTCGGCAACGCCATCGCCGATCCCGTGCTCACGCTTTACCGCGGCGAGGCCCGGCTTTCCGGCAACGACAACTGGGAAGACAACGCGAGCCGCGCGCTGATCGAGGAGAAGGCCCGGCAGACCGGGGCGTTCGCTTTGGCCGCCGGCGCGAAGGATGCGGTGCTGCTGACGACACTGTCGCCCGGCAGCTACACGGCGCAGATCACGGCGGCGACCGGCACCTCGAGTGCCGGCGTGGCGCTGGTGGAAATCTACGATGCGGATACGGCGGCCGATGCCGATGCCGCCGGCCGGCGGCTGATCAATCTTTCCACCCGCGGCCAGATCGGGGCGGGCGGCGACATCATGATCGCCGGCGTCGTGGTGACGGGTACGGAGAGCAAACGCCTGCTGATCCGCGGTATCGGCCCGACGCTCGGCGCTTTCGGCGTGACCGGGGCCTTGGCGGATCCGGTGCTCACGGTGTTGCGCGGCACGACGACCGTGGCGACGAACGACGATTGGTCGGTGGCGGCGAACGCGCCCGCGGCGATCGTCACGGCCACGCAGCAGGCGGGCGGATTCGCGCTCGCCAACGGCACGCTCGATTCCGCGCTTTTGCTGACCCTCGCCCCCGGCGCTTACACGGTGCAGCTCGCCGGCTTGGGCGGAACGACGGGCGTCGGTTTGATCGAGGCTTACGAATTGCCGTGAGCCGGGATCGTGCAGTTGAGGGTTGAACCCAAATTCGGCAGTACACGGTTCACCACAAAGGCACTGAGCTTGCCCCGATTTGACGGACACGGGTTGAGGCCAAACAAAGGACTCAACGATGACAAAGCAGCAGCAGCAGAAGGAAGCCGGGGCGAAGCCCCGGCCCTATGACGAGGCGTTCAAGGC
>NEUS01000131.1 GCA_002288455.1 Opitutia bacterium Tous-C1TDCM
GCCGAAACTCGCGAAGCGGTCCGCTCCGAGCATTTCGCTGCGGTCGATCGCGACTTCGATCTCCCCGCCCTGCGGCAACGGCAAGGTCACCCGGCCCGCGCCCGCCCGTTGCCAAAACGGCGATTGTTTGCCGCCGAGCAACGCAGCGTCGATTGCCACATAATCGATGCGCGCGGCCGGCGCCGGCAGCGCCGCAGTCAACTCGGCCGCCCGCGGCGTCGGTACAAAGTGAAACAACCGGGGCGCATCGCCCGGCGCGGGCGCCCTTGGGGACGTAGCAGTAGGGGCGATTGAACTTCCGGGCGGCTCGGCAACCGGGGCGACCGCGCTGCGTTCCCGCCCCGGGCCGCTTCCTGGTTCCGCGGGCGCCGCTTCACGCCCGCTCCGCCACAAGGCCACCGACGCCCCCAGCCCGAGCAGGGCCAGCAGGACGCGTTTCCGGAACAGGCGGCGGATCATCGGGCCGATTGAACGGCAAAGTCCGCGGGCCGCAATCGCGCGGCGGCTCCGGCGGCCGAAGTTACAGGGTCTTCAGCACCGCGAGCAGTTGCGCGGCGTGGTCGGCCGTGTCGACCTTCTCGACAACGGCCAGCACCTTGCCGTTGCGATCGAACACGAAGGCCGCGCGCGCCGGCCCGAAATATTTTTTCCCGTACATCGATTTCTCGACCACGGCCTCCATGGCCTGCGCGAAACGGTCTTCCGGATCGCTCGCGAGCACATAGGTTATCGTCTTGGCCACGGCGTACTTCTGGTGCGAGCCGCAGGTGTCGCGGCTCAGCGCCACGAGGTCGTAGCCGGCCTTCGCCAAGGCCGCGGCCTGGGCGACGAGGCTGTCGTTCTGCCGGTCGCAGCTCGGCGTCTTGTTCTTCATGTAAACCGACACGATGGTCGGCCGCTTGAAGAGGTCGCGGAAGCGGACGTTTTCGACGACGCCGTCGCGGACGACATCGAGTTTGAAATCCAGATCGGGTTGGGCGCCGGGAGCGAGCATGCCCGGACTGAGCGGGTCGCCCGTGCGGCGTCAAACTTGAGGTCGGTTTTGGCAAAAACACGGGCCGCCACCTGAGGTTTTGACGCGCTCCGGAAAACCCTCCACGGTCGCCCGAGATGAAATCGGTCAAGGTCCCCGCGCTCGAGCTTTTCCTTCATGAGATGATCCCCCTCGCGAAGGCCATGGGCGTCGGCGTGGAGGTGAGCGACGACCGTTCGCTGGTGCTGCGCGCGCCGAAGGAGCAGAACAAGAATTCCCTCAACACCGCCTTCGGCGGCAGCCTCGTTTCCCTCGCCACCTTGGCCGGCTACGGCGTCGTGTGGGAGTTGATGAAGAACGAAAAAGGCGCCGACAAAGCCGAGTGGAGCATTGTCGTGAAGGAAAGCCGCGCCGCGTACCGCAAGCCCGTGATCGGCGATCTGCGCGCGATCTGCGAGCGCCCGGCCCAGGCCGCGATCGCCGAGTTCAAGGAAGCGCTTTCCCGTTACGGCAAGGCCAAGCTGAAGCTCAAGGCCTGCATTGTGGAAAACGGCCAGACCGCGGTCGACGTCACCGCGGCCTTCGTCGTTACCCGCTGAGTCGAGGCGAAGCCGGGCCCGCCTGCCGCGGCGGAGCCCCGGTAGCTCAAATGTGCTTCGAGTCGGCTTCGTCTTTCTTCGCGTAGCCGCTGTCCTGGCGCTGGTGGTTCACCTGATTCTTCTTCAGGTAAGCTTGGTAAACGTCGTCCGCGGACATGCCGAGCGTCTGCGCCAGCGAGACGAGGAAGTGGAAGAGGTCGACGACCTCGACCTTGGCGTTCTGCTCGTCGAACTTCTGGTACTTGGCCCACCACTTCCACGGCACGCTGTCGATCAGCTCCGCCGTTTCCTGCTGCATGGCGCGGGTATAATTGAGAATCCACTTGGCTTTTTCCTCGTCCGTCGGCGGCGGCAAAGTGACGCCGATGCGCTGGTTGAGGGCCTCTTGCATCCGGAAAATTTCCTCGAGCTTGTCCATCGCGCGAAGCTGCCGCGCCCGCGCCGCCGGTGGCAAACTCCAAAAGCCGCGGCCGCGGCCATGGCCGCGGAGTTTGGAGTTCGGGGTTCGGAATTCGGAGTCTAGCGGAAGGTGGGAATCGCGGAGAGGACTGGGTTCTGGGTTCTGGGTTCTGGGTTCTGGGTTCTGGGCCGGCGTTTCTCGCTTTCCCACTTTCCCAATTTCCCACTTTTCCGCCTTTCCGGTCTCCGCTCTCCGCATTCCGGTTTCTATCAGGTATCCACCCTCCGGCGACGTTCCGGAATTGCCCTTGCCACCCGCTCCGGCGCGGGCGAGACTGCATACTTCTTGCACGCGTCGAGCGCCTCCGGCGCTCCGGGTGCGCAACCACCACGGCCGCTCCCCTGTTTCCACGGGCGGAGCCGCCTTCATCCAAAAAACACACACATGTCAGATAACGAGAAGTCAGGCGCGCCGGTTCCGGCCCCCGCCGACTCGCCCGCGCCGGCCCCTGCCGCTGCGGAAGGCAACGGCGCCCCGAGCGCGCCCGTTGCGGCCGCCAGTGCTCCCTCCGTCGGAGCCTTCGGCACGTTCGGAGCCACGCGCGGCTCCGGCCTCGCGCGCGGCAAGCGCATGAGCGCCCCGTCCGCCGCCCCGAGCAGCGTCCCCGCCGCCGGCTACAAGCCGAGCGCCCTCGAAGTGATCAAGCCCCAGAGCGAGTACCGCAACCCCTTCACCGGGGAAGTCTCCGTGGCCTCCCCCGTCGTCGAAGCCCCGGCCCCGGCACCTGTCGCGGCTCCCGTTGCGCCCGCGCCTGTCGCGGCTGCCCCGGTCGCTCCAGCCCCCAGTGCGCCCGCGCCGGCCGCCCCCGCGGCGGTTGCACCGGCGCCCTCCGCCCCGGCCGAGCCCGAGGCGAAAGCCGAACTGAAAATCCTCCCGCCCGAGGAAACCAAACGTCCCGCCGTGAAGTGGGAAGCCGGCTCCTCCGGCCAGGAAGGCTCCCCCACCCGCGACGAACGCCCCACTTTCCAGCCCCGCGATCGCCGCGAGGGCCGCGACGGCGGCGAACGCCGTGAACCGCGCGATCCGCGCGAGGGTCGGGACCAATCCGCCCGCGACGGCCAGGGCCGCGAACCGCGCGCCTTCGAGCCCCGCGAGGGCGGCCGCGGCCGCCGCGACGGTGGCGAACGCCGGGATGGCGGCGAACGCCGCGAGGGCCGCGACCGCGGTTTCGAGCCGCGCTCCCAGCAACCCTATTCGCCGCGTCCGGCCCCCGCGCCGGCCGAAGCCCCCAAGGCCTCCGGCGGCTTCATCGGTTGGGTCAAAGGTCTTTTCGGCGGCTCGCCCAAGGCCCCAGAAGCTCCGGCCCCGCAGGCCGGCGGCGACGGTCGGCGCGACGGCCAAGGCGGCGACCGCCATCGCGGCGGCCGCGGCCGCGGCGGTGAACGCGGCGGCAACCGCGACCAAGGGCCCCGCGGCGAAGGCCAGTCCCAAGGGCAAAACCAAGGCGGTGAATCCGGCGACGGCCAGCGCCGTCGGCGGCGGCGCGGCGGTCGCGGCCGTTTCCGCGGCGAAGGCGGCCCGCGCCCCGAAGGCCAGCAGGGCGGCGGCGCGATTTGAGCGTCCCGTTCCGTTAATTCCTTGCCGAGCCCAACTCGGCCCGCGCATTTCAAAGGCGCCCGCACCCCGCGGGCGCCTTTTTCTTTTCCGCGCCCCGGATTTCCGCGTTCCGCCTCCGGCCGCCCTTTTCGTCCCGCTCCCAACCTCGCTCCCAGATGGCCGATCTCATCGTCAACGGCGGCAAACCGCTTTCCGGCGTCATCACTCCTTCCGGCAACAAGAATTCCGTGCTGCCGATTTTCTGCGCGACGCTGCTCACCGACGAGCCCGTCACGCTGAAGAACGTCCCCGACATCACCGACCTCGACAAACTCGTCGCCTTCTTCCGCGGCCAGGGCTCGAAGATCGATTGGAACCGCGAGACCGGCGTCATGCGCGTCGACCACAGCTCGTTCCGCAGCAACCTCGTCAACCACGAGCTGCCGCAGGACATGCGTTCCACGGTCCTGCTCTACCCGGCGCTCCTGCAACGCCTCCGCCGCATCAGCATTCTCGCCAACACCAAGGGCTGCTCCCTCGGCGTCCGCGAAATCGATCCGCACCTCGACATTCTGCGCGCCCTCGGCGCCGTCATCAACGAGGGCGACCCGCTCGTGATCGCGTTGCCCAACGGCTTCCAGGGCGCACGCCACTGGCTCGACTACATGTCCGTCACGGTTACGGAAAATTTCGCCATGGCCGCCGCCTTGGCCAAAGGGAAATCCGTTCTCGTCAACGCCGCCAGCGAACCCCACGTGCAGGACCTCTGCGCCGCCCTCGTCGCCATGGGCGCCAAGATCAAGGGCCTCGGCACGTCCATGCTCGAGATCACCGGCGTGAAGAAACTCCACGGCGCCACGATCACGATCAGCAGCGACTACCACGAGATCGTCACCTTCCTCGCCCTCGGCGCCATCACCGGCGGCGAAGTGACGGTGAAGAAATCGCTCCCGCAGCACTTCGATCTCATCACCCGCGCCTTCGCCAAACTCGGTGTCGTCGTGGAACACCAGGGCGACGTCGCCATCGTCCGCCGCAACCAGAAGCTCGTCATCCAGACGCCGTACACGAGCAACCTGCTGCCGAAGATCGAGGCCGCGCCCTGGCCGTATTTCTCCGTCGATCTCCTGCCGCTGCTCATCGCGCTCAGCACGCGCGCCGACGGCACGATCCATTTCTGGAACAAGGTCTACGAAAACGGCTTCTCCTGGATGCCCGAACTCGCGAAGTTCGGCGCGCACGTGATGGTCGGCGACCCGCACCGCATCGTCGTCTTCGGCAACCGCCCGCTCCGCCCCGCCGTCGTCGATTCCCCCTACATCATCCGCGCCGCCGTCGCCCTCGCGATGGTCGCCGCCGCCATCCCCGGCCGCTCCGTCGTCCGCAACGCCGAGATCATCAAGCGCGCCCACCCGCGCTTCGTCGAAAACCTCCGCAGCCTCGGCGCCGAACTGGAATGGAAGTGAACCAAATTGCGGATCGCGGATTGCGGGTTGCGAATTGATTCTCCGGCCTTCCCGCTGCCCCGATTCTCCCCGCCGCCGTGAGCAAATCCGAAATCCGCAATCCGCAATCCGCAATTCCCGCGATTCCCCCGGCCGCCACCGGCCTGGGTTACATTTCGTCCGCCCTCGCCGCGCCGGTCTCCCCGGCCGAGGCCGCGCTCCGGCCTTTGTCCTTCGCCGATTTCACCGGCCAGCCGAAGACCGTCGAGCGCCTTCAAGTCATGGTCGGCGCCGCCAAACGCCGCGGCGATCCGCTCAACCACATCTTGCTCTCCGGCCCGCCCGGCCTCGGCAAAACCACCCTCGCCTTCATCCTCGGCCACGAACTCGGCAAAAGCGTCCGCGTCACCTCCGGCCCCGTCATCGAAAAAGCCGGCGACCTCGCCGGCCTGCTTACCAATCTTGAAGAAGGCGACATCCTCTTCATCGACGAAATCCACCGCATCCCCAAGACGGTCGAGGAATACCTCTACTCGGCGATGGAAGATTTCCGCCTCGATATCATGATCGACCAGGGCCCCAACGCCCGCAGCGTCCGCCTCACGATCCCGCGCTTCACCCTCGTCGGCGCCACCACGCGCAGCGGCCTGCTCACCGCCCCGCTCCGCTCGCGCTTCACGTTGCAGACCCGCCTCGATTACTACGACCGCTCCACCCTCGATACGATCGTCCGGCGCAGCTGCGACTTGCTGAAAATCGACGTCGAAGCCGGCGGCTCGCAGGAAATCGCCACCCGCTCCCGCGGCACGCCCCGCGTCGCCAACAACCTCATCAACTTCGTCCGCGACTTCGCCCAGGAACGCGCCAAGGGCCGCATCACCCAGCCCGTCGCCGCCGCCGCCCTCGAACTGCTCGAGATCGACGCCGCCGGCCTCGACGAAATGGACAAACGCATGCTCCGCGTCATGGCCGAGAACTACCGCGGCGGCCCCGTCGGCATCGGCACCATCGCCGTCGCCGTCGGCGAGGAAGCCGAAACCCTCGAGGAAGTCCACGAACCCTTCCTCATCCAGGAAGGCTATCTTCAGCGCACGCAGCAGGGCCGCGTCCTCACCGCGAAGGGCTACCACGCCATCGGCCTCAAAGCCGCCGCCGGCAGCGATCAGGGCGCGCTGCTCTGAGATTGGAGTCGGGAGTTGAGCGTTGAGAGTTGAGAGACCGCCCCAACTCCAAACTCCGAACCCCAAACTCCAAACCCGCGGCGCTCCGCGCGTCGCGCGCCGCCGCCGCGTCAGTTTCTCATTCCCACCGCGCCCGGAACCGGCACGCTCGCGCGGTTCCCATGCACCTTCCCCGCCTCGCCGTTTTGCTCCTCGCCTGCGTCGCCTCCGTCCCGTTGTTCGCCGCGGCCGGGGCCCAGGTCGCCAAGTTCCAGCAGCTCGAGCAACTGCTTCCTTCGCCCACGCCGCAGCGCAACGCCGCCGGCGCGCCCGGGCCCGCCTATTGGCAGAACCGCGCCGACTACGACCTCGACATCGAGCTCGACGACGCCAACCGCCGGATCCGCGGCCGCGGCACGATCACGTTCCACAACCGTTCGCCCGACGCCCTCGCCTACGTCTGGCTCCAGCTCGACCAAAACCTCTTCGCCCACGACGCCGACACCCGTACCGCCTCGCGCCGTTCCATCGACGGCGGCAAACTCGGCTACCGCTCCCTCGAGCAATTGCTCCTGCAGGAATCGTACGACGGCACGCTCAAGCTCGGCGCGGTGACCGACGCCGCCGGCCAGCCGCTCAAGCACACTTTCGTGAAAACGATGCTGCGGATCGACCTGCCCGCGCCGCTCGCCCCCGGCGCCTCGACCGCGTTCAAGCTCTCCTGGGAATACCCGATCAACGACATGAAGCGCTTCGGCGGCCGCACCGGCTACGAACACTTCCCCGCCGACGACAACTGCGTCTACACCATCGCGCAGTTCTTCCCGCGCCTCGCCGCCTACACCGACTACGCCGGCTGGCTGCACAAACAGTTCCTCGGCACGGGCGAGTTCACGCTCGAGTTCGGCGACTACAACGTCCGCCTCACCGTGCCCGCCGACCACGTCGTCGGCGCGACCGGCATTTTGCAGAATCCCGAGCAGGTCCTGAGCGCCGCGCAACGCGAGCGCCTGCGCGAGGCCTACGGCTCCACGAAAAAGACCGTCTTCATCGTCACCCCCGACGAAGCCCGCGCCGCCGAGAAAACGAAAGCGACCGGCAAGAAGACCTGGAACTTCCGCGCGGAGAACGTGCGCGACTTCGCCTTCGCCTCCTCGCGCAAGTTCGTCTGGGACGCCATGGCCGTCGCCGGCACCCAGTATCCGCTGCCGCCCGCCCGCGCCGGCGGCGCCGCCGACCGCATGCAGCGCCTGCCCGTCATGGCCATGTCGCTCTATCCGAAGGAAGGCATGCCGCTCTGGGACAAATATTCGACCCACGCCATCGCCCACACGATCGAGGTCTATTCGAAGTTCACCTTCCAGTATCCGTACCCCGTCGCCTACTCCGTCATGGGCGGCCTCGGCGGCGGCATGGAGTATCCGATGATCTGCTACAACGGCCCCCGGCCCGAGGACGACGGCACCTACACCGAACGCACGAAGTACGGTCTCATCGGCGTGATCATCCACGAGGTCGGCCACAATTACTTCCCGATGATCGTGAACTCCGACGAACGCCAGTGGACCTGGATGGACGAAGGCCTGAACTCCTTCGTGCAGGCCCTCGCCCATGAGGAATGGGAAAAGGATTGGCCGCAGCGCCGCAACGAACGCGAGCTCACCGAGTACATGCGCCGCACCGACCGCGTGCCGGTGATGACGAATTCCGAATCCATCGCCGACCTCGGCGCCAACAGCTACGCCCAGCCCACCGTCGCGCTCAGCCTTCTCCGCGAACACATCCTCGGCCGCGAGCTCTTCGACCACGCCTTCAAAACCTACGCGCAGCGCTGGATGTTCAAACGCCCGACGCCGGCCGATTTCTTCCGCACCATGGAGGACGCCAGCGGCATCGACCTCGATTGGTTCTGGCGCGGTTGGTTCTACGGCACCGACCGCGTCGACGTCGCCATCGACCAGGTGAAGTGGCTGCAACTCGACTCCCGCGACCCCGCGATCGAGAAGCCGAAGACCAAGGCCGAGAAAGACGCCTTGCCCGTCATGAGTTCCCGCGCCCGCAACGCCGATCTGCCCAAGCGCCTCGACCGTTTCCCGGAACTCAAAGATTTCTACGACGGCTTCGAAGAGGCCGCCGTCCTCCCCAGCGAGAAGAAAGCCTACGAGTCGCTGCTCAAGGAATTGGCCAAAGCCAAGATCGACCCCGCGCTGCTCAAGACGCCGCACAACTTCTACGTCGTCGAATTCTCCAACGTCGGCGGCCTGCTCACGCCGCTGATCCTCAAACTCGATTTCGCCGACGGCAGTTCCGAGGAACTGAAGATTCCCGCCGAGATCTGGCGCTTCAACACGGAGAAGACCTCGAAGCTCATCTTGACGAAGAAGGAATTGAAGGCCGTGACCTTCGATCCGCGCCAGGAACTCGTCGACTGCGACATCGAGAACAACTTCTGGCCGCGCCGCGCCGTGAAATCGAAATTCCAGCTCTTCAAGGAAGAGACCCCGAAGAACCCGATGCGCGAACTCACGAAACCCGAGTCCGCCAAGACCGAGGATCCGAAGTAAACGCATGCGCCGGCGCCGGCTGTCCGTCCTCGCCCTCGCGCTCGGCCTGCTGGCCGCCGCCCGCGCCCACGATGTCCGCACCTCGTTCGCCGAGGCCGACCATCGCCCGGAACGCGGCGCCCTCGAGATCTCGATCCGCGTCTTTGCCGACGACTTCGAGGCCGCCCTCGCGAAGCGCGCCGGCAAGCCGGTCGCCCTCGCGAAAACCCCGGCCGCGGAATTCGACGCCCTCGCCCGCACCTACCTCGCGGAGAACTTCACGGTGCGCTCCGCCGCCGGCCAGCCCGCGGCCCCGCGCTGGATCGGGAAACAGCTCGACGACGACGCCAACGAACTCTGGCTCTTCGTCGAGTATCCGCTTTCCGGTGACGTCGACGGCGCCCTGATCCGCCACGGCCTGCTGCGCGAGCTGTTTTCCAACCAGCTCAATTCCGTGCTCGTGCGCGCCGGCCCGCGCGCCGTCACCCTCGTCTTCTTCCCCGACCCGCGGGAAAAAACCGTGCGGTTTCCCGCCGCCCGCTGAACGGTCGCCGCCGCATGTCCGAGCCCGTGCCCGCCGCTCCCGCCCGGCCCTCGCGCCTGCGGCGCAATCTCCCCCTCGGGCTCGGCCTCGCCCTCGCCGGTCTCTTCGCATGGGCCTTGCTCGGCCGAATTTCCGAACGCGCGTCGTGGCTCGTCGTCGAGGTGCCGGCCGAAGTCGCCAAAGGCCGGACGCTGGAGCTGCGGCTGACGTTTCCCGACCCGGCCCCCGCCGGAACCGTGAAGGTCGATCTGCATTGGAAAGACCAACGCGGCGAGATCCGCGGCTTCCTCAGTGCCGTTCCCCCTCAGGCCACCAAGCCGGAAATCGCCGCCCATCGCTTCCTGCTGCCGCTGCCGGCTTTGCCGTCGCTGGCCGAAGTCTACGCCGTGGCCTACCTCTCGCCCGACGGACGCTGGGAAAAACGCACCCGCGCCGCCGTCACGGAGGAAATCGCCGTCGTCCCGCCGCCGACCTCGTTTGCGGCGGCGGCTCCGGGTTTCCGGCGCGTCGACACCTTTGACCTTAACTTCGAGCCCGTCCCGAAACGCCGCGATTCCGCCGCCGTCCGTTGGCTCATCGCCATGGCCTGGCTGACCGCCGGGGCGATCGCGTGGCGCCGGCTGCGTTCACCGCTCGGCGCCGCACTCGCCGTCGCTGCGTTGCTCGCCGCGGCGGGCGAACTCATCGCGGCCGACACCGCACTGGCCGACATCCTGCGCCGCTACGCCACGGCGCAGAGTTGGTACGAGGGGCGCCGCGAACTGCAGCGGCTTTTCACCGCCGCCGCCTTCGCGTTCACCGGCGTCCTCCTCGGCCTCATTTGGCGCCGTTCCCTGCCGCCGGCCCGCGCGGTGTTTTTCACGGCCCTTGTTGCCTTCGCGGGCGCCGAGGCCGTGAGCCTGATTTCCCTGCACGGCGCCGATCGCTGGCTGAACCGCCCCCTCGCCGGCATCCCCGCGATCCAACTCGCCAAACTCGCCGCCGCCGCCGTCGCCGTCCTCGCCGTCCGCCGCCTGCGCCGCGGCTGAGCGCTCAGCGCTCAGCTATCAGCCATCAGCGCTCGGTTGCGATCTTTCCGCCGTCCGCTCTCTCAACCCTCGACTGCCCCGCCGCGCGGGGGCCTTATCGCACGGTGCGGAGTTGGACGCTGTCGATCAGGCGGTCGGAGGCGAGGATGTCGGTCGCGATGATCAGTTTGTCGCCGGGGGCGATGCGGCCGATGCGTTGGAGCAGGGCGATCGCGTGTTCGATCGTGTCGTTGGGATCCGAGGCGAGCGGCATGAAGTGCGGCTCGACGGAACGGAGCAGGCGCAATTGGCGGAAGACTTCCAGCGAGGGCGTGAACGCGAGGATCGGCGAGTGCGCGGGGCGGAGGAGCGCCAGACCCTGGGCCATGAAGCCGTGGCGCGTGAACGTCACGAGTTTGGAATTCGGCAATTCGTTCGCGAGGACGATGGCGGATTTCAGCACCTTCATGCGTTCGCCGGTGAAGACGGCGTCGGGCCGCCATTCGTCGCCCGTCTCGCGTTCGATGCGGCGGGAGATCGAGTCGAGCATCTTGACGCATTCGAGCGGGTATTTGCCGATGGTGGTTTCGCCGGAGAGCATGACGCAGTCGGCGAGTTCGTAGACGGCGTTGGCGACATCGGTGATTTCGGCGCGCGTGGGGACGGGCTGCGAGATCATCGATTCGAGCATGTGCGTGGCGACGATGACGGGGCGGCCGTGGGCGATGCAGGTGCGGACGGCGCGGCGCTGGATGACGGGCAGTTCCTCGAAGGGGCATTCGATGCCGAGGTCGCCGCGGGCGACCATGAGGGCGTCGCAGGCAGAGACGATCTCGTTGAGATTCTGGATCGCGGATTGGTCCTCGATTTTGGCGATGATGCGGACCCTGGATTTTTTCTCGGCGAGGAAAGCGCGGAGCAGTTCGATGTCCTTGGCTTCGCGGACAAAGGAGAGGGCGAGGAAATCGATGCCTTCCTCGAGGCCGACGATGGAATCGGCGCGGTCCTTTTCGGTGAAGGACGGCAGGTTCACTTTCACGCCGGGGAGGTTGATGTGGCGGCGGGACTTGAGTTCGCCGGGGATAAGGACACGGCAGCGGATGCGGGCGTCGTTTTTCTCGAGGACCTCGAGGCGGAGGAGACCGTTGTCGACGAGGACGGTGTCGCCGACGCTGATGTCCTTGGCGAGGTCCTGGTAGTTGACGCCGACGGAGCGGATTTCCTCGGCGCCGCCGCCGTGGCCGGCGTCCATGCCGGGGCGGACGGTGAAGTCGAAGATCTCGCCGGCCTTGAGCTCGATGGGAGCGGAGACATCGCCGGTGCGGATTTCCGGCCCCTTGATATCCATCATGATGGCGACTTCGCGGCCGAGACGTTTGCTCACGGCGCGGATGCGGCGGATGACGGTGCGGGTCCAGTCGTGTTTCGCATGCGCCATGTTGAGGCGGACGATGTCGGCGCCGGCATGCAGCAACTGCTCGAGCATCTCCTCGCTTTCGGAGGCGGGCCCGAGGGTGAAGATGATCTTGGTGCGGCGGATCGAATCGTTGGCGCTCATATCGAACGTGGTGCAGGAAACGCGCCGATCCGGCAAGCGCGGGGCCGGGCGGAGGGTGGCATATGGCAAGGATGCGAGGCGGGGAGCGGGAAGCGGTAAGCGGTAAGCTGAAAGCTTTAAGCGGAAAGCAATCAGCTCTCAGCGATCAGCTATCAGCGCTCGGCGCGTGGCGCAGGCAAGATGCCACCTTTGCGGACGCTTTGGCTTATGGGCGATAGCTGAAAGCTGATCGCTGACCGCTCCCTAGCCCAGATCGTACAGCGGCGTGCTTTCGCCGGGTTCGACGATGGCGAATTCGCAGGCGGGGAGGGCGGTGCGCACGGGGGCGAGGGCGGCCTCGACGGCGGCGCGGGAATTGCAGTCGCGGGAGAGGTGCGTGAGGTAAATGCGGCGCCAGCGCGGGCTCGCGACGGCAGCGAGCAGGTCGCGGGCGGCGTGGTTGGAGAGATGGCCGTGGCGGCCGGCGATGCGCTGCTTCGTCGACCACGGGCGTTTCTGGTCGGCTTGGAGGAGGTCGGGGCAATGGTTCGATTCGACGACGACGACTTCGCAGTCGCGGATCGATTCCTGGACGTTGAGCGGCGCGTGGCCGAGGTCGGTGAGAAACGCGAGCGAGCGGCGCGGCGCGAAGAGATCGCCGTCGTGGCCGGACGAAAACCGGAAGCCGACGGGTTCCTGCGCGTCGTGGGGGACGGCGAAGGTTTCGATTTCGAGATCGCGAAACTGGAAGCGGCTGCCGGTCTGGAAGACCTGCCAATCCGGCCGGTGGGCGAGACCCGATTGGACGGCGCGGGAGGTGGCGGCGTTGGCGAAGATGCGGAGCCCGGGAAACTTCTTCAGGCCGTCGAGTCCGGCGGCGTGGTCGCCGTGTTCGTGGGTGAGGAAGACGGCGTCGATGCGCTCGAGCGTTTCGCCGACGCCGGCGAGGAGCTGGCCGAGTTTGCGCGCGGAGAACCCGGCGTCGACGAGGACGCGGGTCTGTTCGGTGACGAGCAGCGCGGCGTTGCCCGAGCTGCCGGTCCCGAGAATGCTGAAGCGCATGGCCATGGCTGCTGCGGGTTGAAACGGCTCGCGCGGTCCGCGGCGAAACAAAAGGCGGACGAAAACGGGGCCGGGCGAAGGGCGCGG
>NEUS01000132.1 GCA_002288455.1 Opitutia bacterium Tous-C1TDCM
ACCAGTCCGACTCCTCCGAAGGTCACGTTCGGAAGCGGCTCCAATCTCAACAAACTGCCTATTTTGGGCTGTTTTTGCCCTTTTCAGGCGGGATTTGAGCTCATTTTTGCCCATTTCTCGCGGTTTTCCGACCGACCGTGGCACGAACCCAAAGCCACCGTCCCATGTACTCATCCAGCTTGCCACCGGCTCCGCATCGGGCACTTCGAGTCGGCTCGCTCCAGAAGCCAAAACTCCTCCGAGCCCACCGTGGGCAAACGCCCGAATTTTCCTCTGAAACCAAGGCTTCAGCCCGAAATACCCGTCATGTTAAGCCCAGCGACCGCCCGGCCTTCACCCAAAACATGCTGAATTCTTAAAACTTCAACCCGCCCAAATGCCTCGAATTTCACTCAATCTAACCCTGAATTGACCTAATTTCGCCCTTTTCCTCCGCTTTCTGCGGGTTTTCAAGTTTTCGCCACTTCGCAGCATCGTAACGTCCGAAACAAGTATTGCTTGGTGCGTCGCATTACTTTTGAACGACCTTCCTCGAAATCCAACTAACCGTTCGAGCCAGTCTAACTCGTAACCAAGGCACCCTTTGGACCTCAAACAGATCAAGCAAATCATCGATCTCATGAAGCGCTCGGAACTCACCGAGTTCGCCGTTGAGGAAGAAGGTTTCAAGTTGAAGATTCGCCGCGGCACGAACGGTCTGCCGATCGTTTCGTCCAGTCGCGGTTCAAATTCGCCCTTTCCGAACGCCGAGACTACCCCGCCCATCCCGGTCGCCGGTGCCCCGGTTCAAAACATCAGCACCCCGTCCGCTCCCGCGGAAGAAGCCGGGGTCGGGTACATCAAGTCTCCGATGGTCGGCACTTTCTACCGTGCGGCCTCGCCGGAGAGCAAACCGTTCGCCGATACCGGCACCAAGGTCGTCGAGAATTCCGTGGTCTGCATCATCGAAGCGATGAAGATCATGAACGAGATCCAAGCCGAAGCCAAAGGTACTATACTCGAGGTCCTCGTCGAAAACGGCCAACCGGTCGAGTACGGCCAGCGCCTGTTCAAGATCAAGCAAGGCTAAGCAACGCCCCCCCCCGGCCGCCTCCGCTGCAGTTCGCCCCCGCCGCCACGGCGATCGGCGACGCCGCCGGCGGCCCTTTTATTTGTCCCTCTGATGATCCAAAAAGTCCTTATCGCCAATCGCGGTGAAATCGCCCTGCGCATCGTGCGGGCCTGCCGCGAACTCGGTATCAAGACCCTCGCCGTCTATTCCGAGGCCGACGTCCAATCTCTCCACGTCCAACTCGCCGACGAAGCCATCTGCATCGGCGGCCCCAAGAGTGCCGACAGCTATCTCCGCGCCGATCGGATCATCAGCGCCGCGGAAATCGCCGACGTCGATGCCATCCACCCCGGCTACGGTTTCCTCTCGGAAAACGCCAAGTTCGCCGAGCAGTGCGAATCCTGTAACATCAAGTTCATCGGCCCGAAGTCGAAATCCATCAAAATGATGGGCGACAAGGCCATCGCCAAGGACACCGTCCGCAAGGCCGGCGTGCCGATCGTTCCCGGTTCCGACGGACCCGTGGAATCCGAGTCCGAAGCCGTCAAGATCGCCCGCAAGATCGGCTACCCCGTCATCATCAAAGCCGTCGCCGGCGGCGGCGGCCGCGGCATGCGCATCGCCCACAACGATGTCTCGTTCGCCAAAGAATACCATGTCGCCCGCGGCGAAGCCGAAAAGGCCTTCGGCAACGGCGCCGTCTACATTGAAAAATACATCGAGCGCCCCCGCCACATCGAGTTCCAGATCCTCGCCGACTCCCACGGCAAAGTCCTGCATCTCGGCGAACGCGACTGCTCCGTCCAGCGCCGCCACCAAAAGCTGATCGAGGAATCGCCTTCCCCTTTCCTTACTCCCGACCTGCGCAAGAAAATGGGCAAGGCCGCCGTCAAGGCCGCCGAAGCGGCCGCTTACGAAAACGCCGGGACCATCGAGTTTCTCGTCGATGCCAAGGGGAACTATTTCTTCATCGAAATGAACACCCGCATCCAGGTCGAACACCCCGTCACCGAAGAAGTGACCGGCATCGATCTGATCAAGCAGCAGATCCGGGTCGCGAACGGCGAGAAGCTCGATTTCGACCAAGGCGACATCAAGTTCGAGAAACACGCCATCGAGTGCCGCATCAATGCCGAGGATCCGGCCCGCAATTTTGCCCCGTCTCCCGGCACGATCGGTCTCTACTACGCTCCTGGCGGCCACGGCGTCCGCGTCGATTCACACGCCTACAGCGGGTACACCATCCCCCCGTACTACGATTCGATGATCGGCAAACTGATCTGCTTCGGCTCGACCCGTAAAGTCGCTCTCGAACGATCCTACCGCGCCCTCAGCGAATATTTGATCCGCGGGATCAAGACCACGATCCCGCTCCACCGCGCGATCATGGCCGATCCGGTCTTCATCGAAGGCAAGGCCACCACCGCGTATATGGAAGACTTCCTCGGCCGCACCGCGACCGATCTGTTTTCCTGATCCGGGTCCGCCCCGCCCACGTTGCCGTTTTCCAACCCGCGCCCTCACCGGCGCGGGTTCTTTGTTTTCCGGAATCAGGCCCGCGTCAGCGTCCTCGGCCCTACCGCCACACAGTCCGGTCCAGCAACCAGTACAGCCCGGCCAACGTCACGAGCCCCGACAACACCGGTACCCCGCGCCGCACAAACGCCGGCTTCTTCCGCAGGTGCCACAACCCGGGCAAGACCACCGCAGCCACCGCGATCTGACCGAGCTCGACGCCCAAATTGAAACTGAAAAGCGGCAGCGCGATCCCGTCCTGGCTCCGGCCCAAACCGAGATCCCGCAGCACTCCCGCAAATCCGAAACCATGTACCAGACCGAAAACAAAGGTCAGCGCCCAACGCGCCTTGGGCTCGCGGCCCCGCAGCCAAAGGTTCTCCAAACCCACATAGACAATCGACGCCGCGATCGCCGGTTCAACCCAACGGGACGGCAAGTCCACCCACTCCAGCGTCGCCGCCACGAGCGTGATCGAATGCGCCACCGTGAAACAGGAAATGATCCCGACGATGGATCCGAAGCTCGAACACACGACCAGCAGGGCGAAAAGAAACAGGAGGTGATCGTACCCCATCCAGATGTGCTCCACGCCAAGCTTGAAGAATCCCCTGAACGTCCCGCCCTCCGGCGGCGCCGCTGCCGGCGAAGCCGGCGCCCCCGCGGCTCCTGTATCCAAACTCCCCGCACCCGTTCCGCGCAGATCCGCCTCGAGCACCGGATCCCGCCCGCTCAACAGCTTCTTCGCGATCGTGGATCCCCGCGCATCGGCCAAAATCAGAAACTGGCGGTGCGCCGGCGGCAATTCGCCGAGCCGCGCCGCCTCGAAAGTCACGACGCCCGGCATTTGCCGGATTTCGTACCGATATTCGAAACTGACATTGTCCCCCGGCAACAGCTGCACGAGAAACGACGCCGGCCCGGCCTCGACGCCGTCGACTTTCACGCGCCAAAGTCGCGCCGCCGCCGCCGTCAACCCGGACTTGGCCATCTCGAATTCCGCCTCGGTCCACGAACCTTCCGTCCGCTTTTCCGGAGGCAGGAACATCGCCGCATCCGCCGGGGCGAACCCGTTTACCAACACGATGGCGTCGGCCCGCACCTCGACCTGCACCGTGCTGATGCCCGGGTCGTGCGCCTTCAGTAAGGCCGCACTGAGCCAGAGCAAAATGAGTCCAAAAAGTCGCACTCGCGGAGGTAGCCAAAACGCCTTCCGGATTGCGAGTCGACAGTACGTCCACCCGCCGCGCTCGACTCGCCCGCCCTCACCCGCATCGTCCGCGGCGGCGATGAACGCAGACTCTCCGTGGCCCCCACCCGACCCGCGGGATCCCTACGGCCTCGTGGCACTCGATTTCGACCTGACGCCGGACCGCGTCGCCTCCGCCTACCGGCACGGCATCTTTCCGTGGCCCGATGGCGACGCCGCGAATCCGATTCCGTGGGTCTGTCCGGCCCGGCGCGCGATTCTCGATTTCACCGATCTGCATCTGCCGAAGTCGCTGCGCAAACTGCAGCAGAAGTCCGCGCCGCTCCGCCGCACGATCGACACGGCGTTCGAGGCCGTCATCGCCGCCTGCGCCGCCGCCCCGCGCCGCGGCCAGGGCGGCACCTGGATCATCCCGCCGATGGTCGCCGCCTACACCGCACTCCACCGCCGCGGCGCCGTCCACAGCGTGGAACTCTGGGACGGCCCCGACCTTGTCGCCGGGCTCTACGGCGTGGCCGTCGCCGGCGTGTTCTGCGGCGAGAGCATGTTCACGCGCATCGACGGCGGCTCGAAACTCTGCTTGCTCCATCTGATCGAGCACCTCCGCGCCCGCGGCTCCACGTGGATCGACCTGCAGCAGCTGACGCCGCACTTCGCGCTGCTGGGCGCGCGTGAAATCTCCCGCGCAGATTTCCTGCGCCGCCTCGCCGCCGCGCGGGCCGCCGCACTGCCGCTGTTTCCCTAGACCGGCCGCCGGAGCAACACGTCGCTCCATTCGCCCATCTCGCGGTGTTCGATTCTCCAGCCGGGTGCCGCCGCCGCGAAAACGGCCCGCACCTGCGCGTTTTCATGGGCCAAAATACCGCTCAAAATCAGCACGCCGCCCGGCGCCACCGCCGCGAGCAACTCGCCCGCAAAGCGCATCAGCACATCGGCCTGGATATTCGCCAGCACGACATCGCCTCTTCCGTTCTCGCCGGCGAGTCCGCTCACCAGATCGCCCACTCGGAACGCCACGCGGCCGGCAAGTCCGTTGAGTGCCGCGTTCTCCTCGCTCACGCGCACAGCCTCCGGATCGTTGTCGAAACCCGAAATCTCCCGAAATCCCAACAGGGCCGCCGACAACGCGAGAATGCCCGAGCCGCAACCGGCATCGATCACGCGCAACGTATCCAATTTCCGGATCTCCCCGGCCGCCAGCGTCACCAGCCGCTCCACGCAAAGGCGCGTCGTCTCGTGGTTGCCGGTGCCGAACGCGAGCCCGGGATCCAGCCACAGCACCGCGTCGCCCGGCGGCAGCAGGAACGTCGCCTTCTCCCAGACCGGCACCCAATGCAGCCGCCCGAATTGCCACGCATGGAAATGCGCCTTGTAGCTGTCGCGCCAATCCGCGTCGCCGAGCACGCGGCAGACCGCCGGCGCGAGCACCGCCACCCCGGCGCCGCCGAGCAACGGCTCCAAACTCGTCCACTCCGCGCGCGCCGTCGCCTCGTCCTGGCCGATGCCGACCAGCCAGGCGCGCCGCACGATCACATCCTCGAGGACGCTCCAATTTTCGCGTCCGTGCTCGAGGAGCAGTTCGTCCGCCGCCGCGGCTCCGGCCGGGGCGATTTCGACTTTGGTTTCAAACAGCGACATTCCTCCGAACGTCCCGGGGATGCCGGTTCGCCGCAATGACTTTTCCCGTCCGCCCATCCCGGCCCCAGCGGCAGCAGTCCCTGCAACGCGCACCACAGCCGGGGAAGGTGCTTACGCTTCATCGTGCCGCCTCCGGCACCGCCGCCGTCTCGTGCGCATGCCAGTCGACGCGCCGCGTGCAGAACATCACGGCTCCGAGCGCGGCAAACAGCGCCGCCGTCCCCGCCACCAGCGCGTAGGCTTCCATCCGCAGCACGACGAACAGCACCGCGTGCACCGCTCCGAGCAACACCGCCACCAGGCCCGCCCGCAGCCACGAATGCAGAATCGCGGCACTGTAGCCCGTGATCAGCGCCGATGACGCGACGGCCGCGCCGAGGTAGGCGGCCTCCGGCGGCACCACTTCGCCCAGTGCCAACAAGGCCAGGAAAAACAGCACCAGCGCCGCTCCGACAAGGCCGTAGTGGAACGCATGCAGCCGGAGTTCCGTCAGCGTCTCGAACAGGAAAAACGCCACCAACACCAACCCCAGCACCAGCGGCCCGTGCTTCACCGCCCGCTCGACCATCCGGTACGCATCGAACTCCGCCGTCGCCGGCAACGCGACCGCCCGCTCCCGCAGGTCCGCTGTCGCCGCCACCGGCGCCAAGCCCTGCGCGAGGTTTGCCGCCCGCTCCTCCCGCAACGCATTCACCATCTGCAACGGCACAACGAGAATCAGCACGAGCGCGGCGATGAACAGCAGCTTGATCGTGACGGCGTGGCGCCGGCCGGAAACAGGTCGGGTCGCGAGCACAGGCGGAGGAGGATTCATGCCGGCGAGTCTGCCGCGCCCGTTCGAAGCCTTCATGAAGGCCGCATGAAATCGGCATGAAGCCGCCGAACGTTCAGGTATCTCCCGCCGGCAGCACGAACGTCGCCCTCGCCCCACCGGTCGCCCGATTGGCGAGCGTGACTTCGCCGCGGTGCAACCGCGCGATCTCCCGCACAATACTGAGACCCAGTCCGCTGCTCTTCCGCCCCGTATCCGGCCGCGGCAGCGAATAGAAGCGCTCGAACACCCGCGCCAACGCGTAGTCGGGCACACCGGGCCCGCGATCGTCCACTTCGACCACCACCGCACCGCCTTCGGCCCGCGCAGTCACCGTCACCTCGCTGCCCGGCGGCGAAAACTCCAACGCATTCTGGATCAGATTGCCCAGCGCCTGTCCGAGCAGAAACGCATCGCCCTGGACCGGCAACGCCGCGGGAACCGCCGCTACCACGCCGACTCCGCGCGCCTCCGCCATCCCGCGCGTTTCCGCGACGACTTGCTTTGCCAAGTTCGCCATCTCCAGAAGTTCGGAGGCCGGCCCCGCGCGCCGCGATTCCAGCGCCGCCAGCTCCAGCAGCCGCTCCACAATGCGCCGCAGCCGCTCCGCTTCGCCGAGCACGTTGGCGGCGAACCGCGCGCGATCCTCCGCCGGCGGATTCTCCGCCAGCAATTCCGCCGCACCGCGAATCGCCGTCAGCGGCGCCTTGAATTCGTGCGCCAGCGCCTGCGTGTAGCGCTCCACGTGCAGTTTCCCTTCGAGCGTGACGCGCATTTCCTCGAAGGCCCGCGCCAGCGCCTCAATCTCCTTCGCGCGCGAAGCCGGCGGCGCCGCCGTCCGCCCGTCGCGCACGGCCTGCGCGTACTCCGTCAGGCGCTCCAGCGAATGCGTCAGCCGGTTCGCAATCCACCACCCCGCCGCCGTCATCGCCGCCGCAATCAACGCCGCGTACGTTGCCAGCCGCCACCGCGCCGCGCTTACGCCCTCGGCCACGGTCGCCAGCGGCCGGCCCACGCCGACCCAGCCGCGCAGCTCGCCGGCGATCCGCACCGGCGCCACCACGCGCAGCTCCCCGTCCACCTCCGCGACGTTCGCCACGGTGTATCCTTCCGTTGCAACCCGCCCGCCGCCCGTCATCGACCAGCGGTAAACCTGGCCGACATCCTTCCCGTGCGACGAATCGAACACCACGCGCCCGTCCGCCTCGCACGCAAACACGCGCAACAGATCGGACTGCGGCGGCAATTGCCCCAGCCGCGCCCGCCACCCCGCGGGCTCGCTCCCGCTTTCCGCCGCGAAGACCGCGAGAAACGCCGCCGTGTCGCCCAGCGTGCGGCGCATCGACTCGACGTAGCGGAGCCGGACATCCCGCAGCACCAGAAACATCAGCGCCACGAAGCCCAGCGCCGACGCGCCGACGTACACGCCGAAGATCGCCGTCCGGATTCTCACGGCCCGGCGGCTCCCGCTTCACGCAGCGAATAACCGAGACCGCGGTGCGTCTGGATCGGATCCGCGTCCGGCACGGCGGCCCGCAATTTGGCGCGCAGCGTCTTGATGTGCGCGTCGACCGTCCGATCAAGGCTCGCCTCCGGCTCCTCCCACGCGGCCGACATCAATTGCTCGCGCGTGAACACGCGGCCCGGTCGCCCGACCAAGACGCGCAACAACCGGAATTCGTAGCGCGTCAACTCAAGCGCCCGGCCGCGGAAACTGATCCGGCAGCGCTCGTCGTCGACGCGCCACTCGGTGTCCGCCGCGGCCGGCAAGGGAGCCGCGGGAACCGGCACCGCAACGCCGGCCGTCCCGGTCCGCCGCAGCACCGCCTTCACCCGCGCCGTGAGCTCCCGCGGACTGAACGGTTTCACCAAATAGTCGTCGCCACCGATCTCCAGCCCTAGCACGCGGTCGAGTTCCGAGTTTCGCGCCGTCAGGAACAGCACCGGAATGGCCGAGCGCTGACGGATCTCCTTGCAGAAATCGAATCCGCTCCCGTCCGGCAATCCGACGTCGAGCACCACGAGCGCAATCTTCTCCGTCGCCAACCGGGCCAGCCCTTCGCGCCCGGTACCGCACCACTCCGGCGCGAATCCTTCCGTGCGCAGCGCATAGAGCAGCGTGTCCGCGATCGCGGGCTCGTCCTCGATCACCAGAATCCGCGGCCGGCCGTCCATGCTTCCTTTCGGTCAGGACTGCGCGGCGGCGAGCCGCGCGATCACCGCCGGCAAGAGCGCGTGCTCCGCCGCGTGCACCTTGGCCGCAAGCGTTTCCAAAGTATCCGTTTCCTCGATGCGCACGGCTGTCTGGTCGATGATCGGCCCGCCGTCGACTTCCGCGGTCACGTGATGCACCGTGCAGCCGGTGATCTTCACGCCGCGGCGGAACGCCTGCCCGATGCCGTCGAGCCCCGGGAAACTCGGCAGCAGGCTCGGATGCAAATTGATGATCTTGCCAGCGAAAGCCGCGATGAACGGCGGCTTCAGCACGCGCATGAACCCCGCGAGCACGATCAGGTCCGGCGCGCATGCCGCGATCGTCGCGATGTACCGCTGCTCTCCCTCGCCATCCAGCTTCGTCCTGAACGGCGCCGGATCGACATACGCCGCCGGCACCCCAAACCGCGGCCCGAGCGCCAAAATCCCGGCGTCGGCCTTGTCGGAAAACAACTGCACGACTTGGCCGCGCCCGAGCCGCCCGGCCGTTTGCGCCTGCAAGATGGCCTCGGCATTGGAGCCGCGACCGGAACCGAGAATGACGATACGCATGGTCGGAATCGACGGCTTCAGATTTCCCCGGCCGCCTTGATCCGCGCAATCAGCTGCGTCGTCGAGAATCCCGGCAAAAACGGCATGAACTCGATCCGCGCGCCGTGGGCCTGCAGCGCCGCGCGTTCCTCGGGATTCAGTTTCTCCAACGTGTAATCCCCGGCCTTGCAGTAAACGTCCGGCCGCAGCGCGTGGATCTCCGCCGTCAGCCGCGGCTCGCGGAAGATCACGACCGCGTCGATGCAGGCCAGTGCCGCGAGCGCGTAGGCGCGCTGCTCTTCGCTTTGCACCGGCCGCGACGGTCCCTTCAATGCGCGCACGCTGGCGTCGGCGTTGAGCGCGATGATGAGCGCGTCGCCCAACCGCCGCGCCTGTTGCAGGTAGTAAAGGTGCCCCGTGTGCAGGAGATCGAAGACGCCGTTCGTCAGCACGACGCGGCGGCCTTCCGCCCGGAGGTTTTCGCGCCACGCCATCGCGGCGGGCAACGAAAGCAGTTTTGGGTTGTCGAGACTCACGCGCCCGCAAGCCTCACGACTCACCCCGCGGTTGTAAATCCGCATTCCCCGTTCCGTCGCGTCATGAAACTCCGCCCCTGCTTTTTCCTCCTGGTTTTCGCCCTGCTTGTCCCCGCCGTCCACGCGTCGAAGGACAAGCCGGTCATCGGTCTCTCCCTCGACACGTTGAAGGAGGAGCGCTGGCAGCGCGACCGCGACACCTTCATCGCCGAGGCGAAAAAACTCGGCGCCTCCGTCATCGTGCAGTCCGCGAACAGCGACGACACCCGCCAGGTTCGCGATGTCGAATCGCTCATCAGCCGCGGCGTCGATGTCCTCGTGATCGTGCCGCACAACGGCGCCGCCATGACGCGCGCGGTCAAATCCGCCAACGAAGCCAAGATTCCCGTCATCGCCTACGACCGCCTCATCCTCAACGCCCCGATCGACTACTATCTCACTTTCGACAACGTGAAGGTCGGCGAGGCCCAGGCCGGCTATTTCGCGGCGCGCCTCCCCGCCGGCCGGCCCGCCCGCATCGTCCGCATCTACGGCGCCCCCACCGACAACAACGCCAAGCTCTTCAAGCAGGGCCAGGACAACATTCTCCTCCCGCTGATCAAGGCCGGCAAAGTCCAGGTCGTGCACGAAGACTGGGCCCTCGATTGGAAACCGGAGAACGCGAAAAAGATCATGAACGCCGCCGTGACCAAGGCCGGCCGCGCGATCGACGCCGTCATCGCTTCCAACGACGGCACCGCCGGTGGCGCCATCCAGGCGCTTCAGGAAGACGGCCTCGCCGGCAAGGTCCTCGTCACGGGCCAGGACGCCGACCTCGCCGCTTGCCAGCGCATCCTCCGCGGCACGCAAGCGATGACGATCTACAAACCGCTCAAGAACCTCGCCTCGCTCGCGGCCCGCGTCGCCGTCGAAGTCGCCCAGGGCAAACGCCCCGCCGCCACCGCCGCGCTCGACAACGGCGTCAAGCAGGTGCCTTCCATCTTCGAGAGCATCGTCGCCGTCGACCAGGCCAACCTCATGTCGACCGTCGTGGCCGACGGCTTCCACAAAGCCGAAGCGTTGAAGTAACGCTTTCCCCGCGCCCGTCTTCATGCCGCCGCTCCTCGCCGCCCGCGCGCTGACCAAGCGCTTTCCGGGCGTCGTGGCGTTGCGCGACGTCAACTTCGACCTGCGGCCCGGCGAAATCCACGCCCTCTGCGGCGAGAACGGCGCGGGCAAATCGACGCTGATCAAACTGCTCGCCGGCATTCACCCGCATGGCAGCTACGAGGGCGAACTCGCGGTCGACGGCGCCGTCGCGGCGTTCCGCTCGATCCGCGATGCCGAAGCCGCCGGCCTCGCCGTCATCACCCAGGAATTCGCCCTCGTCGACGAACTCAGCGTCGCGGAAAACATCTTCCTCGGCCGCGCCCCGCGCCGCGGCTGGCGCATCGATTGGCTGGAAATGCACCGGCGCGCCGCCGCGTTGCTCGCCGACTTCGGCCTCGCCCTCGCGCCCGAAACGCCGGTGCGCGAACTCGGCATCGGCCAGAAGCAACTCGTCGAGATTGTCCGCGCCATCGACAAGCGCTCCCGCATTCTCGTCCTCGACGAACCCACCGCCGCGTTGACGGAACAGGAAGTCGCCGTGCTGCTCGGCCATCTGCGTCGTCTGCGCGCGCAGGGCACGGCCTGCATCTACATTTCGCACAAGCTCGACGAAGTCTTCGCCCTCGCCGACCGCATCACCGTGCTCCGCGACGGCGCGAGCGTCGTCACCCTCGATCGCGCCGCGACCGCGATTCCCGAAGTCATCCGCCACATGGTCGGGCGCGAGATCACGGAATTGTTTCCGCGGCAGGCCCCGCCGGCCGATGCCGCCGGCCGCCCGCCGATTCTCGAAGTCCGGAATCTCGACGTTGCTCCTTCGCCCGGCGCGCCCGCCCGCCTGCGGGACATTTCCTTTTCGCTGCGCCCCGGCGAAGTGCTCGGCTTCGGCGGCCTGATGGGCGCCGGCCGCACCGAGTTGCTCATGCACCTCTTCGGCGCCTGGGGCCACCGCTCGGCGGGCGAAGTGCGGCTCGAGGGTCAACCGTTCCATGCCGCCTCCCCGCGCGAGGCCATCGCCCGCGGCCTCGTGCTCGCGAGCGAAGACCGCCGCCGCTACGGCCTCGTGCTCGAGCAGGAAATCGGCTTCAACCTTTCCCTCTCCAGCCTGCCGCGTTTCACCGTCGCCACCGGCCGAGTCGACCGCGTCGCCGAATTCCGCCGGAACCAAGATTTCTTCGATTCGCTCCGCATCAAGGCGCCGGGCCAACACGCCCGCGCCGGCGGCCTCTCCGGCGGCAACCAGCAGAAAATCGTCCTGGGCAAAGCGCTCATGACGGAACCGAAGGTCGTGCTGCTCGACGAACCCACCCGCGGCATCGACGTCGGCGCGAAACTTGAAGTTTACGAACTCGTCAACCGCCTCACCGCCGCCGGCCAAGCCGTCGTCTTGGTCTCGAGCGAATTGCCCGAGCTCATGGGCATGAGCGACCGCATCGTCATGCTCGCCGCCGGCCGCATCGGCGGCGAATTCGCGCGCCGGGATTTCCATCCGGAGACGCTCCTTGCCGCCGCGATGGGCCGGTTGGCCGCCTAGGCCCGATGCCATGGAACCAATTTCCCCCGCGATGAATTCCCGCCGCCTGCTGCAGAACCTCGCGATGCCGCTCGCGCTGCTCGCGATCTGCGTCTTCTTCGCGACCCGCGAAAGCGCCTTCCTCGGCCCGCGCAATCTCACGCAGCTCATCGTCGAGTTCTCGATCACGGGCACGCTCGCGCTCGGCATGTTCATGATTTTGCTCACCGGGCAGATCGATCTCTCGGTCGGCAGCGGCGTCGGTCTCGTCGGCGGCATCGCGGCCGTATTGGTTTTCCAGCACGCTTGGCCCGCCCCCGCGGCGCTCGGCCTCGCCTTCGTCGCGGCCCTCGTGCTCTGGACGCTGATGGGGACCTTGATTGTCGGGCAACGCATCCCGTCGTTCATCATCACCCTCGGCGGATTGCTGATTTTCAAAGGTCTCTTCTGGCTCGTGATCGGAAACTCCACGGTGCCCGTGGCCCGCGGCGACCAGGACAATCTCTACTCTCTCCTCACGACCTACTACCTGCCCCGTCCCGTCGGCTTCGCCCTTGCCGCCGCCGTGCTCGCAGGCGCGGCGTACCTCGCTTGGCGAGGCCGGCAGGCGCGGGTGCAACACGGACTGCCCGTGCCGCCGTTGCCGCGCGTCTTGCTCCAGGGCACGGTCGCCGCCGCCGCCGTGCTCGGCCTCGTCGAAATCTGCAACCGCTTCCGCGGCGTGCCGCTCTCGCTCGTGATTCTCGCCGCGACCGCGGGCGGCGTCTGGTTCCTCACCCGGCACACGCCGTTCGGCCGCTACCTCTACGCCATCGGCGGCAACGAGGAAGCCGCCGCCCTCTC
>NEUS01000133.1 GCA_002288455.1 Opitutia bacterium Tous-C1TDCM
ACCGGCGCCAGTCGCCCGACGACCAGAGCGAACTGGTGGCGTAGCTCGGTTCGCCTTTTTCCGTGCGCACAAAATGAAGCGCGGTGGCGCCGAGGGTCGTGGCATCCCGGAGGATGTCGCGCGCGGTCTGCGGGCGCGGCAGGCCGACGAGCAAAGTGAGCGACGGCAAAGGCAGCAACGGGACGGCGTCCCAGGTGAACGCGAGGGTCACGGCTGCGGGGCCGATCGCGACCACGGTGCCTTTGCCGCGGGAGCCGCCGACGAGACCGGCGTCGAAGGTGTCGCCGGCCCGGCGGCGCAGGACGTCGAGCAGATGCACGGCGCGCCGATCGCCGCGCGGGAGCGGGCGGTCGAGTTCGGCGGGTTCGAAGAGGACGAGGTTCACGGCGGGCGGGCGCGGCGGCACGATTGGAGTTTGCACCGGCAGTGTCGCGCCGTAATTTCCGCTCCGCCATGAATTCCCCTCTCGCGGCGACTGCCCCCCAAGCGACGTTCAAGCCGGCCGGAGTGCGCGAAACCGTCGTGCTGCTGGCGGTGGCGTGGTTGGTGCCGTTCGCGGTGCATCTGGCGCCTTGGTCCGGCGAGCGCCCGCTCGGCGCGCACCTGTTGCCGATGTTCTGGGCGACCTTGGTCGCGGCGTATCTGTTCGGGGCGCGGCTCGGCGTGGTCGTCGGGCTCTTCGCACCGGTCGTGAATCTGCTCTTCACGGGCTTGCCGGCGTGGAAATTTCTCTCGGTGCTGAGCGTGGAGCTGACGATTTTCGCGCTGTTCGTCGCGGCCGGGGCGCGGCGTTGGCCGCGGTTCTGGGCTTTGGCGCCGCTGGCCTACCTGGCGGCGAAGACTGTGACGACGGCGTTGCAGGCGGCGGTCGGAATCTTCGGCGACATCGGGGCGCCGCTCGCGTTCTTCGCGCAATCCGTGGTCGGCGGGGCGGCGGGTCTCGTCGTGCTGCTGGGACTCCACGCGGCGCTGGTGCGGCTGTATCCGAAAACGGCTACGCCCGCGGCATGACGCCGCTGGCGTTCGAGGACATCGTGGCGCGGCTGGCCGCGTGGCGGTTTCCCGCGGGCATCGACGGCGTGGTGGGAATCGCGACCGGCGGCACGGTGCCGGCGGCGCTGGTGGCGCAGCGGCTCGGCGTCGGGCTGAAGACAATCGCGTTGAACTACCGCGATGAAACGAACACGCCGCAGTTCGACGAACCGCGCCTGCTGGCGGCGGTGCCGGAGCTGGGCAATTGGCGACGCGTGCTGCTGGTCGACGACGTGTACGTCAGTGGCAAGAGCTGGCGGGCGGCGCGGGCGCTTTTGCCGGCGACGACCGAGGTGCTGCCGTTCGTGCTGAAGGGAAAGACGGATTTCGCGCTGATCCGGGACGTGGACGGTTGCGTGCAGTGGCCTTGGAAAGCGTACGGACCCGCGTCGGCCCGAGTGGAGGCTTGACCGGCGGAGCAGCCGGCGGAAGCTTTCGGCCCTGCGCCACGCGGGCGTAGTTTAGTGGTAAAACCCCAGTTTTCCAAACTGGTCTCGAGGGTTCGATTCCCTCCGCCCGCTCCAGTTTTTCTCCGGTGGGAGATCCGGTCCGCCGGACAGATCCGTGCCGACGGCACAGGGGAAGTCTTCTCCGGCCGGAGGCGCCAGGAGCGCGACGACGGCCCAGTTGCGACGTGGTTTTGCGCAGGTGTTTGGACGGACTTTCCCCGATGGATCCCGGCCGCACCCCGAGCATATTCCGCGCGTCGTCCGCCGCCCCGGCGCCTATGGCCGGGCGGCCCGGGCGTCGGCGACCGGCCGGCCCACCGGCGTGAAGTACTCCAGATAGCCGATCATCATTTCGTCCACGGTCTGGCTGCCCCAGCGGACGAGCTTGGTCGGATCGGGATTGGCGCGGTTGGCGGGGCTGTTGTCGAAAACGGCGGTGATCTTCACCGTGCTGCCGCGCGGGAGCAGCTTGGGCTGTTTGAGATCGTAGCGCAGTTGCCAGTTGAAATCGTAGCGCGGGATGTCGAGCAGGGTCTCCGTCGTGCCGTCGGGATAGGCGACCTCGTACTTGAACGCTTTTCCCCGGACGTGCATGTGCGCCATGAAGCCGGTCACGGGCAGGTCGAACGGCACGCGCTGCGTGCGGGTCTCGACGTGGTTCGCGGCGCCGGGCGGGATGGCGAGCCGGCGATGGGCGACGGCCACGGTTTTCACTTCGTGGAGCGGCGGGGTCGGCGCGAAAACGAGGCCGAGGCGAAGGCGTTCTTTTTTTGCCGTGCCGCTGGGGGTGTAGTGGATCTGGAAACTCACCTTCGCCCCGGCGGGGAGCTTCCGGGCAAAGCCGTCGGGATAGGTGTGCGCCCCGTTGCCGGGCACATACACCGCCCAGTAGCCGCCCGCGCCTTCCTCGCGGTCGCGCGGGTCGGCGCCGGGCTCGTGGACCTGCACGATGACGTGGTGCACCACGTCGCGTTCGCTCGGCAGGATTTCGTACGCACGCACCCATTTGTCTTCCGTGAACCCGGTCTGCACGACGTCGAACTGGTACGGTATGAAGCCCGTGGCCTTGATCTCGTAGGGGCGGCTCAGCGGGAGAATGGCGTCGGGAGTGCCGATGCTCCACTCGGCGGGATAGGTGCGCGGCGCCGGGGCCTCGGCCGGATCGCCGGCCGGACGGTCGGGCGAATCGATCCACGCGAGCAAATCGGCCCGGTCGCGCGCCGAGAGCGAACGGTCGTTGGCCCACGGATTCGCAGCGCCTTCCGGCGGAGGGGCGGCGAACCACGGCGGCATCGTGCCCTCGCGGACCACGCGTTTGATCGTGCGGGCGCGTTCCTTCACGGCCGCGAGGTTGTCGAGGGCGAAGGGCGCGATCCCGCCGTCGCGATGGCAGGTCGCGCAGTTCTGCCGCAGAATGCGCGCCACGTCCCGGTGGTAGTTCACGGGCGAGGCGGCGGACGTGCCTTCCGCGGTGGCGAGGTCGAGCTCACAGCCCGGGGCCGCCGTGGCTTGCACGGCGGGAGTTCGGTCGTTCAGCAGGGCGGCGACGGCGTCGCGCAGGTAGGTGTGGCGCGGGGCGTCGAGGCTGTAGTCGACGCCGTATTGGTCGTCGAGGGCGCCGCGATAGACCAGCGTGCGGGCGGCATCCAGGAGGAAGACCTCGGTCGTCGTGCGGGCGCGGAGCGCGCCGGCGAGCGCCTGGTCCCGATCGTGGACGTAGATCGCCTTGAACGCGTGCCCGGCGAGTTGCGCGCGAATCTCGGCCGCGGTCTCGCTCGCGAAGGGATTCACCAGCAGGAGCGCGATGTCCCGCGCGGCGAGTTCGTTGGCCAGCGCGGCGAGGCTGGGCAGGTAGCGTTTGCTGACCGGGCAGGTGGCGCTGGTCAGCGCGACGACGACTGCTTTCTTGCCCCGGGCGATGTCGGCCAGGCGCCGGGTGGACCCCGCGAGGTCGGTGAAGGCCACGTCGGCCACCATGCGCCCGATGCCCACCTCGCCCGGCTTGAGCACTTCGGGGCCGCTCGTGACTTGCCGCACTTCCTGCTCGGACATCGCCGGCGGCGTGTCGGGCAAGGCGCCGCGGGCGCCGCCGCCGCGGGCCGCGAGCCGGCGGACGATTTCCAGTTCGGCGGCGTCGATCACGCCGTCCGCGTCGGCGTCCGCGCGGTTGAACCACGCCGCCGCGGCCGCCTCTTCGCGCGTGATTTTCCCGTCGGCGTTGGCGTCGAATTGTTTCACCACGGCATCGATCGCGCGTGTGCCGGCGGTGCCGGTCGCCGATTCTCCGCGGCCGGCGGTGCGCGCAAATTCGTCGCGCCTGATGGTCCCGTCCCGGTCGGCGTCGAAGCGGTCGAAGGCGGCCGCATTCGGCAACTCTTCGCGGGTGATTTTGCCGTCGCCGTTGCGGTCGAAACGGTCGAAGACCGACTGCGCGCGGGCCGGGCCGGGCCAGCCGGCGCCGAGCACGAAGACGAAGAGGGCGGAAGTGAGCGTCGGTCGGGGCATGGCGGAAGCGGCGATGACGCCGACGACGACGGTGCAGTTACGGTCGGAGCCGGGGCCGCAGGTCCCTCTATCCGGCCGGAAGCGCGCCGGTAATAGCCGGCCCACGCGGGGAAACGCCGCGATCGCGGAATCCGTGGCCCGGAGCGGTGATTCAGGCGCCGGGTCGGCGCGTTGCCGCGCTAATTTTTCTGCTTCGCCGGGGCCTTTTTCGCCGGCGGGTTCTTGCCCTGGGCGGAGACGACTTTGGGTTTGTCGATTTTCTTGGCGCCGGCGGGCAGGGCGGCTTCGTCGAACGGCAGCACCGGGGCGTCCCCGAGCGTCTTCAGCAGCACCTGTTTCACGTAGGTTTTGTGCGCGTTGCCGGCGTGGAGCTGGATGGCGATGAGGCCGGCAAGGGCGCGGTTCTTTTCGTCGTGGTCGATGAAGACGGAGGTCGTGCGGCCGTTGACCTTGTGTTCGAGCCGGTTGCCGCGGGCGATGACGGTGAATTCGTTCCACTGGGAAATGTCGGCGGCCACGCGCGGGCGCTCGCCGACCTGCCAGCGTTGGCCGGTCGGATCCATGACGACGTCGACGCCGTTGTAGCCGAAGATGCCGCGGCCGCGTTCCTCGTAGGTCATGGCGGTGTGCACGGCGACCGGATGGACGTCGCATTGGTAGCCGAGGATGGTCCACGGCGTGACTTCGGGGAGGCGGCGGCTGCGGTACTGGATGCCGGAGTTGTTGTCGCCGACGACGCGGACCGTGGCGCGCAGCTCGAAGTCCTTGGCCGTGCCCTGCCAGATGAGGAACGAATTCGTCTTCGGGCGGCCGGGCTCGCTGGTGCCGACGATGACGCCGTCCTCGACCTTCCAGAGGCCGGGCTCGCCGTCCCAACCGGCGAGGTCCTTGCCGTTGAAGAGCGGGACGAAGCCGTCCTGGGCGAACACGGGGAGAGCGAGGAGGAACAGGAAAACGCGGAGGAATTTCATGGGGGGTGCGTCGACGATGCAGGGAGCGGCGCGGGAATCCATCTTTCAGTACGGGCCGGGCCGGCGGCGGGGTTTTTGTTTTGCGGGCTCGCCAAGTCCGGAACGAGCGGGCTCCTTGGTGTTGAGCCACCCCGCTCGCCCCGCCGTCGCCGTTCGTTCCGCCGGCGTCCGTTTCTCCAACCCCATGCCCATGCCCGTGAAGACTACCTTCGTCGCTTCCTGCCTTGCCGCCGGCTGCCTGTGCGCCGCCGTCGCTTCCGCCCAGTCCGATACCGGTCCCGCCAAGCCTCCGGCCTTGCCCGCGCCGAACGCCGCGCCCGAGGAAACGCTCAAACTCAATCCCTTCGTCGTCACCGAGGACGAACATGTCGGCTACGCCGCCACGAGCACGCTCGCGGGCACGCGCATCAACACCGCGCTGCGCGATGTCGGCGCGGCCATCAGCATCGTGACGCCGGAGTTTTTGCGCGACACCGCCGCGACCAATCTCGGCGAACTGCTCTCGCTCACCACGGGCACGGAAATCGGCGGCGTTTCCGGCAATTTCGCCGGCGGCGAGACGTCTTCCGGCCGGCCCAACCAATCCGAGAGCCGCGAGAATCCGCAGGCCAACAACCGCGTGCGCGGCATCGGCGCGGCGACGACGACGCGCGACTACTTCATCACCGATATTCCCTTCGACGCCTACAATTCCTCCGGCGTCACGATCAGCCGCGGCCCCAACTCGCTGCTCTTCGGCATCGGCAATCCCGCCGGCGTGATCGAGGGCTCGACCGTGCAGCCGCAGCTGCAACGCAACCGCACCGAGATCGGCACGCGCTTCGGCTCGATGGAATCGTACCGCGCCACGCTCGATCTCAACCGCGTGCTCGAGAAGGGCCGCATCGCGCTGCGCATCGCCTCCGTCAACGAACAGAACAATTACCGGCAGGAACCCGCCTTCGACCGGAAACGCCGGATCTTCGGCGCCCTCACCGTCGTGCTCCGCGACGGCAAGAAATCGACCTGGCTCGGCAAATCCACGGTCCGCGCCACGGGGGAAATCGGCGACAGCCAGTCCAATCCGGTGAACGTGATTCCGCCGGTGAACTCGATGCTGAATTTTTTCCAGGCGCCGAATCCCGCCATCGCCGCGCTCCCCGGCACGGCGGTGAATCCGCGGTTGGTCGCCGGTTCGCCGACGTTCTCGTATCGCCCGCGCGTCACCGTCGACAACCGCCAGAGCTCGGCCGCCATCGTCGCCGCCAATCCGGGCATCGGCGTGCCGTACTTCATCCAGATTCCCGTCGTCTTCGACACGCCGGGCCAGGCCGCGCCGGGCTACGCCAGTTCCAACAATCCCGCGCTGGCCGGCATCGCCGGCATCATGGGCCGCATCCGCTACGCCCAGAATCCCAACGGCCGCGAGGCGATCGACACGTTTTACAGCGGGAGCGTCGTGCCCACGGGATTTGTCGGCACCACGCTGCAGAACCGCGCGATTTTCGACTACCGCGAGCGCCTCCTCAGCGGCGGGCTCAACCACATCGACCAGGTCTTCCAGGTCGGCAACCTCGCCTTCACCCAGGAGCTTTTCGGCGGCCGCGGCGGTCTCGAGATCGCTTACAACCAGCAGCGCACCAAGTCCACGCGCCTGCTGCCCTTTTCCTTCGGCGACAACGGCGGCGGCGCCCCCGGCGGCGGCATCGCCATCGATGTCGCGCAGTACCTTTCCAACGACCAGCCCAATCCCAACGTCGGCCGCCCCTTCATTACCCAGCAAGGCATCACCGACCGCACGCAGCAGGGGCTGCGCGAGGCCTTCCGCGCGACCGCGTTCTACCGCCTCGATCTCGAGGACCGCGGCCGGAAATTCTTCGGCCTCCCGCTCGGCAACCATATCTTCACCGGCCTGCACACGCGGCATCGCAGCGACGCCGCCACGTTCAACTACGCCACCGGCTGGACGAGCTCCACGCGCAACCTCAACGCCAGCGTTTTCCAGGCCACCAACAGCGGCAACTTCCGCACCACCCCCATCGTCGTCCAATACCTCGGGCCCTCCGTGCTCAACGCCGCCACGATCAACGACGTCCGTGTCACCAACGTCGTCGACGCCCGCCTGCCCCGCAGCGGCGACACGTACAACGTCAGCTTTTTCGACTTCACCGGCCGCCGCATGGTCACGGAGCCGATGGGGGTTTCCCGGTTCCTCAACGGCAATGCCAAGAGCCGCCAGCTCGTCGGTTCCGAATCCTTCAGCCTCAAGAGCGACTTTTTCCGCAACACGCTCGTGAGTGTGGTCGGCTGGCGCTGGGACCACTTGCGCACGTATTCCAGCATCGGGAACACGCGCAATCCCGACGACTCCCTCAACAACGCGAACCTCCGCTTCGACTCGCGGCCCAACCTCGACGAACGCGGCCGCAACTTCACCTGGAGCACCGTCGCCCGCCTGCCGCGCGCGTTCACGAAACACCTGCCGCTCGGGATGGAGCTCGGCGGTTTCTACAACTCCTCCGGCAACTTCAATCCGGTCAACGTCCGGACCAACCTCGAGGGCCGGATCATCGACGCGCCCGCCGGCACCACGCGCGAATACGGCGTGCTGGCCGAATTCCTCGACCGCCGCGTTTCGCTGCGCGTGAACCAATTCCATACCGTCCAGACCAACAGCAGCAACAACGCCCAGGGCGCCACCGGCGGCGTGTACAATTACCCGAGCTTCATGGTCGACCGCTACGTCACCGCGCAGACCCAGGGCATCGCCTTCAACACCATCCCCGGCGTCGTCGCCGCCGGCTACTCGTCCTACCAGCAGCTCTACGCCGCGCTCTTCCAATTGCACCCCGAGCCCACCCGCACGCTGAAGAATATGCGGTTCAACGCCACCGGCACCGCCGTGCTTTCCGACGGCCTCGCCGGCCTCACCGACACGAGCGATCTCGATGCCCGCGGCCTCGAGGCCGAGCTCGTCGGCAACCTGACCCGGCACTGGCGCGTTTCCTTCAACGTCGCGAAACAGGAAACCGTCGTCAGCGGCTCCGCCCAGCTCACCAAGCAGGTCGCCGACGCCGTCTACGCCAATCTCGTGAAGTTCAATTTGCTCGGGATCGACCAGGGCCCGGCCTTGCCGGAACGGCAAACCGCCGCCACGCGGTTCGCGAGCAACGTCGGCAATTCCCTCGCGGCCACGCTCGCTCGCGACGGCGCCGTTTCCCCCGAACAACGCAAGTGGCGCGCGAACTTCACCACGACCTACGATTTCCGCGGCTTCGAACATCCGATTCTCAAGGCGATGAGCGCCGGCACCTCGGTGCGTTGGCAGGACAAGATCGCGATCGGCGCGCCCTTCCTCACCGGCCAGGCCCTCAAAGAAAAGATCGTCGCGACGAACAAACTCTACACCAGCACGAGCCAGATCGCCGACAACGATCCCGTGATGCAGACGCAGTTTCCCGACCTCGCGAATCCGTTCTTCGGCAAAGAGGAATTGGCCGGCGACTTCTGGGTCACCTACCGCCGCAAGATTTTCAAAAACGTCGACTGGCGCCTGCAGCTCAACGTGCGCAACGCCTGGGGCAACGGCGACGACATCCCCGTCACGGCCAATCCCGACGGTTCCCTCGCCGTCATCCGCATTCCCAACGAAACGCGCTGGACGCTCGCCAGCACGTTCACGTTCTGAGCCCGGGGCGCTTCCTTGCTTCCGTGAAACTCCGCTCCGCCGTCCCCGCCGCCTGCGTCCTCGCCGGGCTCGTCCTTGGTTCCGCGGTATTCGCGCCCGCGGCCGGGGCGGCCGCCGCCCGACCGCCCAACATCGTGCTCATCGTCGCCGACGATCTCGGCTACGGCGACGTCGGTTGCTACGGCGCCACCCGGATCAAGACCCCGCACCTCGACCGCCTCGCGGTGCAGGGCGTGCGTTTCACCTCCGGCTACGCGCCGTCGTCCACCTGCACCCCCACGCGCTACGCCATCCTCACCGGCGAATACGCCTGGCGGCAGCCGGTGAAGAAAACCGGCATCCTCGACGGCGACGCGCCGCTCAGCATCGCGCCGGGCCGGTTGACGCTCCCGGAAATGCTGCGCCGCGCCGGCTACCATACGGGCGTCGTCGGCAAATGGCACCTCGGCCTCGGCGACGGGCAGGTCGCCGTGGATTTCAACCGCGAGATCAAACCCGGCCCGCGCGAAATCGGTTTCGACTACAGCCACATCATCCCCGCCACCGTCGACCGCGTGCCCTCCGTCTGGATCGAGAACCACCGCGTCGTCGGCCTCGATCCCGCGGATCCCATCGAAGTAAGTTATCTCAAGAATCTCGGCGACGGTCCCACCGGCCTCGAACGGCCCGATTTGCTCAAACAAGGCGCGGACGCCCAGCACTCCGGCGTCATCATCAACGGCATCAGCCGCATCGGTTTCATGAAGGGCGGCCAGGCCGCGCGGTTCAAAGACGAGGAACTCACGTCCACCGTCGTGCGGCAATCCGTCGCCTTCCTCGAACGCCGCAAGGACGCCCCGTTTTTCCTCAGCGTCGGCCTCTTCGAGCCGCACGTGCCGCGCGTGGCGGAGCCGCCGTTCGAACGCACGAGCGAAACCGGCGTCCGCGGCGATGTGATCCAGCAGCTCGACTGGGCCACCGGCGAAATCATGCGCGCGCTCGACCGCCTCAAACTCGCCGACAACACCCTCGTGATTTTCACCAGCGACAACGGCCCCGTGCTCTTCGACGGCTACTTCGACCGCTCCGTCGAGGACCTCCGCGACCACCGCCCCGCCGGTCCCTGGCGCGGCGCGAAGTACCTCGTTTACGAGGCCGCCTGCCGCGTGCCGCTGATCGCGCGTTGGCCCGCGCGGATCAAGCCGCGCGTCACGGACCAAATCTTCAGCCTCGTCGATCTCCACGCCACCCTGGCGCGGATCGCCGGCGGGCAATCGTCCCCCGCCGTCGCGCCCGACAGTCTCGATCTTTCGCGCGTGCTGCTCGGCGAAACGACGGAGCAGCTCCGCGACCACACGGTGCTCCACGGTTTGTCCAACACGCTCGCGTTGCGCCAGGGCGACTGGAAATTCATCCCCGCCAACGCGACCGCCGCGACGTCCGGCATGGGCAGCGGCGCCAATTCCTCCGATGCCCGCTTCGCCGACAACCGCATCGTCGAACCGCTCCTCTTCAACCTCGCAGCCGATCCCGGCGAACGCACCAACGTGATCGCGCAACATCCCCAGATCGCCGCGCAACTCCGCGCCCGCCTGCAAGCGCTCACCGCGCCCGCCGGCGCGGCTGCCGGCCGATGAGGCGTGTCGTCCGCGGGGCGTGGGCCGCGCTCTGCGGCGTCTGGTTGGCCGCGGCCGTTTCCGCGGCGACCTACTACGTCCATCCCGCCGGCGACGACGCCCACGCCGGCACCTCGCCCGCGGCGCCGTGGCAGTCGCTCGACAAAATCAATGCGCAGCGCCTGCAGGCCGGCGACCGCGTGTTGCTCGCGGGCGGTCAGACCTTCGCCGGCCAGTTGGCGTTCGCCGGGCTCGCCGGCACCGCCGCGGCGCCGATCGTGTTTTCGAGTTACGCGCCCGCCGGTGTGCCCGCGGAGGCCCGCGCGACAATCGACGCGCGCGGCTGCGTCGCGGCCGTGCATTTGAAAAACAGCCGCCATGTGCGCGTGGCGGATCTGGTGCTCACGGCCGACGGCGGCGGGCTCCGCCGCGACCAACCGCCGAAGAGGGGTCTGCGCTGCGGCGTGCTCATCGAAGCCGATGCGCCGGGCAGCTATGCCGATTTCCAACTCAGCCGGCTGCACGTGCGCGAGGTGTCGTTCGAGGACCGCGGTTTCGTGCGGCCCGCCGCCGACGTGAAGACCGCCAACGGCACCGGCCGTTACGGTTGGGGCATCCGGTTCATCGTCAGAGGCGCGGAAACCCGTCTCGCCGATCTCGTCGTGACCGATTGCCACATCGAAAACGTCGACCACACGGGCCTGAAATTCACGGCGCCCACCGACGGCATCCGAAACGTGCGCGTCGAACGCGTCCGCGTTCTCCACTCGGGCGGTCCGGGCGTGCAAATGTCGGGCGTGCGCGGCGGCCGTTTCGCCGCCCTGCACGTCGACCGCTCCGGCAGCACGCGCGACTCCCGCAATTGGGGTCGCGGCAGCGGGCTTTGGACCTGGGGCACGAGCGACGTGGTGATTGAAAAAAGCCGTTTCCTCAACGCCAACGGCCCCGGCGATTCCGCCGGCGTGCACATCGATTACCACTGCCGCAACATCGTCGTGCAGCACAACCTCAGCGCCCGCAACGCCGGCGGTTTCTGCGAAATCCTCGGCAACAATTTCAACTGCGCCTACCGCTACAACGTGAGTATCGACGACGGCCACCGCGTGAAAGGGCAGGGCGGGGCCTTCCAGGAAGGGAAGACGTTTTGGTTGAGCGGCTACGTCGGCTCCGGCCCGCGGCGCGGTCCGTTCAACACCTACTTCTACAACAACACGATTTATGTGGCCGAGGACATCGTGGCCAAATTCGCCGTCGCGCCCACGGCCGAAGGCGTGCTGATCGCGAACAATATCTTCCACGTCCGCGGGCGCAGCCAAATGGTAAAGGGCGACCAGTTCAGCGCCGACCGCGCCGCGGACCGGCCGCTCCCGCGCGTCGTCTTCGAAAACAATCTTTTCCTCCGCGCCGACAATTGGCCGGACGCCGTGGGCATCGCCGATCGCGCGCCGTTGCTGGGCGATGCCGCCTTTGCCCGGCCCGGCGGACTCGAGCTCGCCGATTACCTTCCCGCCAACGCCGCCTTGGTCAAAGACCGTGGTCGGCGCATCGCGCCGCTCCCGGGCGACGACGTCGGGCTCACGCTTGGCCTCGCGGTGACGCACGATATTCTCGGCCGCCCGATTGTCGGCGCGCCCGATTTCGGCGCGATCGAACTGCCGTAGGCGCGAGCGAGTTTACCTGCGTACCTCTATGTTTCCTCCCGTTGCCCGCCGCCTCGCCGGTCTGTTGTCGTTTGTCCTTGGGTTGCTCGCCGCCACTGCGGCCGGCGCGGCGCCGGCGTCCCGTCCGCCGAACATCGTCGTGATTCTGGGCGACGATCTTGGCTACGGCGACCCGCGTTGTTACAATCCCGCGTCGAAGATCCCGACCCCGAACCTCGACCGGCTGGCGGCGGAGGGCCTGCGTTTTACGGATGCGCATTCGCCGGCCGCGGTGTGCACGCCGACGCGGTACGGTACTTTGACAGGACGGTATTCCTGGCGGACGCGACTGCAGAACATGGTGCTCTGGACGGAGTATGAAGAACCGTTGATCGAGCCGACGCGCGAAACCGTGGCGCGGGTGTTGCAGCGCGCCGGCTACCGCACAGCGGCGATCGGCAAATGGCACCTCGGTTTGAACTTCGCCAAACCCGACGGCGGTTTCGCCCGGGGCAAGACGCACCATCTGAACGGCCGCGGCGGCACGCGCGACGTCGATTTCACCCAGCCGGTCCAAGGCGGGCCGCTCGCGTTGGGATTCGACACGGCGTTCCTGTTGCCCGGCGGCAACAACCTTGATCCGCATCTGTTCATCGCGGACGACCGCGCGATCGGAAAGCCGACGGTCTGGCGCGAAGCGGCGGCGCCGACGCAACCGGGGACCTCGGGCCTTGAGGTGCACGAAGGCTGGATGGCCGAAGGGTGGCGCGATGAAGCGATCGGGCCGACGCTGACGGCGCAGGCCGAGGCCTTCATCGCGGCCAGCGCGCGCGCCGAGCGGCCGTTTTTCCTCTACTTCGCGTCACAGGCCCCGCACCGCAATTGCACGCCGCCGGATTTCGCGCGGGGCAAGAGCCAGGCCGGCGTGCGCGGCGACATGGTGTGGGAGTTCGATTGGAGCGTCGGCCGCGTGCTCGCGAAACTCGAGGA
>NEUS01000134.1 GCA_002288455.1 Opitutia bacterium Tous-C1TDCM
GGAGCAACTTCGCCGAAGTTGCCGCCAGAGCCACCCGGAGAGGAGATGGCAGACGGAGCATCAGCGGCAAAAACGTGCGCCGCTTAGCTCGAAATCATTCAACTTCGGATTTCGGGTTCAGTGGTCAGGCAGACCGGGGCGAAGTGCATTATGATCACCTCCAGCGTGCTGCCGGACAGCCGGAGCAGCGCGCTCATGGTGGCGGCCACGGAACTCGGGCTTGAGGTGAGCCGCTGGCTCCCCAGCCTGACCCCGGAACGCCTGGCGAAGCCCATCGCTGCGGAAACCCGGGTCGAAGAGACCATGATCGAAGAGCCCCCGGCCAAGGTGGCGCGGGAAGTTCCGCCGCCGCCCAAGACCCAGGAACTGACACCCGCTTGATCCCTCGGCTTGCAGGGTGTCCCGACCGATGACAAGACCGTCTCGTGAGCGAATCTGAATCCGCGGCCACGGCAAGCTCCCGGACCACCGCCTGGCTGGTGCTGGCAGGCCTGCTTTGGGCCCAGCTCTATTTCGCGTGCATCTACGGCTGGCGCTACGGCGAATATTACGGTTACGGCTGGTATGTTCCGCCGCTGGTGATCCTGTTTTTTTACCGTCTCCGACACTTCTGGCAGGCAGCGGATCCCCCCGCCCTGGCCATCGCCCCGGCGGTCGCCGCCTCGGTCCTGCTGTTTGCGTGCCTCGCCGTGCTCCGCACCCTCAACCGCGTCGACCCGCGCTGGACGCTGCCCCTGTGGCTCCAGGCGGGGATCGTGATCGCGACCACCTTTTTCGCCCTGCACCGCCTCGGCGGTATGGCCGCGGTGCGCCGCTTCGTGCCGGTCATCGCCTTCGCATGCAGCGCAATCCCGCTTCCTTCGGTGCTTGAATATTTCCTCGTTTCGAATCTCACCGACAGCGTCATCGCCGCTTCGGTGCGGGTGCTGGAATGGTCGGGCCAGCCGGTCCACGCGATCGGCGACCAACTCGGCAGGCTCGGGGAGGTGGTCCATGTGACCGAAGGCTGCAGCGGCATCAAGTCCGCCCAGAGTTTCCTGATGACCGCCCTGTTTTTCGGCGAATGGATGGCGCTGCGGCGGTCCGGGCGCTGGCTCATGATCCTGGCCGGCCTGGCCACCGCCTGGACCCTCAATGTCCTGCGCGCCTCGGTCCTCGCCTGGATCCGCTTCGAGCACGGCACCGCTGCCTTCGAAGACGCACACGATCTCGCCGGCCTGCTCGCCTTCGCCCTCGGCTCGCTGGTCCTGCTATCGGTCTCGCGGCTGCTCGACGGGGACCGGCAGGGTCGCCGCATCGTGCGCCGTTCGGTGGAAAGGAGGCCGGCGTGACTCTCCTCGTCCGCATCCTCGCCGTCGTCCTGCCCGTCGCGGGGGCCGAACTGGCCGCCAAATGGTGGACGGAGCCGCCACCACCGGCGACCGGTGCCGCGGTACTTACGCTGAATCCCCCGCCCAAAGCCGCCTGGAAACTCCAGCCCAACCTCTACCGCGAGGTCCAGCCGTCCCTGCGCTCGAGCTCCGGCTGGATCGCCAACGTGGTGGAAAGCGACGGCCCCGGGATGCGCCTCGCCTGTTTCTCCTGGGACCAGACCACCACCATCAATACGCTGGAAGCGTTCAAGCATCTTCCCGAGGAGTGCATGGGTGCCATCGGCATGGACCTCGAGAAAGTGCACCCTTTCCGGGTCTTCCAGTTCGCGGGCGGCCAACTGGTCTTCGACTCCACCCTGTTCCGCCCGCGCGGCGGCGGCCAGGCCATCCACGTTTTCAAGGCCGTTTGGGTCAGCGGGCTCGAATCCGTCGACTTGCGCGAGGATGTGATCCTCGGCAGCACCGGCAACGAACTCCGGCAACTCCGCCTCGCCGCCGCCGCCACCCGCTTCAAGCCGGCCCACACCCGCGTCATCATGGGGGCCGTCGCGGGCATGCCGTCCGAAGACCTCGCGTGGCACCGCTTTTCCAACGCCGTCCTCGGCCAGCTCGACTGGACCCTTGAAAATGAAGGCCGCTGAAATCATCCGGGCCTTGTCCGGCCGCGCCGATCATGCAAGGTCAACCCGTTCATGAGCCTGATCGCCCGCTGCCGCGACCGCTGGGCGGATCTCCATCCGTTCTGGCGCATCGTGCTGGTGGCGGTCCTCCTCGCCGCGCTCGCATTCGCCGCCGGCCGCCCCGCGCTGGGGGTCTATCGCGACCTCCGCACCGGCCGTCGATTGACGGCGGCGCAGGATGCCTTGGGCAAGCAGCTCCACGTCGAAGCCCGCGACCTGTCGCTGCAGGTTCTCCGCAGCGATTCCTCCCGCCAGGAAGCGATCCCGGTGCTGCTGCGCTCGGCCGATGCCCTCGGCGACCCGCGCCGCTCGGAGGTCGCCCATGCGCTGCTGGCCGGCAAGGATTTCACTCCGGACGACCGCGGCTTCGCGTGGCAGGTCGTCTGCCGGAGTTCCCCGACCTGGTTCGTGATGGTCTTCTGGTCGCAATTGCCGGAATCCGACAAGTCGTCGCCCGTCTTCGTCGCCGCCCTCTTCGACCGGATGCTGCGCGAAGACCTCACGGGCGACGCGGCCCACCTGCTCCAGGAACAAAAGCAACCGCTGCCCGCCGAACGCGAAGTCCGTCTGAAGCGATTGCTGGTGGCCAAGGGGACGGACGAGGCTGCTAATCGGCTTCCGTGGTGTCGGGCTGCATCATGCGGATAGCCAGGCGTTGATGCTCATTGATGAGGCCTGCAGTGACATGGGTAGTCGCCTTTTCAATCGCATCCGAGAGGAGCTGGGCCTGGCCTACTATGTCAGCGCTCAACAGTTCTCCGCGCTCGGTGCGGGAGCTTTTTACTTCTACGTCGGCACGGACCCGCTGAAGATTGATTTGGCCCAACAAGAGATGCTGCGGCTGATCGAAGAGCTGGCGAAGGACGGCCTGACGGCTGATGAACTTCAACGTCCCAAGACTTCCTCGCGCTCCTCATGGTTGCGCGCGCAGCAGGGGAATGCGGGACTGGCTGACTCCTATGGCCGGAATGAGTTGAACGGCAATGGCTACACCCACTTTGAGCGGTTGCCTGCGATGATCGCAGCGATCACTGACAAGGACATTCGTCGTGTAGCCAAGACCTATCTGAGCAAGGCGAGCGCGTTCGTGGTGCGGGTGATGCCCAAGACGAAGTGAAGTCCTTTCAGGGCACAAAAAACGCGGGCATTGCTGCCCGCGTTTGATGTGTTCATGTCTTCGATACGCCCTTTGCGCTCGGAGATGCACTTCATGACTGGGCCGAGGTAATTATCTGGCACGTCGAGATAGAGTATCTCATAGGGTTCGCAGGTGACGTCATTAATGCGCTTGGTGATGACCATCGGACGGGAGACGAGAACCTCGAATCCTTCGCGGCGCATCTGCTCGACGAGCACGGCGAACTGCATGACGATGGTCGGTGGGTCGATGGCGACGAACGGCAGAGCGGGCGCGTCAGCCGCACGCTGCTAGGAATTTGCTTCTGGCGGGTGCTCCTGAAACAGCCGATGGGCCGGACCGGAGGGCGGGGGAAAGGGGGTTGACGATGGGCGCGGGTTTTGCGGAGTGGGGAAGGTACACACGCAAGGGCAGGGTGCGGTCCTGTGAGGAGTCCTTCGTCTCGAAGGTGAGAGAGGCGATTTCGGCCCCGGAGACCTTGAGTGGATCGTAGGGGGGATTTGTTCCGGCCGCGAAGGCAGATGTCAGGAGCAGGAAAGTCAGGAGAAAACGGTTCGTGCGTGTGAAACCATGCGGTTTCGGGAAGGTTGCAATGATTTTTCCAGGACTCTGAGTCACAGGAAGCGTTCGAGAATCCTTCGGCTGGTGTCATCGAGGGCGCGATGATCGCGGATCAGGAACTGGATTCCGCGGCTATCCACGATCAGCAGCGTGGGAGCGGCGATGCGCCGGATGTCTTCTTCCGTTTTGAGGATGAAACTTGTATTTCCCTTGTCCGTCTCAACCACCCAGGTGCATGGCGTGGCATATCCCGAGACGCTGCGGATTCGCAGGATTTCCGGCATGAATTCCCGGATTTCCAATTCCTCGTCGATCAGGCGGCGGGTTTCACCTGTTAGTTGGTCGAGATCCGGGATCCACATGAGTTCGCTGCCATCGCGGCTCAAGATCGAGATGCCCTCCCGCGGTGCGGTGATCGGAAAAGCCCGGGCAGGCTCGACTCCCGTGTGCCGGACACCACCCGGACCTGTGAAGACCAGTTGGCCGAACGGGTCGGTTTGAAGTAGGAAGTCTTCGTTCATGGTCTGTTAGATTTCCTTGATCGAGGCGAGGGGGATCGCGTCTTCATCGTCCTCGCTAGGGCGTGGCGCTCCGCTGTTGAATGACTCGGTCTGTGCTTTGTCGAGGCGGTAATACGCGCCCTTTCTGGCCAGAAGTTCCTCTAGGCCGCCTTCCTCCACGATCCGGCCCCGATCGAGAACGACCAGTCGGTTGGCGCGCCGCAAGGTGGAGAGCCGGTGGGCGATCGCCAGGGTGGTGCGCCCGCGGATCAGGTTGTCGAGTGCACCTTGGATTTCCAATTCGGTCTGGGTATCGACCGAGGACGTGGCTTCGTCGAGAATCAGGATCGGTGGATCGATGAGCAGTGCGCGGGCAATGGAGATGCGCTGGCGTTCGCCGCCGGACAAGGCCTGGCCACGTTCGCCGACCAATGAATCGTAGCCTTGGGGCAGGCGCAGGATGAATTCGTGGGCATGTGCCGCCCGGGCTGCTGCGATGAGTTCGTCCCGTGTGGCTTCGGGATTACCATAGGCGATGTTTTCCGCGATCGTGCCGAAGAACAGGAAAGGCTCCTGCAAGACGAGGCCGATGTTGCGCCGGTATTCCGAAACCGGCAGCGAGCGGATGTCCACGCCATCGATGCGGATCGATCCTTCCGCGACATCATAGAAACGGCAGATCAGATTCACCAGCGTGCTTTTTCCCGAGCCGCTGTGGCCGACAAGGCCGATCATTTCACCCGGGGCGATGGTCAGGCTGACATCCTCGAGGATGGCGCGGGTGCCGTAGCGGAAGCTGACATCGCGCAATTCGATGGCACCGCTTGCCTTGCCGATGTGCACCGGATGGACCGGCTCCGGCACGCTGGCAACCTGATCCAGGATATCGAAGATCCGCTTTGCGCCGGCGGCCGCCTTTTGGGTGACGGAAACGATCCGGCTCATCGATCCGAGCCTCGAATAGAAGCGCCGGGTATAGGCGAGAAACGCCACCAACACACCCACCGTGATGCGCTGTTGGGAAACCTGCCAGATCCCGAAGCCCCACACGACAAGCAGTCCGATCTCTGTTAGAAACGTCACCGTCGGCGTGAACAGCGACCAGACCTTGTTGACGCGGTCGTTGACTGCGAGGTTGCGGAGGTTTGCCGCGCGGAAGCGCTGGGCCTCGCGTTTCTCCTGGGCAAAGGCTTTAACTACCCGAATGCCTGGAATCGTGTCTGCAAGCACGCTGGTGACCTCGGACCAGATCCGATAGACCTGATCGAAGCCATTGCGGAGCTTGTCCCTTACCACGTGGATCAACCATGCGATGAAGGGCAACGGAGCGAGGGTCACGAGCGCCAGCCAGGGATCGATGGATATGAGGATAACCGCAGTCATCACGATCATCAGCAGATCGGTCGCGAAATCCAACAGGTGAGAGGAAAGAAAAACGCAGATGCGGTCGCTGCCGGAGGAGATGCGGGCCATCAGGTCGCCGGTTCGTTTGCCGCCGAAGTATTCAAGCGAGAGTCCCTGCAGGTGCTCGTAGGTGGCGGTGCGGAGGTCGGAGCCGATGCGCTCGCTGACCAGGGCGAGGATATAGGTTTTCGCCCAATCGAGAATCCATGCGAGGAATGCGGCGCCGACGAGCCCGCCTAACAACCACGCGACCAGCGCCGTATCGATCGGGGCGCCGTTCTGGAAGGGAATCAGCACCTTGTCCATCAGTGGCATGGCCAGATAGTCGGGCACGAGGCTGGCGGCGGTCGCCAGCAAGGTGAGGCCGAAGCCGACTAACAGGCGACCGGTGTAGGGCTTGGCGAAGCGCCACAAGCGGAACAAAGTCCATGCCGACGGCGGCGCGTGGACGGTCTGGGCGCAGGCGGGGCATTCGTTGAGGTCTGCAGGAATCGGCGCTTCGCAAATCGGGCATATGGTGGCGGCAGGTGTTGCGAACGCGCGATTTTCCGCTAGGGCGGCGACTTGTTCTTGAAATTGAACGGTGAGTCGGCGCAGCGCCGTGTCTTTGCCCAAGGTGTGGTGCCAACGTGCCAGCAATTTCCCTGCATCGCGCAGGTTCAGGGTGCCGACGCCGGCATGGTCCCGGTGTTCCAAAACGAGGGCTGGATGAAAATCCCAGTTTCGCCACTCGGATTCGCCGGGTGATTTGGCAATCAGGCGTCGGCTGGTCAGCACGACAATGCCATGGTCGAAGTGGAGTTGCAGGTTGAGGTCGAGTTCGAGGCAGGCGACTACGGATTCCCCGGCCGCTGTGGCGGATGCAATCTCGTTCCGCCACGGTTCGGGAACGACCGTTGTGAAGTTTTGGGGACTCGGGATGCCGGCTGGCGTCATCGGGGAAAGGCCTCGGTTTTAACGTGTCCAGCGGCTGGCACAGGTTGGGCTGGAGCGGGTTTTGACCCGTTTTGTGGATGATGCAAACCATTATCCATCGGGAATGGCCCGACAGAATGATTCTGTGAATTGACGCTAGGCTTGATTTGGCTTCTTGAACAGGGAACAAAATCTGAAGATTCCGCGTAGCGGAGCACCGCCTTCATCATATTCATGAAACACAGCGACATCCGCATCCTTAAAATCCTGTCGCTTCGAGGTCCAAATCTATGGACCTACAAGCCGGTTCTCGAGGCGTGGGTGGACATTGGCGGGTTGGAGGATTTTCCGTCCAATACCCTGCCCGGTTTTGTGGACCGGCTTTGCGCTTGGTTGCCGACTTTGGCCGAACACCGGTGCAGTTATGAGGTGCCGGGCGGATTCGTGCGGCGCCTGCAAGAAGGAACCTGGCCGGCGCATATTCTCGAACACGTCACGCTGGAGCTCCAGAATATCGCGGGCATGGCTGGCGGATTTGGCAAGGCGCGGGAAACCGGCATGCGTGGGGTTTACAAAGTGGTGGTGAGCTCAGGACATGAAGACGTCACTCGTGCCTGTCTTGACGCGGCGCTGAATCTTGTGATGGCGGCCATCAACGACACGCCGTTTGACTTGGACGCCATTCATGGACGGCTGCGGGAGATTGCCCGCAAGCATGTGCTGGGGCCGGATGCAGCCTGTATCGTGGCGGCGGCCACCGACAAGCTACGGGGCATTCCGTCGATCCGTCTGTCTGACAACGATCTCGTGCAACTCGGATACGGTTCCTGCCAACGGCGAATCTGGGCGGCCCGGACCGACCGCACCGGGGCCATTGCCGAAGGAATCACCCAAAACAGCGATCTGACATTCCGTTTGTTAGAAGCCTGTGGTCTGCCAGTTATTATGGAAACCGAGGATGGCGAGGCGGATCCGGATGCCAGAATGCACCGCCTGCTGGTGGTCGGCGGCCGGCTGGTGGCCGCCTCTCTCACGGGTGATGCGGAAACCGTTGCGCCGATCGACCTAACCGAACAAGTGCATCCGGAAACCGCCGCCTCGGCATGTCTCGCAGCACGGATTCTAGGCTTGGACATCGCGGGAGTGGACATCCTGGTGAAGGACATCGCCCATCGGCTCTCGGAACAACGCGGGGTGATCGCGGCAGTGCAGGCAAACCCGGAATTTGTCAGGCATCATCAAACGGCCGCCGACGGATCAAGTCCGGTTGGTCGGGCCATCGTGGATCACTTGTTTCCTGCCGAACACAACGGGCGGATTCCGGTGATCGGCATCGCCGGTTCGAGCGGCACGTCCGAGGTCGCACATTTGATCGCGGAATTCCTGCGACTCTCAGGCAAGACACTCGGCCTGGCCTGCGGCGACGGATTGTTTGTTGACCGGCGGCTGATCGAAGCGGGCAACTGCGCAAATTGGCGGTCCGGCAGGCGGGTGTTGATGAACCGATCGGTGGACGCCGCTGTGCTGGAAAATGGTGCGGAGGTGATCCTCAATGAAGGGTTGCCCTATGACCGCTGCCAAGTCGGGGTCGTCAACCGCATCGAAGCAGCCGAACATTTCGGACGAAACTACATTCAATCCCCCGAGCAGGTGTTCCAGATTTTCCGGACCCAGGTGGACGTGGTGCTGCCGACCGGGGCTGCGGTGCTCAACGCTGCGGATCCGATGGTAGCCGAAATGGCCCCGCTGTGTGATGGGGAGGTGATCTTTTTTGCCCTCGATCCAAATCTTCCCGTGGTCGCCGAGCATCGCACAAGCGGAGGTCGGGCGGTGTTGGTTCGCGGCGACGATCTGATTTTGGCGACCTCGGCTGAGGAATCGCAACTGGTGAGGATTTCGGAAATTCCATTCGCGGCCAGCGACCTGACTGGCATGCGGATGGAGCGAGTGCTGGCAGCAGTCGCCACTGCCTGGGCGCTCGGGATAGAGCTCCACATCATCCGCACCGGACTTGAAACGTTTTCTCTTGAACCCGCCGATTCAAACTACCTGCGGGTGCTCGGGCCTGTGGATACTTTTTAGATTCTTACTCATTTCATGAACGTCCTCACTATTCGTGCTCTGCGCGGACCTAACATCTGGAGTTTGCATACCTCCATTCAAGCGGAAGTTTTTTGCGCCGGCGACGAACTGCAACTCGACCGGTTGACTGGATTCGAAGATCGGTTGCGCGAACGTTTCCCTCAGATCGGGCCTTTTTCGCCGGATGCCGCGCTGGCTTCGGCGCTGGAATTGGGCGCTCTCGGCTTGCAGGCGCAGGCGGGTTGTCCGGTGGCTTTTTCACGCTGCGTCAGCACGATTGAACCCGGAGTCTATCAAGTCGTGGTGGAATATACCGAGGAGGCTGTCGGCCGCCTGGCTTTTGATTTATCCCGGCAGCTGTGCACCGTCGCTCTGGAAAATCTGCCATTCGATCTTGAGTCGGCACTGAAACAACTGCGCGAACTCGATGAGGACCAGCGGCCCGGACCCAGCACCGGGGCCATTATCAATGCTGCCGTCACCCGCGGCATCCCGTTCCGAAGATTGACGGAAGGAAGTCTGGTTCAGTTCGGTTGGGGCAGCAAACAGCGTCGCATCCAAGCCGCCGAAATGGACAGTACCAGTTCCATCGGCGAGTCGATTGCCCAGGACAAGGAGCTGACGAAACGATTGCTGGATGCTGCGGGAGTGCCAGTCCCCAAGGGCCGTCCGGTCAAGGATGCGGAAGACGCCTGGACCGCAGCCTGCGAACTCGGCGGCGCGGTGGTGGTCAAACCCCGCGATGGCAATCAGGGTAAAGGCGTGGCAGCCAATATTGAATCCCGGGAACGGGTGGTCGCAGCCTACGCCGCAGCCCGAGAAATCAGCCCCGAGGTGATGGTGGAACACCACCTTCCAGGTCAGGATTACCGCCTGCTGGTGATCGCCAATCGCCTGGTGGCTGCCGCCCGCCGCGATCCGCCGTCTGTGATCGGCGATGGTAAACTCAGCGTCCGTAACCTCGTGGAAAAGGTCAACAGCGACCCGCGCCGCAGTGACGGACATGCCACGATTCTAACAAAAATCCGCTTTGACGACATCGCGCTGGCCACGCTCTCCAAGCAGGGGCTGGATGCCGACTCGGTGCCGCGCAAGGGCACCCGGGTGCTTCTGAGGGACAATGCCAACCTGAGCACTGGCGGGACCGCTACCGACGTCACGGACGACGTTCATCCGGAACTCGCCGAGTGCGCTGTGGCGGCGGCGAAAATGGTGGGGCTTGATCTTTGCGGCGTGGACTTGGTTTGCGAAAATGTTCTCGAACCACTGAAACACCGCGCTGGCGGCGTGATCGAGGTCAATGCCGCTCCCGGTCTCCGGATGCATATCCAACCCTCTTTCGGCAAAGGCCGCCCGGTGGGGGAGGCGATTGTTGCCAGCCTTTTCCCGGAGCACGACAACGGGCGCATACCATTGGTGGCCGTGACCGGCACCAATGGCAAGACCACCACGGTCCGCTTGATCGCTCATTTGTTAGGCCAGATTGGCAAACGTGTCGGCATGACCAATTCCGACGGCGTCTATATCGCCGGACAACGCATCGATACCGGCGATTGCAGCGGCCCGCGCAGTGCCCGCAACGTGCTGTTTCATCCGGATGTGGATGCGGCGGTGTTGGAAACCGCGCGTGGCGGCGTTTTGCGCGAAGGGCTTGGTTTCGATCATTGCGATGTCGCCGTGGTCACCAACATCGGCATGGGCGATCACCTGGGACTCAATTATATCGTGAGCGTCAAGGAGCTGGCGATCGTCAAACGCGTGATCATCCACAGCGTGCATCCGGGTGGAGTGGCCGTCCTCAACGCTGCCGACCCGCAAGTCGCAGCAATGGCGAGTTCATGTCCGGGTTCGGTCACTTACTTCGCAATGGACCGCCATGAACGCATCCTTGCAAATCACCTCGCCCAGGGGAAACGCGGGGTTTTCGTCGAAGATGGCCACATTGTCGCCGCCAAAGGGAAACTCCGCCACAAGGTCGCCCTGAACGAAGTTCCTATCACTCACAATGGTAGCATCCGGTTCCAAATCGAAAACGCAATGGTCGCCGTGGCCGCAGGTTGGAGTCTCAGAATTCCGTGGGACATTCTTCGTCGTGGCATGGCCACCTTTGTCAGCGATGCCGAGACCACGCCAGGCCGTTTCAACGTTTTCAACTACCGCGGTGCCACGCTCATCGCGGATTACGGACACAATCCGGATGCCATCCACGCCCTTGTCCAAGCCGTCGGCAGCATGCCCGCCAACCGCCGGCTGGTCGTCATCAGCGGCGCGGGTGACCGACGCGATTGCGATCTTAGCCAGCAAACGGAAATCCTCGGTGATGCCTTCGATGAGGTGATTCTCTATCAGGACGATTGCCAGCGCGGACGTGTTGACGGCGAGGTGCTCGCATTGCTGCGCGATGGATTGACCAACGCGAGCCGCACCAAGCGCACCGATGAAATCCGTGGCGAGTTCAACGCGATCGATACCGCCCTGTCCCGACTGAATCTCGGCGATTTGTGTGTGATTCTGATCGACCGCATCGACGAATCCCTCGCCCACATCGCCAAACGCATCGCGGAAGGGTGAGGTCTACCGGATGGAGCTGCTGGCTGCTAGGAATTTGCTGCTAGGAACTTGCTTTTGGCGGGTGCTTTTGAAATAGCCTTTGGGGCGGACCGGAGGGCGGGGAAAAGGGGGGTGGTCCGCATCCTGCCGCCGTCCTGCCCGTCGCGGGGGCCGAGCTGGCCGCCAAATGGTGGACGGAACCGCCCCCACCGGCGACCGCCGTAAGCGCTCAATCGACGGGCACTAGCCGTCCGGCCGCATGACCAGCATACATACCTGTGTATGCAACTAACATCATCCGCACCGGCCCCGGACTCCCCGATCATTCGCACCGGCAGCGACGGCCGGCTCCGCTACTCGCCAGAGCAGCGCCAGACCTTGCTGGGCGCTTTCGACCGCGGCGGTCAGAGCGCCTTGGCATTTTCGAGAAGCCATGGCGTCTCCTATCAGACCTTCATCGCCTGGCTGCGCAAGCGCCGCGTGGGCGGTGGGTCGCTTCCGCCCGGCGTCTCGCCTTTCGCCGAGGTGATCCTTGAGCAAGCCCCGCCGTCTTCCTCTTCCGCCCGGCGGATCCTGCTGCCCTGTGGAACCGTCATCGAGGTGGCTTCACGCGCCGCGCTTCCACTCGCCGCCGAACTCCTCTCCACCCTTCACCGCCCGTGCTGACACTTTCTGGCAGCCTGCGGGTCTTCCTCGCGCTCGAACCCTGCGACATGCGCAAATCCTTCGACGGTCTCCACGCCGAGGTGATCAACCGTCTCGGTGACGATCCCCGCAGCGGTGCGGTCTTCGTCTTCACCAACAGATCCCGCAACCTGCTCAAGCTGCTCCACTGGGATGGATCGGGCTTGTGGGTACACGCGAAACGGCTCGAACGCGGAACCTACCGCTGGCCGAAGCCCGGCGACGCGAAGAACGGCAAGCTGGGCCTCGAACCTGCCGCGCTGGCCATGCTCACCGCCGGCATCGACCTGCGCGACGGCATGCGCCGCGCTTGGTATGAGCGGGAATGACGGGAAAAAAGCGGACGCCGCCGATCCCGCAGACCCAGGACCGGCGGCTGAAACTCCCGACGCCACGCCGGACGAAGCGCCCGCCGCCCAGACCAAGCGTTCGCCGCGCAAACCCCGCGACACCTCCCACCTCGACGTCGAGGAAACCGTCCTCATCCACGACGAGGTGGCCGACGACCCCGAGGGGTTCCGCGAAATCGAACGCCTCTTCACCGACCGCTTCGACTACCAGCCCGGCCGCATCTTCATCCACCGCACGGTGCGCGTCGTCCATGTCGCCAAGGACAATCCCGACGCCGTCCCGCTCAAGCCCGCCGCGCCGCCCTCCTTGGGTCTAGGCGCCACGTCCCGGCTTGTCGCCTACGTCACCGCCGCCAAATACTGCCACCACCGCCCGCACTACCGCACCTAGGGCATCGTGCTGCGCCGCCACGGCGTCCACCTTCCGCGCCACAAGCTCTGCCATTGGGACAAGGTCGTGGCTGAAACCATCGAGCCGCTTTACAAACTCGTCCACCGCGGCCTGCTCGATAGCGGCAACCTCCAGGCCGACGAAACGCCCGTCA
>NEUS01000135.1 GCA_002288455.1 Opitutia bacterium Tous-C1TDCM
GGCGTTGGTCCAGGAAGGTTTTGAGGCTGCGGTTTTCGCCTTCGAGGCCGGAGACGAAGGCGTCGAAGCTTGCGAGCTTGCGGGTGTCGCGCTGCATGTCGGCGGCGAGGCGGGCGTGCCATTGGCGGAGGACGGGGCCGATCGTTTTCCAATCGAGCCATTTTTCCGCGATATCGCGGATGTAGCCGAGGTAGCGGGCGCGGAGTTCGGGGACGGCGAGCAGTCGGGCGGCGAGGGCGGCGTTGGGGTTGTTGAGCGCGGCGAGCGGGTCGAGGCGCGGGCCGCCGCCGCCGCGGCCACCTGGGCCGCCGGGACCACCGGGACCGCCGGGCGGGCGGCCGCGACCGCCGCCGGGGCCGCCGCCGAAGTCGAAGGCCTCGTTCATGTCGTGGGGCACGAGGTGGAGGCGGCCCTTGGCATCTTCGCCGATGCTGTAGTCCGACGTGCGGGTCCAGAAGCCGTCGCTGTTGGCGAGGGCGTTGTCGAGGGCGAGGAAGCGGAGGGCGCCGTCGACATCGAAGATCGGGGCGAGGGCGGCTTCGAGTTGGTCCGGCGCGGTGGTTTCGAGCAGGCGGCAGACGCGGATGAGTTTGGCCCAGTCGGCGGGGTCGTCCGTGGATTTGATTTCGTAGCTGCGGCGGTAGTCGGCGGGGTCGTCGCCGAGGTAGGCGAAGCCGCCGCGGCCGCCCGGGGAACCGGGGACTTTCCAGCGGGCGCCCTTGGCGCTGCCGAATCGTTCCTTGAGGAAGTCTTTGTTGAATTGTTCGGCGGCCGCGTAGATGCCCCAGTTTTCGCCGTTGATGACGACGCGGGCGAAATTGATTTTCGGCGTCGGGATGTAGTGTTGCGCGATGTGGCTGTAGAGGGCGCCGCGGAGGAGCGTCGGGTCGCCGTTGCCGTTGAGCAAATTGACGGTGCGGTAACCGAGGAGGTTTTGGTTTTCGTGGCGGTCGTCGAAGGAGAGGTTGAGGGAACGCTTCGAGCCGGGGCGGACCATCATGTAGGAGGATTGGCCGCGGAAGTGGACGCCGACCTCGCGGTAGTCTTTGCCGTCGACGCGGACGGCGGCGGGCACCTCGACATCGGTGTCGCGGAAGGCTTCGAGTTCCTTTTCCCAATCCGCATTTTCAAAGGTGAGGAAAAAGGTGCGCACCACGGCGGGGGAGTAGAGCGGTTCTTTCTCGTAGAGGGTGACGTCGCTTTCCTGCAGGTTAATGCCGGGGGACGAAGGTTCGGAGGCGCCGCCGCCGGGGCCGCGACCGCCGCCGGGAAAACCGCCGCGGCCGCCGGGACCGCGGCGCGCGGGGCGGACGCCGTCCTGCTGCACGTACTCGCGCGCGGCGGCGCGTTCGGCGCGGTCGAGGTGGCCGTCGGCGTTGCGGTCGAAGCGGGCGCGCACTTTCAATTCCTCGCGGGAGGGCGGACCGAAGCCGGGGCCGCCGGGCGGGAAGCCCGGGGGGAAGTTGGCGGATTGGGCGGAGAGGAAGAGCGGCAGCGCGAGGCCGGCGCCGGCGGCGCGGCGGAGGACGGAGAAGTTCACGGTGGCGGGAGGGGTTGGCAGGCTTGACGCCGCGAAACGGGAAGAGTCACGGCGCGGCGAGCAGGGGATAACGGATACGCCAGTCCGAGCCATGCTCCGGCGTCGACCGCGCGTCGAATCGGAAACCGGCGCGGCGGTCACGGCGGAGACGAGCACCGGTTTGCGAGACGACGAGCGCCCGGCCCGGGCTCCGCGGCCGCGCGGGTAACAGCCCCGTTACCGTTTCGATTTCGCAACCCGCGGGGCCGTCGCGTGAACAACACGGCGCGGAAACGGTTTCCGCGATTTTTACCCCGTCCTGGCTTTGCCGAACCGAACGTCATGAAGTTCCCGTCCTCCCTTCCGCCGCTGCGCCTTGCTTTGGCCGCCAGCGGTTTCGCCGCCGCGGTACTGGTCACGAGCATCGTCGCGAATCCGAAACCGCCGGTGCCGGCGCTCAACAACGGCGCCGAGTATGTGGGCGAGGCCATTTGCATCGCCTGCCACCAGCCGCAGAACACGCAGTTCACGCACACGTTGCACGCGAATGTTTTCCGGCTGAACCCGAAGAACGAGCAGGAGAAGATCAGCTGCGAGGCCTGCCACGGCCCCGGCTCGAACCACTTGAAGGATCCGGTCAGTCCCTCCAACCGCAGCTCGCTGGTGGGCTTCACGCGCGAGTGGGGCACCCCGGTCGCCCTGCAGACCGCGATGTGCCAATCGTGCCACGCGGGCGCGGGGCAGACATTCTGGGACGGCTCCGTCCATGCGACCAACAATCTCAGCTGCAGCGACTGCCACAATCCGATGGCCAAGCTCTCTTCGGGCGGCCTGCTGAAGAAGCCGAGCATCAACGAAACCTGCTACACCTGCCACCAGCAGCAGCGGGCGGAATTCGCGAAGCGGTCCCACATGCCGTTGCTCGAAGGCAAGATGACCTGCGTGGATTGCCACAATCCCCACGGCTCGACGACGAAGGGCATGCTGAAAGCCGATTCGATCAACGAAACGTGCTACAGCTGCCACGCCGAGAAACGCGGGCCCTACCTTTGGGAGCACGCCCCCGTCCGCGACAATTGCCTGAGCTGCCACAACCCGCACGGTTCGAACCACGACAAGTTGCTCAACGTCGCGCGGCCCTTCCTTTGCCAGCAGTGCCACGGCAACGCGCAGGGCCACCAGTCCACGCTCTTCAACGCCGGCGGCGCGATCGGCGGCGGCGGCGCCCCCAGCACGCGTATCTTCGGGCGTTCCTGCCAAAACTGCCATTCCCAGGTTCACGGCAGCAACCATCCCGGCGGCGCCCGCCTGCAACGCTGATCACCGATGTCCGCGACCACCCCGACCATGATCACGATTTCCCGGACCCTTCTGCAGCTCGCCGCCCTCGGCAGCGTCGGCGCCGTCTTGCCGGCCGCCGCTTCCCCTTACGCCGATTCCGCCGCCGGTGTCGGCACAAGTCTCGGCAATACCATGACGGCGTCGGCCACGGCCGCGCGGCCGCGCGACGCGGAATGGATGAAGCTGAAGCACACGCCGACGGGCCAATTGTTCCCATTGCCCTTCGCGATGCCGAAGGCGGACGAGATCCGCAAAATGGCTTCGGGTTGGGAGTATTCCGGGCAGCTGGAATTCGGCGTCATCGGCGGCGATGCCGACGAACGCAGCGCCCAGTACCGCACCTATTCCGACCCGGACAACGGGGCGCTGCTGAACAACTTCACGCTCACGCTGAAGCGTCCGGCCGGCGGCCATTACCTGGAACTGCAGGGCGGCGCAGCGGGCCGTAACGACCAGTACTACGGGCTCGAATTCGGCCGCTACAACGACTGGAAAGTGAAACTCTTCCACAGCGAGACGCCGCACGTTTTCACCAACCGGTACAAGTCCCTCTGGAACGGCGTCGGCACCGGCAACCTCACGCTCGTCCCCGGCCTGACCGCCGGCGGCACCGCTTCGACGGCCGCCGACCACGCCGCCGTGGCCGCGGCGGCGGCGGCGAACTCCGGGGCCGAACTGTCGCTGACGCGCGAACGCACGGGCATCCGGCTCGACCTGTCGCTGACGCGGGCCTGGAAAGCCTATGTCGGCTACGCGTTGGAAAAACGCGTGGGCGCCCGCCCGATCGGCGTCGTCTGGGGCAACGCCGGCGGCACGGCGCCCATGGATATTCCCGAGCCGGTCGACTATGAGACCGAGGACATCATGGCCGGCCTGTTGCACGCCGACGGGTTGAACGTCTTCAACCTGCGGCTCTCCGCTTCGATCTTCCGCAACAACATCAGCACGGTAACCTTCGAGGAACCGTATCGCATCGCGCCGCCGGCGGGGGTCACGACGACGCCGGCCACCGGCGCCTACACGCAGGGCCGCATGGATCTGGCGCCGAGCAACCAGGCGTACAACGCGCGCGCCGAGTACACCCGCCGTTTTCCGGAGTTCTACAAGAGCAGCCTCACCGCCGTGGTTTCGGCCGGGACGTGGCGCCAGGACGACAGCCTGATTCCGTACACGACGATTCCCAACGTTGCGCTCGCCAACGTCACGCTGCTCCCCGGCGGCGGCTGGGACACGACCGGCTCGCTCAGCCGGCGCACGGCCGACCAGACGATCGACACGCGCCTCGCGGACCTGACGTTCGCGATCAATCCGACCTCGGCGCTCAATCTCAAAGCCAAGGCCCGTTTCCACGAAACGAAGAACGCGAGCGATCCCTTCCTCGCGGTGAACCCGAATGCGGTTTACCTCGATGCCGATGCGACGACGGCGGGTCCCCAGACCCGCGGGCTGACGCTCGATGGCGTGACCGGCGTCTGGGGCCGGATCCTCAACGACGGCAGCGGCCAGAATATTCTCCTCGGCACCAATGCCACGCCGACGGGCAACATTCCCGTCCGCAGCAATATCTACAGCAGCAAGCAGTCGCGTTTCGGCCCGACGGCCGACTACCGGCTCGACCCGAAGACGAATCTGAACTTCGCCTACGAGCGCGAAAACATCGAGCGCACGCGCCGCGAGCGCGCGAAGACCTGGGAGGACCGGACGAAGATCGGCTTCGTGAGCCGCGCGCTGCAGGATGCCACGGTGCGGGCGTCCTACGAATTCGCGACCCGCCGCGGCAGCGCCTACACGGCCTCGACCTACGACCCCGCCGCTTTCAGTTCCGCGATCTTCCCGCTGCCGACGACGGCCGGCGCCAACGTGAACAGCTGGGCGGTCCGCACCAACAACGCGTTCCGGGCCTTCGATCTTTCGGATCGCGACCAGCACACGATGAACGTCCGCCTCGACACGATGATCCGGCCGGACCTCGACGCCGGCGTTTCCTTCCAGATCAAGAATGCCCGCCACCCGGATGCGGCCTATGGCCGGACGCAGAACGACCAGCGCTCGCTCAATCTCGATCTGAACTACCAGCCCTCGGCGCAGCGCAACGTGTACGGTTTCTATTCGTATCAGCAGGGTCGTTACCGCCAGACCACGATTCCGAACGCCAATGCCGCGGTGACGATCGGCCTTGCCACGCCGCTTGGGACCGTGACGCCGCAGAATGCGATCGCGATCGGCGCCGCGCCCGGCGGCCCGATTTTCCCGCTGGTCAATACGTGGGACGCCGACAGCGCCGACCGCAACCACGTGGCCGGCTTCGGCCTGCGGCAGGACTTCGGCAAAGCCAGCCTGCACGTCGACTACTCCTATTCCATCGGCCGGACGCGCATCGACTACGCGTACACGGTCGGCGGGGCGGTCAACGCCGCCAACGCCGTCTTGGCCGGTGCACGCATGCCCGATCTCGCGACGGATATCGGCTATCTCGACGCGAGCCTGCGTATCCCGTTGACCAAAGTTTTCTCCGCACGGCTCATTTACCGCCACCAGAAGGAAACGATCCGCGATTGGCATTACACCAATGTCGACGCCGCGCCCGTGGTGCGCGGAGCCAATGCCAATGCGCTGCCGACGGCGCTGCCCCTCGACGGCGGGCCGCAGGACTTCACGGTTGGTTGGTACGGCGTGATGTTCCAGATCAAGCTCTGACGCCGGACGCGGTTGAGAGTTGAGCGTTGAGGGTTGAGAGATCGATCCGTCCGCGCCCAGGCGATGCTGCCGCGGCGGGCGCAAAAAAAATCCGCCCGCGGGTTGAGGCGGGCGGATGGGAAAAGAGGGGAAAGGAAAGGGCCGATCAGATCAGGCCGAGTTTCATTTTCCCCTCTTCGCTGATCATGGATTGGTTCCACGGCGGATCCCAGGTGATGCGGACATCGGCGTCGCTGACGCCGGGGACGAGGAGAATCTTGGACTTCGCGTCCTCGGCGATGGCCGGGCCCATGCCGCAGCCGGGGGCGGTGAGGGTCATTGCGACATTCACGCGATAGGCGGGCTCGGCCTGGTCCTCGATCTTCGCGACGTCCATCGAGTAGACGAGACCGAGGTCGACGATGTTGACCGGGATTTCGGGATCGAAGACCTGGCGGAGTTGGGCCCAGACGGCTTCGGGGTCGGGCGCGCCGTCGGCGAGCACGGCGGCGGCGACGGCGGTGTCGGAGACTTTTTCACCGAGGGCATCGGCGTCTTTGCCGTCGATGCGGAAAAGGCCGAAGTCGGTCTGCACCGTGTAGCTGCCGCCGAGAGTCTGGTGGATCATCACCTTGGTGCCGGCGGACAGGAGCAGTTTGTCGCCCGAGGGAATCTGGGTGGCGGTGACTTCGCGGGAGAGGGTGCGGTCGCGTTGCATGGTTCGGAATCAAGCGCCAAGGCGCAAAGGAAGCAAAGTGACGCGAAGTGAAACTATCGACTTGGCGAGCCTTTGCCGGCTTGGCGTCTTCGCGTTCATTTCGTGAATTTGGTTTGGATCAGGGTACGCAGGGCGGCGTGGAGATCGTCGTCGGCGAGGCGGTTCAGCACTTCCTCGAAGAAACCGAAGGTGAGCAATTCGTCGGCGGTCGTCTTGTCGATGCCGCGGGACTGGAGGTAGAATTCCTGTTCCGGGTCGATGCGGGACGAGGTGGCGCCGTGGGTGCAGCGCACGTCGTTGGCCTGGATCTCGAGGCCGGGGAGCGAGTTGGCTTCGGCTTCCTCGCTGAGCATGAGGTTGCGGTTGCTCTGGTAGGCGTCGGTTTTCTGGGCGTCGGCATCGACGACGATCAAGCCGGAGAAGATCGTTTTCGCCTGGTCGAGCAGCGCGTTCTTGTAGAGCAGGTCGCTCTTGGTGTTGGGCGCCTGGTGGATCTGCAGCGTGCGCTGGTCGAATTCCTGCGTCTCGCGCGCGACCGTGAGGGCGAGCATCTCGGAGAACGCGCCGGGGGCCTGGAGCTGCGAGAGCGACTCGTGGCGGGCCTGGCGGGCGCCGAGGTGGAGGTTGAGGGATTGGACGCGGGCGTCGCGGCGGACGACGGTGGAGTTCGACTGGAAGGAGAGGGCGCGGTGGCTCCAGTCCTGTTTGCCGATGTAGGTCAGCTGCGCGCCGTGGCCGGCGTAAAGGTCGTTGGCGCCGGCGGCGAACTGGGCCTCGGTGTCGACGGTCGAACCGAAATACTCGACGATCGTGACCTTGGCGTTGTCGTCGGCGATGACGAGCGAGTGGGGGAAGACGGCGGCGTCGGCCCCGAGGGCGTAATGGAAGAGACCGACCGGGTGCCCGAGTTCGACGCCCTTGGGCACGAAGACGAAGGCGCCGTCGGCGAGGAAAGCCTCGTGCAACGCGGAGAATTTGCCGGGACCGAATTTGGGCGGCTGGGCGAGCAGGTGCTCTTTGACGAGGGCCTCGTGGCGGAGGAGCGCGTTTTGCAGCGTATCCACAATCACGCCACGCGCGACGAGATCGGCGGCGAGGACCTCGCGGGAGAAGAGGCGGCCGTTGGCGAAGACGAGCTTGGCGGATTTTTTGATCCCGATGGGCGCGAAGGGCACGGCGGTGGCGGCGGCCGGGAAGGCGAAGCCGTCAAGCGTGAGTCCGCCGACGTTGCTGAAACGCCAGGCTTCGTCGGTGCGGCCGGGCAGCGGCAGCGCGGCGAAGCGCGCGTAGGCGGCGCGTTTGCGCTCGAGCCACCAGGCGGGCAGCCCGGGCGGGAGGGAAGCGAGGTGGGCGGCGAAGGCTTCGGGCGTGAAGGCGCCGACGAGGGATTTGGTTTCGGTCAACGTAGACATCTCAAGAGATAGTTTTTTGAACCACAGAGACACCGAGGCACCGAGCAGAAGACAGAGATTCTGATCTCCGTACCTCAGTGTCTCCGTGGTGAGGATTTCTGAATCAGCCGACCGATCCTTCCATCTCGAGGTCGATGAGGCGCTTGAGCTCGACGCTGTATTCCATCGGGAACTGGCGGGCGAGGTCGTTGATGAAGCCGTTGACGGCGAGGCTCATCGCCTGGCCCTCGGTGAGGCCTCGCTGCTGCATGTAGAAGATCATTTCCTCGTTCACCTTGGAGACGCTGGCCTCGTGCTGGACGTAGTTGCGGTCGCCGCGGACGGTGATGGCCGGGTAGGTGTCGGTGCGGCTGTTGGTGTTGATCAGCAGGGCGTCGCACTCGGTGTTGTTTTTGCAGCCCTTGAGGTGCTTCGGGATGTGGACGACGCCGCGGTAGGTGGAGCGGCCCTGGCCGACGGAGATGGATTTGGCGACGATGTTGGACGTGGTCTCGTCGGCGGCGTGGATCATCTTGGCGCCGGTGTCCTGGTGCTGGCCGTCGTTGGCGAGGGCGATGGAGATGACTTCGCCGCGGGCCTTGCGGCCCTTGAGGACGACGCCCGGGTACTTCATGGTGAGGCGGCTGCCGATATTGCAGTCGATCCACTTGATCTCGGCTTCCTCGTGGGCGACGCCGCGCTTGGTGACGAGATTGAAGACGTTGTTGGCCCAGTTCTGGACGGTGATGTACTGGATCTTGGCGCCCTTGAGGGCGACGAGTTCGACGACGGCGCTGTGGAGCGTCGAGGTGCTGAACTTCGGGGCGGTGCAGCCCTCCATGTAGGTGACCTCGGCGCCCTCGTCGGCGATGATGAGGGTGCGCTCGAATTGGCCGAAGTTTTCGGCGTTGATGCGGAAGTAGGCCTGGAGGGGCTGGGCGACCTTCACGCCCTTGGGGACGTAGATGAAGGAGCCGCCGGAGAAGACGGCGCTGTTGAGGGCGGCGAACTTGTTGTCGCCGGTCGGGATGACCTTGCCGAAGAACTTTTTGAAGAGCTCGGGGTGCTCGCGGAGGCCCTCGGTGGAGTTGACGAAGATGACGCCCTGCTTGGCGACGATGTCCTTGATATTCGAATACGCGGCCTCGGAGTCGAACTGGGCCTCGACGCCGGCGAGGAACTTGCGTTCCTGCTCCGGGATGCCGAGGCGCTCGAAGGTCTTCTTGATGTCGTCGGGGACTTCATCCCAGGTGCGCTTGGGTTTCTGGCCCTGCGAGAGGTAGTACCGGATCTTGTCGAAATCGATATTCTCGAGATCCTTGGTGGCCCAGTGCGTGGGCATGGGCATCGAGCGGAATTTCGCGAGGGCCTTGAGCCGGAACTCGAGGATCCACGGCGCCTCCTTCTTCACCGAGCTGATGTAGCGGACGGTGTCTTCGTTCAGGCCGGTGCCGGCGTCGAAGGCGTAAGAGACGTCGTAGCTGAAATCGCCCTTGGTCTGGTCGATGCCGGCGACGGGATTTTCCGTGGCGGCGGTGTCCTGGGCGAGAGTGTCGGTGGTGGCCATGGCGGGAAGGGAGTCGGGCGGCGGGCGGTTCAGGCGAGGGCGAGTTCTTTTTTGACCCAGTCGTAGCCCTTGGCCTCGAGTTCGAGGGCGAGGGATTTGTCGCCGCTCTTCACGATGCGGCCGTCCCACATGACGTGCACGTAGTCGGGCACGATGTAGTTCAGCAGGCGCTGGTAATGGGTGATCATCAGTACGCCGAGGTCGGGACCGCGGAGCGTGTTGACGCCTTCGGAGACGATGCGGAGGGCGTCGATGTCGAGGCCGGAGTCGGTTTCGTCCATGAGGGCGAACTTGGGCTCGAGCATGGCCATCTGGAGAATTTCGCAGCGCTTCTTTTCGCCGCCGGAGAAGCCCTCGTTGACGGAGCGGGAGGTGAACTTCCGGTCGATCTTGAGCATGTCCATCTTGGCGTAGAGGCGCTTGTAGTAGGCGGTGGCGTCGAGTTCCTCGCCCTCGGCCATGCGGGCCTGGACGGCGGCGCGGAGGAAGTTGGCGATGGAGACGCCGGGGATTTCGCTTGGGTATTGGAAGGCGAGGAAAAGGCCGGCGCGGGCGCGCTCGTCGGCTTCCTGGGCCAAAATGGAGGTGCCGTCGAGCAGCACGTCACCGGCGGTGATCGTGTAATCGGGGTGGCCGGCGATCGCCTTGGAGAGGGTCGATTTGCCGGTGCCGTTGGGCCCCATAATGGCGTGGACTTCGCCGCTTTTGATCGTGAGCGAGAGGCCCTTGACGATCTCTTTTTCGCCGATGGCGACGTGGAGGTCTTGGATGACGAGCGAGGGCATGGATCGGAAAATTGGAAAAGTGGAAAACTTCGGCGGGAAATCGGGAAATCGGGAAACGGGGAAAAGCGGAAAATCGGGAAACGGGGCGGCGGGTCAGTGCGGGGCGGTTTTGCCGCGGAAGATGATCTCGACGGATTTGGCGTCGTAGCCCTGGGGGAGGACGGAACTCACTTTATCGAGGAGGTCGGCCGGCAGATCGATGTCGTGGGTCTTGCCGGTGTGCTCGTCGTGGAAATGGGCGTGCGGGCGGAGATTGGGGCAGTAGCGGGTGGGGCCGCGCTCGAAGTTGACCGCGCGGACGAGTTCGCACTGCACGAGGGTTTCGAGGCAGTTGTAGACGGTCGCGAGCGAGATGGTCGGAAGCTCGGACTTCACGCGGGCGAAGACTTCGTCGGCCGTGGGGTGATCGCGCTTCTTCAGGAGCACGTTGTAAACGACCTCGCGCTGCGGCGTGGCGCGCAGTCCGCTGTGGGACAGGCGCTCGGCGAGGGCATCGGCGTTTTGGGACGAGATGGACATGCGGCGGTTAAAGGGTCCCGGAACCAATTGGAATGATTCTAAGGTGCAAGCGATAATTAGAACTATTCCAAACTTAGGCCGCCGGGTTCGCGGCGGGACGGCTCACGGCATCGCCGCTGGCTTTCAGGCGATGACCACAGATTTCACCGAGGTCACGGATAAGGAATTTATGCTCCGTGGAATGCCGTGACATGCGCGGTCGAGCATCGGCTTCACGAAGTCCGGGATCCGAAGGACGCAGTGACGGGTCCGGGCGGCGATACGGACGTGGCCGGGGGATCGCTGGCTCGAACCTCAACCGAACTTTGAAAAACGCGCCGGCCGTTGCCGCGGCTACCTCACGGTCGTTCTCAGGCGCTTCGCCGCCGCGTTGCTCTCCTCTGCATGTCTCCGGCCGCGTCGGCCGGGCCGTTACGCTGTCACGGGTTCGGGGATACGGGCGAGGGGGCGCGCCGGGCGGTTTGGGCGCGAAGGCGGCGTAACGGGGGCGGGTTCGGGGCTGGCGGCGGTTTCGCTGCGGCCGCCGACTTCCCGGGCCAGGGCATCCACGATGAACTTGAGGTCGTTCGCCTGGGTGGAAAGTTCCTGGGCCACGCCGGCACCTTCTTCGGCTTGGGCGGCGCCGGCTTGCACGATCTTGTCCATCTGGCCGACGGCGGCGTTGACCTGGTTGATGCCCTGGGTCTGTTCGCCGGAAGCCGCGGCGATCTGGGCGACGAGTTCGTCGACCCCGCGGATTTTGTCCGCGATTTCGTGGAGGCTGGTGGCGACCTTGGTGCAGACTTCGGCGCCGTGGTGGCTCTTGGCCACGGAGTCGGCGATCTTGTCCGCGGTTTCGCGGGCGGCGCCGGCGCTGCGTTGGGCGAGGGCGCGGACTTCCTCGGCGACGACGGCGAAACCGGCCCCGGCTTCCCCGGCGCGGGCGGCTTCGACGGCGGCGTTGAGGGCGAGGATGTTGGTTTGGAACGCGATCTCGTCGATCGTCTTGATGATTTTGGCGATGCCGTCGCTCGAACTCTTGATCGCCGCCATGGCCTCGTTCATCGCGGCGACCGCAGTGGTGCCCGTCTCGGCGGCGGAGCGGGTCTGGCCGGCGATGTCCTTGGCGCGGGAGGCGTTTTCCGAATTCCGCCGGGCCATGCCGGAGATTTCCTCGAGAGAGGCGCTGGTTTCCTCGAGGGTCGCGGCCTGCTCGGAGGAACCTTCCGCGACTTGGGCGCTGTTTTCCGCGATCTGGCTGGCGGAGGCGACGTTGGCCTCCGCGGCTTCGCGCAGGCGCCGGATGATTGCGAGGAAGGGCCGGGGAATGCTGCGGGCCACGATGACGGAGAGAATGCCGAGAATCGCGAGGGACAGAATCGTGCCGTAGAGGAGCAGCGAATCCATCGTGGCGGAGACCGCCCGGGACGCGTCGTGGGCCTGTTTGGCTTCGGCGACGAAGGTTTCGCTGACCTTGGCCATACTGTCTTCCACGGCCGAAAAGCTGGCTTTGAATTCGGTCAGGGCTGCGATCGACGCCGCCAAGTCGGTGACGGCGAGGTCGCCGAGCTTTTCCGCCAAGGTGAGGTAGGCGGCGAGCGGTTCTTCGACGGACTGCAAATCGGCTTTGACGGTGTCCGGCAGGGGGAGCGCTTTGTTGTCGGCGACGCCCCGGCGGAACAGTTCACTGTGTTCCTTGAGATCGCTGCGGCCTTCGGCGAGGCCCGCGGCGTCCTTGCGCTCCGCGGCAGCCTGGATGGAGAGGACGTCGGAGCGCAGGGCGTCGTGCATCATGTCCGCCAGGCGGTGATTTTGCAGGCCGGTGTAGATGACCACGACTTCCTGGTTGCGCTCGGACACGTGGCGGAAGGCGGAACCGACGGTCGCGACGAGGGCGAGGATGATGACGCCGGCGGTGAGGGCGACGCTGGAGACTTTGTGGGAGACGGTGAGTTGCATTGAGGCGTGCGGGAAGAAGCGGCCGCATTCGGCCCAGGCGGTTGAGCGGCGGAAATCAGGCGGCGACAATCTCGGGTTTGTGCGCGGCGGCGCGGCTGCGGGAAGCGGTGGCGGCGGTGCGGGACGGGACGAGGACGGGACCCGGGACCTTGGGGTCGGA
>NEUS01000136.1 GCA_002288455.1 Opitutia bacterium Tous-C1TDCM
GAACCGAGCAAGATCGACCTTGCGAAGGTCATCGACGCCGCGATCGCCCACCGCGTGATCATCGAGCTCAACGCGAGCCCGTGGCGCCTCGACTTGGATTGGCGGCATTGGCGCAAGGCGGCCGAGCGCGGTTTGCTCTGCGCCATCAACCCCGACGCCCACGAGACCGACGGCCTCGCGCATGTGCGCACCGGCGTCGCGATCGCGCGCAAGGGCGGATTGACGGCGGAGCAGGTGCTCACGACGTGGCCCCTGGCCAAGGTCCGGGAGTATCTCGAAGCGCGCCGCCCGAAGGTTTGAACCTCGGCCGGGGCGACGGGTGCCGGTCTTGAGCTTTCAGGAATTTTTGCCGCCGGTCCGGGCTATCGGGCTTGAAAACGCGGGCGCGCGGCAGGCACGATGCGCCGCGGCCGGAACTCCGGGCCGAATTTCGTTACCCTCTTTCCCATCATGATGCTCTCACGGCTTCGTTCCTGGATTCGAATTGCGGTCCTCGCCCTGGCGGGTTCCGCCGCCGCTTCGGCCGCGGAGGATTACGCCATCGCGGCCTTCGCCGGGACATCGAACGTCGGCGGCAGCACCGACGGCACGCCCGGCATTTTCTCCAATCCCTACGGCATCGCGATCGACGCGGCGAAAAATCTCTACGTCACCGACACGCTCAACAACACGGTCCGCAAGATCACCCCGGGCCGCGTCGTCTCGACCGTCGCCGGCACGGCGGGCCTGCCCGGTACGGCCGACGGCACCGGCACAGCGGCGCGCTTCAATTTCCCGATCGGCATCGCCGTCGACAGCGGCGGCAACCTCTACGTTGCCGACGCGAAAAACTTCATCATCCGCAAGATCACGCCCGCGGGCGTCGTCTCGACGTTCGCCGGCGCGCCCTTCCAGATCGGTGCGACCGACGGCCCCGCCGGCACCGCGCGTTTCTTTTTGCCGTACGGCGTCGCGACCGACAGCGCGGGCAACGTGTACGTCGCGGACGGCGGCAACCACACGATCCGCAAAATCACGCCCGCGGGCGTCGTCTCCACGCTCGCCGGTTCGCCGCTCCAGACCGGTACAACCAACGGCACCGGCGGCGCCGCGCGTTTCAACACGCCCTGGGGCATCGCGGTCGACGGCGCGGGCAATGTCTACGTCGCCGACAGCGAGAACCACCTGATCCGCAAGATCACCGCCGCGGGCGTCGTCACCACGCTCGCCGGTGCGGCCGGTTCCGCCGGGGCCGACAACGGCGTCGGCGTCGCCGCCCGCTTCAACCAGCCGCGCGGCCTCGCGGTCAACGCCGCGGGCAGCGTCTTCGTCGCCGACTACGGCAACAGCACGCTCCGCCTCGTCGAGGCCAACGGCACCGTTTCCACCCTCGGCGGCTCGCCCGGCATCGTGGGCGACACCGACAGCGTCGGTTCCTCCGCGCGTTTCTACAATCCGACCGACGTCGCCGCCGACGGCAACACGGCCTACGTCGTCGATTCCTCGAACAACCTGATCCGCCGCGCCCAGCCCGCGAGCCAAGCCGATTTGCCGACGATCACCGTGCAGCCGCTCGACCAGACGGTTAGCGTCGGCCAGGCGGTTTCCTTCCGCACCGCCGCCGTCGGCACCGCGCTGACCTACCGTTGGTTCAAGAACGGCGTCCTCATCGCCGGCGCGACGAGCGCGACCTATGCGATCGCCGCCGCGACGGTCGACGACGTCGCCGCCTATGTGGTGCGCATCTCCGGCGCCGGCGGCACGGTGGACTCGGCGTCCGCCCTCCTGGCCGTCCAGCCCGCCGGCTCCGGCGCGATCGCGATCACCGCCCGGCCGCTCAGCCAGAACGTCAACGTGGGCCAGGCCGTCTCCTTCAGCGTCACCGCGAGCGGCGCCGGTCTCACGTATCAGTGGCTCAAGGACGGCGTCGCCCTCGCCGGCGCGACCGCCTCGACGTTTGCCCTCGGCTCCGCCCAGACAACGAATGCCGGCACCTACACCGTGCGCCTGACGGCGGGCTCCACGGTCGAGACCGCGACCGCCAAGCTTGTCGTCGGCACCGTCACGGGCGCGCCGTTCACGATCACGACCCAGCCCGCGAGCCTCACGGTGAACGCCGGGCAGGCAGCGACGTTTTCCGTCGTGGCCACCGGCTCGGCCGGCCTGACCTACCAGTGGTTGAAGAACGACAGCGCGATCTCCGGCGCGACGTCCGCCACCTATGCGATCGCTTCCGCGGCCGCGGCCGACGCCGGCACCTACGCGGTGCGGGTGAGCGGCGGCGGTTTCAACGTCCTCAGCGGTGCCGCCGTGCTCACGGTGAATACGCCGGTGCCGACCGGGCCGACGTCCCGCCTGGGCAACCTCTCGGTCCGCACCGCGCTCGCCCAAGGCCAGATCCTCATCGTCGGAACGGTGGTCAGCGGCGGTTCGCGCAACGTGCTCGTGCGCGCCGTCGGTCCCGCGCTCGCCGCTTTCGGCATCACCACGGCGATGGCAGATCCGCGCCTCGAACTCTACAACGGTTCGACGTCGGTCTTCAGCAACGACAACTGGCCGTCCAATCTCGCGGATACGTTTCCCCTGGTCGGCGCCTTCGGCCTGACGCCCGGCAGCCGCGATGCCGCTTTCGTGCAGAGCATCGACGGCGCGCGTTCGATCTGGGCCCAGGGCACCGGCGCGGGCGTCGTGCTCGTCGAGGCCTACGACACCGGCACCGGCAATTCCCCGCGCCTGATCAACGTCTCCGCCCGCAACCGCGTGGGCACGGGCGACGACATCCTGATCGCCGGTTTCAACATCGCCGGCACCGGCACGAAGCGGCTGCTCGTGCGCGCCGTCGGCCCGCAGCTCGGCGCCTTCGGCGTGACCGGTTTCCTCGCCGACCCGAAACTCGAAATCTACAGCGGCGCCACGAAGATCGCGGAAAACGACAACTGGACGAGCGACCTCGCGGCCACGTTTTCGTCCGTCGGCGCCTTCGGGCTGACCGCCGGCAGCCGCGATGCCGCGCTGCTCACGACCTTGGCGACCGGCAGTTACACGGTGCAGGTCAGCGGCGTCGGCGGCGGCACCGGCGAAGCCTTGATCGAGATTTACGAAGTGCCGTGAGCCGGGGTCGGACGGTTGAAGGTTGAAAGTTGAAGGCTGAAAGATCGGACCGACGGGCTGAAAATCCGAACCGGTCCGCATCCCGGCCGCCTCGGTTGCGTCTGGCCCGGTGTCGGTCCGGCAAGATTTCGGTTCTGGACTGGTTTTTTGCGCCAAACCCACCCAACTTTCGCGCCTTACTCATGCACCCCACGATTCTTCGATGCCTCCGCGTCGCGCTGCTCGGTTCCGTCCTCGTTTCGTTTTTGCCGGCGCAGACCCCGGCGCCGAAACTGAATTTCCCGGCGGCCAGCCCGACGGCTTCGATCAAGCAGCGGGTCGGCTTCACCGACATCGAAGTGTCCTACGCCCGGCCCAGCGCCCGCGGCCGCAAGATTTTCGGCGGGCTCGTTGCGTTCGGCGAGGTCTGGCGCACCGGCGCCAACACCGCGACCAAGGTCACCTTCAGCACGCCGGTGAAGTTCGGCGGCAAGGAAGTCGCCGCCGGTTCCTACGCCCTCTACTCGATCCCCGGCGCCGCCGAGTGGACCGTGATCCTCAACAAAGTCACCGGTGAGTGGGGCGCCTACACTTACAAAGCGGAAAACGATGCCGTCCGCGTCACCGTCAAGCCCACGGCGCTCGCGCAGGCCGTCGAGACCTTCACGATCGACGTGAACGACTTCAAGACCGAGTCCGCCACCTTCAATTTGGCCTGGGAAAAGACCCGCGTCGCCGTGCCGGTCGAAGTCGACGTCGTGAAAAACGTGCTCGCCCAGATCGACGCCGCGATGAAGTCCGGCGCCACGCTGCCGGCCGGCGTCTATTTCAACGCCGCGATGTTCTACCACGACCAGGGCCTCGACCTGAAGCAGGCCAAGACCTGGATCGAGGAAGCGACCAAGGGCGACAAGCCCGCGTTCTTCATGCTGCACGGCAAAGCCAAGATTCTCGCCAAGCTCGGCGACAAGGCCGGCGCGACCGCCGCGGCCAAGGCGTCCATCGCCGCCGCCGAAGGCGGGGCCAAGGCCGAGTATATCCGTCTCAACGAAGCGCTCATCGCGAGCCTCAAGTAATGGTCCCGCGCCTCGGGTCGTCGGTCCGCTCCGGCTTCGGGCCGGGGCGGCGGGTCCTCGTTTCGCTGTTCGCGCTGGTTGCTTTCCTGACTCCGCTGCCCGCGGCCGAGACGCCGCCGGCGGAGCGCACGCCGGCGCTCCTCCAGGAATTGCGCAGCTTCAATACCGTCGCGACGCTGCTGCACATCGCCGCGCATCCCGACGACGAGAACACCGCGCTGATCACGTATTTCGCGAAAGGCCGCGGCTACCGCACGGCCTACCTGTCGCTGACCCGCGGCGACGGCGGCCAGAACGAACTCGGCCCCGAATTCGACGAGAAACTCGGCCTCGCGCGCACGCACGAACTGCTCGTCGCCCGCCAACTCGACGGCGGCCGCCAATTCTTCACCCGCGCCATCGACTTCGGGTATTCGAAATCCCATGACGAGACGCTGACGTTCTGGGACCGCAGGGAAGTGCTCGGCGACGTCGTCCGCATCATCCGGAAATTCCGGCCCGACGTCATCGTCACCCGCTTCCCGATCCCGCCCGGCAGCGGCGGCCACGGCCACCACACGGCGTCCGGCATTCTTGCGGTCGAGGCCTTCAAGTTGGCCGGCGATCCGAAGGCTTATCCCGAGCAGCTCGCGCAAGGCCTGACGGTTTGGCAGCCGAAACGCGTGCTTTGGAACGGATTCGGCGGCAACCGCGGCGGCGGCCTCACGGGACCGACGGTGGCCGTCGACATCGGCGGCAACGACCCCGTCAGCGGCACCCCCTTCGGCGTGATCGCGGCCCGCAGCCGCGGCATGCACATTTCCCAAGGCTTCGCCGGTTTCGCCGCCCGCGGCAGCAGCGGCCCGAACGAGCAGACCTTCATGCTCCTCGCCGGCGAGCCGGCCGCGAAGGACCTGATGGACGGCATCGACACCGCCTGGACGCGCTATCCGGGCGGAGCCGAAATCGGCCGGCTCGCCGCCGCGGCCATCGCGTCCTTCAAGGCCGAGGCTCCGGCCGCCAGCATTCCCGCTTTGCTCGCGATCCGCACGCAACTGGCCGCGCTGCCCACGGACCCCGTGATCGCGGACAAGCGCGCGCAACTCGACCGCCTGCTCGTCGCCTGCGCCGGCTTGCAGGTCGAGACCTTGGCGGACCGGGCCGAGGTCGTGCCGGGCGAACGCCTGACCGTGACGACCCGCGTCGCCGGCCTCGGTGCTCCCGGCGTCGCGTTCCGGGACCTCCGGCTGGTCGGGGCCCGCGGCGCGGAGCTCGCCGCACTGTCGTCTCCGGCCGGCGGGGCGATGCCCGCGTTGGTTCTGGCGGTGCCGGCCGCCATGCCGTTGACGCAGCCGTATTGGCTGCAGCAGGACGGCAAGAGCGGCCTTTCCCGCGTCGACGACCCGTCGCTGATCGGCACGCCGGAGAACGCGGCGACGTTCCGCGCCGAGTACCGTTTCGATTTCTCCGGCCAGACGATCACCGTGGCCGACGACGTCGTTTGCGTCGTGCCCGCCCCGAAAGGCGAGCGCCGCCGCCGCGTCGACGTCATCCCGCCGGTGTCGCTGCGCTTCGCGGCCGACGTTTCCGTTTTCAACCCGGGCACGAAAAAGCAGGTCGCGGTGGAAATCACCGCCGCCCGGCCGGACGCCAAGGGCGCGTTGCAATTGGAGCTGCCGCCGGGTTGGACCGCGCAGCCGGCCCAGCAGCCGTTCGCGGTCGCCGCGGCGGGCGGCAAGGCGAACTTGGTTTTCGAAGTCACGGCGCCGACGCGCGCCGAGACCGGCCGCATGACCGCGGTCGCGACCGTCGGCGGGGCGCGTTTCGCGAATCAGCGCGTGGTGATCGATTACGCGCATCTGCCGTTGCTGCTCCTGCAGCCGCCGGCGCGGGCGCGGTTGGTGTCGGCCGAAGTGGCGATCAAGGGCCGCCACGTCGGCTATCTGCCCGGGGCCGGCGACGATCTCGCCGAGGCGCTGGAGCAACTGGGCTACCGCGTGACGACGCTGGCGGGAACCGACCTGACGGCGGAAAAACTCAAGGGCCTCGACGCCGTCGTGATCGGGGTGCGCGCCTTCAACGAGCGCAAGGACCTCGTGCCGAACCTGCCCGCGCTGTTCGCGTGGGTGGAGCAAGGCGGGACCGTCGTGGCGCAGTACAACCGGCCGAGCAATTCGCTCACCGACCAACTCGGGCCCTATCCGCTGTCGATCGCGGGCTCGGCGCCGGCGCTGCGGGTGACGGACGAGCGTTCGCCGTTCGCGTTTTTGCAACCGGCCCATCCGGCGCTCAACGTCCCGAACAAGCTCGGTCCGGCCGATTTCGACGGCTGGTTCCAGGAGCGCGGCGCCTATTTCCCGAGCAAGTGGGACGAGGCGAAGTACGAGCCGATCCTTGCGTTCAACGATCCGGGCGAAGACCCGCTGAAGAGCGGCGTTTTGATCGCGCGTCACGGCAAGGGGCATTACGTCTACACGGGCCTTGCGTTCTTCCGCCAATTGCCGGCGGGCGTGCCCGGGGCCTATCGCCTCTTCGCCAATCTGGTTTCGCTCGGCCGCTGAGCCGCCCGCAATCCCCGTCGCCTTAACCGGATGCCGTCCACTCCCGATCAGGATCCCGCCCAGGAGCCGCCGGACGTACCCGGTTTCCGTTCGTGGCGGGCGGTGTATGTCTTCGTGCTCCTCGCCTTTGCGGCGATGGTGGCGGCGCTGGCGGTGTTCACCCGCTATTACGCATGAACGCCCTCGATTGGATCGTGTTGCTCGGGACGATGCTCGGCATCGCGGCCTACGGCACGTGGGCCACGCGGCGGACGAACGGCCTCAACACCTACCTCAAAGGCAACCACAGCACGGGCTGGTTCACGATCGGCGTTTCCGTCGCGGCCACGCAGGCGAGCACGATCACCTACCTCTCGCTGCCCGGCCAGGCCTACGAAAACGGCATCGCTTTCATCCAGAATTATTTCGGCCTGCCGCTCGCGCTCGTGATCGTGTGCGCGGTGTTTTTGCCGATCTACCGCCGGCTCGGCGTGTATACGGCCTACGAATACCTCGGGAAACGCTTCGACACGAAGACGCGCCTGCTGGGCGCCTGCATCTTCCTCCTGCAACGCGGCGTGCAGGGCGGCATCACGATCTACGCGCCGTCGATCATTCTGTGCACGGTGCTCGGCTGGCGGCTCGACCTCACGATTTTGTTCACCGGCCTGCTCGTGATTGTCTACACGGTGACCGGCGGCAGCGCGGCCGTGAGCCTGACGCAGAAATGGCAGATGGCGGTGATCTTCGGCGGCATGATCACGGCGTTTGTGACGTTGCTCGTGAAATTGCCGCCCGACGCCGCGTACATCGCCGGCGCGATGGGCAAATTGCAGGCCGTGGATTTCGATCTCAACTTCGACAAACGCTACACTTTCTGGAGCGGGTTGCTCGGCGGGTTGTTTCTGTCGCTGTCGTATTTCGGCACCGACCAATCGCAGGTGCAGCGCTACATCGGCGGGGCCGCGCTGCGCGAGGGCCGGCTCGGCCTGATGTTCAACGCCGTCTTCAAGATCCCGATGCAGTTCTTCATCGTGATGCTGGGCGCGTTGCTCTTCGTGTTTTACCAATTCCAGCCGAACACGCCGGTCTTCTTCAACCGCACGGAGTGGCAGCGCCACGCCGAGGGCCCGCAGGGCGCGGTGCTGAAGGCGATCGAGGTGAAGCACGCGCGGCTCCACGGCGAGAAACAGGAAAAGATCCGCGCCTGGGTCGCGGTGCGCGAATCCGGCGACGCCGCGGCCGAGGCGAAGGCGAAGGCCGAATTGACGGCCGCGCAAAAAGCGTCCGACGCCGTGCGCAAGGAGGCGCGCGAGGCGCTGCTCAAGATCGATCCGCGGGCGAAGGTGAAGGATTCGGACTACGTTTTCATCACCTTCATTCTGTCGCAGCTGCCGCACGGCGCGATCGGCCTGCTGATTGCGGTGATGTTCGCGTCGGCGCTGTCCTCGAAGGCCGGCGAACTCAACGCCCTCGGCACCGCGAGCACGATCGACCTGTGGCGTGTGTTCCGGCCGCAGTCGGCGCCGGACGAAACCCAAAACGTGAAGATCGCGAAATGGTTCACCGCCTTCTGGGGCCTCTTCGCGATCGGCTTCGCGCTCTTCGCGAGCTTTGCGGAAAACCTCATCGAGGCGCTCAACATCATCGCCTCCATTTTCTATCCCATCGTGCTCGGGCTCTTCGTCGTGGCGTTCTTCTGCAAATGGGTGCGCGGCACCGCGGTCTTTCTCGCCGCGCTCTCCGCGCTGGGCGTGATCGCCGCGCTGTACTTCGTCGGCCAGGCGGATCCGACCCGCAACATCGGCTACCTCTGGTACAATCCGATCGGCTGCGCGGTCTGCGTGGCCGTGAGCATCGCGCTGCAGGCCGTCTTCAATCTGCGCTCCGGCCCGCCGGCCGGCGCCGCTCCCGCTTCCGCATGAGTTCGTCCCCGGTCATCTGTTTCGGGCAGCAGCCCTGCGGGTTTTTCCCGCGCCGTTTCCTGTTCGCCAAGTTCGAGACCGCGCGCCGGCTGCAGGCGGAGCTCGGGGGCGAGATCGTGTTCTTCTACCACGACAGCGACCACGACCCGCGGGAAACGCAGACCACGCTCCGGCACCGCAAGACGGGCGAGCCGGCGATGCTGAACTTCGCCTTCGAAAACAAGGTGCAGCGCAAGTGGTCGCCGCTGTTCGCCAAACGCATCCCGGCCGGCTGGCAGGCCAACACCGCGCGCCAACTCGGCGCCTACGCGGAGCCCGCGCGCGTCGAGGCGTTCAAGCAGACGGCCGCGGCCAACGTCGCCGACTTCTGCCTCGAGCACTACCGGCGCATGGGCCTGCTGGAAGGCATCCGCGTCGTGCGCTCCGGCGATCCGGCGGTGCGGACCGCGGCCTGCGAAATCGCCGATTGTTTTGTCGACGTGCCCTACGAGGGCGAAACGGTCCGCGCCCGCTGGCTCGACGGCGTGCCCCAGCTGCACGAAGGCGGGGAAAAGTACGTGAAGCTGCCGCCCTGCGAGATAACGAAAACGCAGATCAGCCCGACGCGCGACTCGCGGCTGCGTTGGATGCAATCCGTGATCCGGTGCACGCACTATATCGCGGGCGCGGGCGAACAGGCGTACTTGAACAAGGCGGACGCCCCGGAGATAACCTTCGTCAACCGCGATGCCATCGAACGCTCGGATGAAGCCTACGTCTGAAACCGCCGGGGCCGGCGGCCTGCTCGTTTTCGGTGCGCACCCGGACGACATCGAATTCGGCTGCGGCGCGATCGTGGCGGCGGAGACGCGGGCCGGTCGACGGGCGCATTTCGTCGTGTGCTCCCGCGGCGAATCCGCCTCGAACGGTACGCCGGCGGTGCGCACGCGCGAGGCGCGGCGGGCGGCGACGCTGCTCGGGGCCACGCTCGAGTTTGCCGACCTCGGGGGCGATGCGCACTTCGAGGTGACGTCGGCGCATGCGTTGCAGTTGGCGGCGATCATCCGCCGGATCCGGCCGGAGCTCGTGCTGGCGACGAGCACGGTGGAAAACCAGCATCCGGACCACGCGAAGCTTGGCCGGTTGGTGCGCGACGCGGCCCGGATCGCGCGCTACGGCGGCGTGAAGGAACTGCGCCGGCTGCCCGCGCATGCGATCGGGCAATTGTTTTTCTATGCGGTGACGCCGGAGGCCGAGCCCGCGGACCTCGGCCGGGTGCTCGTGGATGTTTCGGAACCGGCGGTGATGGCGGCCTGGACCGGCGCGATGGCGGCGCATGCGTCGCAGATGAAGACGCGCAATTACCTCGAGCTCCAGCTCACGCGCGCGCGGCTCGCCGGGCTGCGGGCCGGGGTGGAGCATGCGTTGCCGCTGTTCCCGGCGGATGCGATCGTGGTCGCTTCCCTGGCGCAGCTCGGCCGCGCGGCGCGGCGCTTCTAGACCCGCGCTTGCCCGGAAAACCAAGGCGATGACCCCGCGCCCGCTCCGCATCGGCATCACGTGCTATCCCTCCGTGGGAGGCAGCGGCATTTTGGCGTCGGCTTTGGGCGAGGAGCTCGCGGCGCGCGGGCACGAGGTGCACTTCATCAGTTACGAGCGCCCGTTCCGGCTGCCGGCGGAGGCGCCGCGGCTGCATTTCCACCCCGTCGCGATCAACGCGTATGAACTTTTCCGTTACCCCGACTACACGCTGCCGCTGTCGGTGAAGATGGCCGAGGTGGCGCGCGATTGCGCGCTGGACGTGCTGCACGTGCACTACGCGGTGCCGCACGCGACGGCGGCGATTCTCGCGCGCTCGATGCTGCCGCCGGAAAGGCAACCGCGGGTGGTGACGACGCTGCACGGGACGGATACGACCTTGCTTGGGCGCGACGCGGGCTACGGTCCGGCGATCCGGCATGCGCTGATGTGTTCGGATGCGGTGACGGCGGTGTCGGGGTGGCTGCGCGACGAGACGCACCGGCTGCTGGCGGTCGACCGGTCGATCGACGTCATCCACAATTTCTTCACCCCCAAGGCGCCGCGCCGGAGCCGGGAGGCGGTGCGGCAGGAACTCGGGCTGCAGGACGAGGCGATGATCGTGCACCTGTCGAATTTGCGGCCGGTGAAACGCATCGACCTGTTGCTCGACGCCGTGGCGCGGGTGCGGCCGCGCGAGGGCTTCAAATTGGTGATTTTGGCCGGCGGCGATTTCTCGCCGTACATCGAGCACGTGCGTCGGCTCGGGCTCGGCGACCGCGTGGTCGTCCGAAAGAACGTGATCGAGGTCGAGGACTACCTGCAGGCGGCGGACCTGGGGTTGTTCACGTCGGAGTCGGAGAGTTTCTGCCTCAGCGTGCTGGAGGCGATGTTCTTTGCCTGTCCGAGCGTTTCGACGGCGGTCGGCGGCATTCCCGAAGTCGTGGTGAACGGCGAGAGCGGTTTGCTGGTGCCGGCGGGCGATGCGGACGGGTTGGCGCGGAGTCTCGAAACCTTGCTGGCTGATCCGGGTCGGCGCGAGACGATGGGCCGGGCGGCGCAGGTGCGGGCGAGGGAGCGGTTTTCCGCGGATGCAATCGTGCCCCTGTACGAGGCGCTGTACCGGCGCGTCGTCGGTTGACCGACGCGAGGTGCGTCGCGGCTCGATCGGTCGGTGGCGAGGTTGAAGGCTCCGACGGTGGCGGCGGGCGGGCGGGCGGTGAGCTTTCCGAGGCCAGCGATCGCGGCCGATTCTGTCGGTTGGCTTTACACTTTTGCGCCCCGATCTCTTCCGGCATCGACATCAAGCAAAGTAAAGGAACCGGAAGCCATTGAAGGGCAGAGTCCAAAGCCGCTAATTACAAAATATGGCACGGTTGCCGCTAGTCGGGGCTTACCAATCTTTCGCTCTGCGCGGCGCCGCTGTTTCCTCCGAATGAGGGACGGCTCGGTCGAGCGGAGAGGATTTTTGGCGATTCCCAACCACATCTGTCAGCGCTCCCTCCTTCATGAAACTCTCCGCTCTTCTTTCGCTTACCGAACGTCCGTTCCGAGCGCTCGTCTTGGTCGGCGCCGTGGCGCTGGCTGCGCCCCAGGTGCAGGCTGCACTCATTGGCAACTATCAGCTTAACGGCAGCCTCGCCGATTCGCTCGGCGGCAATGCCCTGACCGCCAACGGCGGCGTGCTGGGCGCCTCCGAATACACCTTCGCCGCCAATCAGGGTCTGACCCTGACGGGGACGGGGCTCGCCAACCAAGGCGAATACTCGATCGAAATGCGGGTGCGGCTCAACTCGCTCACTTCCGATTACGCTTCGCCCTGGATCAAGCTGATCGACTTCAAGAATCTGACTTCCGACTCCGGGCTCTATTCCTATGACGGTGACGGCAATCCCTCCGGGTCGATCGTCCAGTTTTACCCGATCGGCGGCACCGCGGATTCGTTCACGCCCAACGAGTATGCGAACGTCGTGATCACCCGCGACGGCACGACCAAGGAAGTCGTCACCTACGTCGAAGGATTCGGCCAGTTCTCCTTCATCGACGGCGGCGATCAGGCGGTATTCTCGAGCAATGTCATGCACTTCATGATGGACGACGCTGCGACGAGTTTCGGCGAAGCCGGCAGCGGTTCCCTCGACTATATCCGGATCTACAACACGGCCCTCACGGGCAATGAAGTCGTCAATCTTCCGGCCGTTCCGGATGCCGCTTCCACGATGGGCCTGCTCGGTCTGGCGCTGGCGGCTCTGGCCGGTGTGCGCCGCAAGTTCGCGTTCCGCGGCTAAGTTTCCTTCGCTTTCAGCCCGGCCCGGACCGCATGGCGGTTCCGCGCCGGGCTTTTTGTTGGCTGGAGGTTTGGCGCTTGGACGCGGAGGGTGGACGGGAGGTTTGTATTGAGGACAGGACGG
>NEUS01000137.1 GCA_002288455.1 Opitutia bacterium Tous-C1TDCM
GAGCGCCTGCAGGTGCGGCGCCTGCCCGACCGTGAGCTGGATCGCGTCGGGCGCCGCGTCGACCAGCGTGCGGATCGCCGCCGGCAGATTTTCGATGCCGGCGAGGAACGACGGCTCGTTGAAGAAGCCGTGGTCGAGGGCGACGTCGAAGCAGCGGCGGCTCCGGGGATTGAAGAGGCGGTGGAGGCGGGCGGTTTTCATCGGGTAAAAAGGTTCAGCCGGCCACGTGCACGCGGACGCCGCCGCGGGCCAGCGCGGCGCGCGCGGCGCGGTCCGGCCGGCGATCGGTCACGAGGTCGGAGAAATCCTGCCAACCGGCAAAGCGCACCGCCGCCGGCTCCGCCCACTTCGACGCGTCGGCCAGCAGCACCGTGCGGCGGGCGCGGCCCAGCGCCGCCCGCTTCACCGCGGCCTCGAGCAGCTCCGTCGTGCTCGGGCCGTCCGCCGCCTCGAGCCCGGAGGCGCCGATCAGCGCGACGTCGAAGCGCAGGTGCTCGAGCCACGCGAGCGCCAGCCCACCGACGAGGGCCCGGCTCAGCGGCCGGACTTCGCCGCCGAGGGCGACCACGCGCGCCGGGCCGCCCGGCGGCTCCGCGAGCAAGGGAAGCGAGTTGGTGTAAACGGTCACGCCCTCGCGCCCCAGCAGCTGCCGGCCGGCTTCGAGAGTCGTCGTGCCCGCGTCGACAAAGACCGTCGCGCGGGCCGGCACGAGCGCGAGCGCCGCCGCCGCCAGTGCGCGCTTCGCCGCCGCAGCCGTGCGCAGCTTGCGTTCGAAATCCGGCTCCGCCCCGCCCAACCCGGGGCGCGTCACCCCGCCGTGGGACCGCACCAGCCGCCCCGCCCGCGCCAGAAACGCGAGGTCGCGCCGCAGCGTCGCCGCCGAGGCTCCGGTCCGCGCCTGCAGATCCCGCACCGACCAGCGGCCCTGCTCCTCGAGCAGCGCGGCGATCCGTTGGTGGCGGGCTTGAGCGAACATGAGCGTTTGAGGAAATATGCTCAAATCCGTTCACCGCTGCCGCCGCAAGGGCAAACGCGCCCGCGTTCACTCCGCCGCCGGCTCCAGCCGATAGACGAGTTCGGCGACGCCGGAGCCGAGGTCCGTCTCCTGCTCCGGGGCGCCGACGCTCTCGAGCAATTTGACCGCGGCGGTGTTGCCCACGATGACCTCGGCGCGGAAACGCGCGATTCCCGCGCACCGGGCCTGGGCCGCCAGCCGCCGGATCAGGGCGCGGCCGAGGCCGCGGCGCTGCCAGCCGTCGCCGGTGACATAGGCGACCTCCGCGGTGTCCGCCTCCGGCGCATCGCGCACCCAGCGGGCCACGGCCACCAGCGGCGCTCCCGGTTCCCGCGGCAGATCCGCGACCAGGGCGTATTGCAGGACGCCGTCGCTCCACGTGAGACGCCGCAGTTCCCCGGCGGAAAAGGCGCCCTTGGCGTAATGGAAACGCGCAAACCGCGCCTCGGGCGATAGCCGCGCGAGTCCGGTCGCCAGCCGCGCCGCGTCGTCCGGGACGATGGGCCGGATCCGCACCGCCGTGCCCGCCACCGACCATTCCGTGAATTCTTCGCCGGCGCCGGGATCCATGCCGCACCTTCAACCGCCGGCCGGAAGCCGCCAAGCGGGAATCGGGCGCGTCCGCGGACCGGTCTCGCACGTTGCACTAGCATGATCCGTACGCTCTACCGTGAACAACGCGTCGCCGGCGACCACGCCCGCGTGTGGGCGTTCTTCTCGACTCCGCGCAATTTGGCCAAGATCACGCCGCCGCACATGCGCTTCGAGATCGTCGGCGACGTCGCGCCGGCCATGTATCCGGGCCAAATGATCGAATACCGGATCGGCGTGCTGCCCGGCATCACGATGCGTTGGCTGACCGAGATCACGCACGTCCGCGACGGCGAGTACTTCGTGGACGAGCAACGCATCGGACCCTACCGGATCTGGCATCACGAACACCGTTTCATCCCGGCGGCGGACGGCCGCAGTGTGCTCATGACCGACAAGATCACGTATGATCCGGGCTGGGGCCCGCTCGGATCTTTGGGCAACGCGCTCTGGATCCGGCACCAGCTCGCCGCGATTTTCGACTACCGCACGCTCAAGGTCGCGGAGTTTTTCCCGGGCTGAAGCGGCGGTCCGGAGCGCGGCTCAATTCGGCCGCGTGATCCGGCCGACGAAGACTTCCCGCGTTTTCCGGATGATGCCCCAGAGCAAAGCCGGATCCGCGGGATCGAAACAGAACGCCTGGCCCTCGGCCGGGATCGGCAGCGTCGCCACCCAGCGGAGCACCGAGCCGGCCGCGGGGAATTCCGCCACGTAGAGCTCCGGGTTGTCATGCCCGGTCAAATACAGGAAACCGCCGGGACCGAAGCCGCCGCCGGAAGCACTGAAGCCGCGGTCGCCGAAGCGTTCGAGCAACCCCGGCGGCAGCGCCCAACCACCCGTGCGGCGCCATTCGTCGTCCAGCGCCACGATCTGCGTCCACGCGTTCGTGCGCCCGGATTCCGCCCCGCGCACCGGCGGCGAATAGTGCACGAAACACGCGATCCAACGGCCGGCCGCGGCGCCTTTCGCGCCGGCCGGCGCGCGGTCGAGCCACGTGAAGGAGCCGTCCATGCGGCCGAAACTGTGCGAAGCCACCGGCGCCAGCGTCGCGGTGTCGAAGATCTCCAGCGAGCTCAGCATCGGCGTGCCGGGAAAATTCGAGTGGATGCCGTAGATGCGGCCCTCGCGCACGAAGCCGGCGTTGAGATGGATGTACTCGCCGCCCGCGCCGCCGTCCCAGCCGGCCACGCGTTCGCCGTTGGTTTTGCGGTATTTTGCGATCGTGCGATTATTGATGGCGTAGAAAAACTCCGCGTCGACCGCCACGCCCTGGCCCGCCTCGGGCGCCTTGAAACGGCGCAGCTCCTCGAATTTCCAACCCGGCGTGGTCAACTGCCCGACCGGCGGCAAGGCCGGCGCGGCCGGCTTTGCCGCCGGCTCGGCCGCATCCAAACGCAGCGCCGCCACGCCTGCCCACAGGAGCCCGACCAGAAAAACGGATTTCATCGTTCGCCAGCCAAGGCCGGCGCAGCCCAGACGGAAACAAGGAACCGCCGCCGCCGCGTCACAATTCGGCGACAGCCGCGGCCGCCGGAGCTTGTTTACCGGAGCCTACTTGCCCGCCGGCTTGATCGACTTCACGAACTCGAGGAACACGGCCTTCTCCTTCGTCACGAGCGCGTCCGGGCCGGTGAGTTTGAAAAACCACGTCGCACCCTCGTACGGCACGAAGGCGCCGAGCACGCGCGTCGCGCCGCCCGGGCCCGTGCCGAGCATTTCGACGACGCCGAGCTTCAGCCCGTTGGCCTCGAGGCGTTCGATGGAGCGGACGGCTTCGTCGGGCGCGACCGGCGCAAGTTGGATCTGCCCGCGCCAGCGGTTCACGTTGGCGGCTTCGCCGCCGACATCGCCCGGGAACGCCGTGATGGCCAATTCCGCGGCGGCGCCGCCGTCGCCGGCGATCGCAAAGGTGCCCTTGCGCATGCCGCCGGCACCTTTGTCCTGCCAGTGCTTCGGACCGGTCCAGCCGAGGCCGGAGCCTGACGCCGTCGCGACCGGCGTGGACGCCATGGCATTGCCGCCGCCGGCCGGGGCCCCCGCGGGCGCGGCCGCCGGAGCCGACGCCGGCGCGGCCGGGGCCGAAGCCGCAGGCATCGCGGGCGCGGCATCTTTCTCTTTCGGGATCCGGTAGGCGGTCACTTCCTTTTCGCGGCAGGCGGAAAAGAACAGTGGCAGGGAAAGGACACAGGCAACGGCGAAGGGGTGACGCATCATGGCGCCAACGGAAACGACCCGCTGCGCGAGCGCAAGCGCGGCGCGGGCCAGAGGCGGATGCCGTTCCGTCAAGACCCGGAAGCGAATGTCGCCGTCACGCCGCGGCCGCGGTCCGCAACGACGCCAACGCGTCCGGAATCGCGACCGTCTGCCGTTTGCGGTCGAGGAAGAAATTGATTTCCCGAAAGCCAATCTCGGCGAGGAGCCGCAGCGCCGTTTCGTAGCCGTCGCCCACGCGCTGGGGCTTGTGCGCATCGGCGCCGAGCACGACGGGAATGCCGCGGGCGCGGATGAATTCGAGAATGCGCGGACCGGGATTCATTTCCGGCAACGCCTTGTTCACGCCGGAGGTGTTGAGCTCCATGGCGACGCCCGTCTTCGCGATCCGGTCGAGCGCGCGTTGGATGTGCGACTCGATCCGCGAGAACACCCATTCGTGCGGCGCCTCGTTTTTCACGAGGTCCGGGTGGGCCAAGGTGTCGAAGAGTCCGGTCTCGGCCGATTGCGCGAGGTGTTCGAAATAGGTCTGCTGGTAATCGAACCAGTCGCCGCGGAAATAGCGCGCCCGGTAGTCGGGCACCTGCGTGTGCACGGAGCCGAGCACGTGGTGCAACGGCACGCGCGCATGCAGTTTCTCCAACCACGGCTCGACACCGGGATAGAAATCGCTCTCGAGCCCGAGGCGGACGTCGACCTTGCCGGCATAGGCCTCGCGCGTGGCGGCGATGAGGTCGACGTAGGTGCCGTATTGCTCCGGCGTCATCCGCACGGCGTGGGAAATGCCGTCGGGCAAAGGGCAATGGCAGGTGAAGACGATGCCCTTCAGCCCGCGGGCGAGGGCGGCGGCGGCGTACTCGGCCGGCTCGCCGCGGGCGTGTTTGCACAGCGGCGTGTGGGAATGCGATTCATAGAGCAGGGCGGCGGGCACGGTGGACATCGGGCGAAGCCGCGAACCGTGGCGCGCCGGTTCCCGGACTGCAATCCGCCAACGCAAATCCCTGCCCGTCCGCGCCGCGGCCAAGACGCGGGCTTGCGCAGCACCGGTCGGTTACCAAGCTCCTGCTCCGCATGCCCCCACCCACCCCCGATCACGACGACGTGATCCACAGCGAGTCGTTTCTCCGTTCCCTGATGCGCCGCCAGCTCGCGCTTTCCGTGTCCTGCGCCGCGACCTTTTTCGCGGCGCTGCTCGGCGTCCCGCTGCTGAACTACTTCGCGCCGGCCCTGATGGCGACGCGCGTCGGCGGTTTCACGCTGAGCTGGCTGCTGCTGGGCGTGCTGTTTTTCCCCTTCGTCTGGATCATCTCCTTCATCTTCATCAGGCGCTCGATCGCGCTCGAGAATCAGGAAGTGGACGACGTGCAACGCACCGGCAAAGGAGGGAACTGAGCCATGACCGCCTTCCCCTTGGCCGCCCTGCTCGGCGGCGTCGATCTTTGGATCTTTGCCTTCTCGTTCGTGACGGTGGTCGTGACCATCGGCATGGGTTTCTGGTCCGCGCGCCAATCGAAGACGGCGAGCGACTTCTTCGTTGCCGGCCGCTCGGTCTCCGTCGGTTGGAACGCCTCCGCCATCTCCGGCGAATACCTTTCCGCCGCTTCGTTCATGGGCATCGCCGGCATGGTGATGTCGAGCGGCTACGACGCCCTCTGGTACCCGGTCTGCTACGCCTGCGGCTACCTGTTTTTGCTGCTCTTCATCGCGGGCCCGCTGCGCCGCTTCGGCGCCTACACGATTCCCGATTTCGCCGAGGGCCGCTTCGATTCGCCGCTCTTCCGCAAGATCGCCGTCTGCTTCGTGCTCTTCATCGGCTTCTTCTACACGATGCCGCAGATGAAGGGCGCGGGCGTGACGCTCGCCTACATTTTCCCCGGCATGCCGTACTGGGCCGGCGTCGTCCTCGTCGGCGCCGTGATCACGTTCAACGTCGCGCTCGGCGGCATGAAGGGCATCACCCTCGTGCAGGCCTTCCAGTATTGGGCGAAGATGTTCGCGATCAGCATCCCGGTCTTCGTGCTGATGTCGGTCTTCGGCTATTACAACCAGCACATCGGCGCCAACGCGGCCGCGGGCGAACCCGCCGCGATCGTCGGCACCGCCAACGCCGACGGCATCGAGCGCAAGCCGCTCGCCGAAAAGGCCCCGAAGGACAACGCGTGGATCGCGCCCTTCGGCCCGCTCACGACCAAGGCCGTCAACGCCGCCGCCGCCGCGCTCCCCGCGGAGCAGCGCGCCGCCTACCTCGAGGAGCACCAGAAACCCTATTCGCTGCTCTACACCTATTCGCTGATCATCGCGCTCGTCTGCGGCACCGCCGGACTGCCGCACATTCTGGTGCGGTTCTACACGAACCCCGACGGCGTCGCCGCCAAGAAGACGACGATGTGGGTCATGATCTTGATCGGCATTTTCTACGTTTTCCCGCCGGTCTTCGGCGTGATCGGGCGCAATTTGATGCCTGAGCTCTACGCCGGCGTCGGCGCCAAGGGCACGGACAAGGTCGTGCTCGAATTGCCGACCTTGCTCACCGCCAAGGGCAGCCTGCTCGGCTCGATTTTGAGCGGCATCACGTGCGCGGGTGCCTTCGCGGCGTTCATGAGCACGTTCAGCGGATTGCTTGTTTCAATGACGGGCGCGCTGGCCCACGACGTGTACGGCCGCATGCTGCGGCCGCAGTCGAAACCCGCGGAGCGCATGTTCGCCTTCAAGATCGCGGCGATCCTCATCGGCGCCGTCTCCATCGGCCTCGGCTGCTTCGTCGAATTGCTCGAAATCAATTTCATGGTCGGCCAGGCCTTCGCGATCGCGGCGGCCAGCTACTTCCCGTTGCTCTTCATGAGCGTGTGGTGGCGCGGCATGACGATGAAGGGCGCGGCCGTGGGCATGCTCACGGGCGGCCTCTGCGCGCTCGTGGCCGCGGCGTTGACCAACTTCAGCACCCTCGCCCTCGACAAGGGACCGATGGGCAAGATGTTCTCGGTCTTCGCCCCGCTGAACAACTTCTGGGCCCAGCATCCGCTGCTGCGCATCCTTTGCGAACAACCCGCGATCTGGACCGTGCCGCTCGCCATCACGCTGATGATCGTGGTCTCGAAAGCCACGGCCTCCGAGATCCCCGGCGATGTCCGCATGAAGATGCTCGTGCTCCACGCGCCCGAGAAACTCGGCCTGAAGCAGGAGTACATCCAGGAGCACCAGGCCGGCGCCGGCCATTGAGCGGCGCATCCGCGCCGCGCAATGGCCGCGGTGCGGAGTTTGGAGTTTGGGGTTGGGGTCTCGGGTTTCGGAATTTGGTTTCCGAAATCCGGCGGATCGATCTCTCAACCCTCAGCACTCAACTCTCAACTTGGCGGCGGCCGCCACCGCCACTGGCATGCTCCCGCTTCAATTCGCGGGTCATGAGCGCGGCAAGGGCGGCGGCGGGCTTTTTCCCCTGCATCAAGATGGCCTGCATTTCCCGCAGGATAGGGGCGTCGATGCCCCGCGCGGCGCACAATTCGGCGAAGGCCTCGGTCGTCTTGTAGCCTTCGACGATGGTCTTGCGGTGCGCGAGCAGGTCGGCGACGCCGCGGCCGGCGCCGATCTGCTGGCCGAAATCGCGGTTGCGGCTCCAGCCGCCGTAGCAGGTGGCGACGAGGTCGCCGAAACCGCTCAGGCCGTAGAACGTTTCCGGCCGCGCCCCGAGGGCCGAGCCGACGCGGACCATTTCCGCGAGTGCCCGCGTGAGCAGCGCGGCCTTGGTGTTGTCGCCGAGTTTGAGGCCGTCGCAGCAACCGGCGGCGATGGCGTAGATGTTTTTCAGGCACCCGCCGAACTCGGCCCCGGCCAGATCGTCGCTCGTGTAGATGCGCAGGGTCGGACCACTGGCCGCGGTCTGCACGGCCACGACGGCGTCGTCGATCGGAGCGGCCGCGAGGACCATGGCGGACGGCTGGCCGCGCGCGACCTCGAGGGCGTTGGTCGGGCCCGTCAGCGAGCCAACCTGGAAACCGGGCAACGTCTCCGCGATGATCTGCGCCGGGCGCAGGTGGGTGCCGAGTTCGAGCCCCTTCGCGAGGCTCACCATTAGCCGCAGCCGCGGCACGGCCGGCAGCACCTCGCGCAAACGCAGGCAGGTCGCACGCAGGGCCTGGGCCGGACAGGCGAGCAAAACGACCTCGGCCTCCGCCAGGGCTGCCGCGAGATCGGCCGAGACGCGCACCTCCGCTGGCAAGGCGATGCCCGGGAGGTAATCCGCGTTTTCGCGGCGCGCAGCGAGGTCGGCGGCCTGCTCCGGCCGGCGCGGCACCAGCGTGACGGCGCGTCCGACGCGGGCGAGATGGAGGGCAAAGGCCGTTCCCCAGGCGCCGGCGCCGATGACGACGAAATTCATGCCGTGGGGTTAATCACGGAAACGGGCGCGGAGACAAGCGGCGTCGGGACGATGGGACTGATGGGACGGATAGGACCTATAGGACCCATAAGTCCTATCCGTCCCATCGGTCCCATCGGAGAGGTCGCCCGCCCTACCGCCTTACTTCAGAAAAGCCGGCACCTTTTCCCCTGCGATCATCTGCTCGAAGGTCTCGCGCGCGTTGATGAGTTCGAAGGCGCTGCCCTTGACCAGCACCTCGGCGGCCATGCCGCGGGTGTTGTAGCGGCTGGCCATGGTGTAGCCGTAGGCACCGGCGCTGAGGAACGCGATCAGCTCGCCCTCGCCGACTTCCTGGAGCTGGCGGTCCTTGGCGAAGCAATCGCCGCTCTCGCAGATCGGGCCGACCACATCGGTGACGAGCGCGCGCCGCGACGAGTCGCGGTGCACCGGCACAATCTCGTGATAGCTGTCGTACATCGCGGGCCGCACGAGATCGTTCATCGCGGCGTCGACAATCAGGAAGTTCTTCCCGGCGCCGCGCTTCAGGTGCTCGACGCGGGACAGCAGCGCCCCGGAGTTGCCAACCATGAAGCGGCCGTGTTCGAGCAGAATCTTGAGTCCAAGGGGCTGCAGCAGCGGCACGAGCGCCGCGCCGTATGACTCGGGCGTGAGCGGGCGCTTGTCGGCGGGCTGCGCGTCCCACCAAGCCTGCTGGCCGCTGGCGAGCGCGTCCTTGTAGATGATGCCCATGCCGCCGCCGATGGAGAAATACGTGATGCCGAAGCGCGCCTTCAGATCGGCGGCGAAGGGCGCGACCTTTTCCACGGCCTCGACGAACGGCGCCACCGAGGTGAGCTGCGAGCCGATGTGCATCTGCACGCCCTTGATCTTGAGATTCGGGTATTTCGCGGCGGCCTCGTAGGCGGCGGCGGCGTACTTCAGCGGGATGCCGAACTTGTTGTCGCTCTTGCCCGTCGTGATCTTGGCGTGGGTGTGGGCGTCGACGTCGGGATTCACGCGGATCGCGATCGGCGCCTTCACGCCGAGCTTGCCGGCGACGTGGTTGATGCGGGCGAGCTCGGGCTCGCTCTCGACGTGGAAGGAGAAGATCCCGTTTTCCAACGCCAGCGCGATCTCGGCCTCGGTCTTGCCGACACCCGCGAAGACGCTCGTCTGCACGTTGCCGCCGGCGGCGAGCACGCGGCGGATTTCACCGCCGGAAACCAAATCGAAGCCGGCGCCGAGGTTCGAAAAATGGCGCAGGATCGCGAGGTTGGAATTCGCCTTCATCGCGTAGCAAAGCTGCGCGTCGAGCCCGGCCAGCCCGCGCTGCAGGCGGCGGAAGTTGTCCTCCATCGTCGCCGCGCTGTAGACGTACGTCGGCGTGCCATAGAGCCCGGCGACGGCCGCGAGGTCGACGGATTCGCACTGCAGATCGGAACCGGAGTAGTGGAAGTGGTGCATGGACAGGGGAGGATAAGGACGTGAAAGCGCGGAACGTAGGGGCTTTCGCCTTGAAAAAACCACTTCAAATTTCGAAAACCCGAACTGTGCTCCGCGCCTTGTTCAACTTCCGTTCCCGTCCGGCCCTCCGGTTCGGGCTGCGGCGCGACCAAGGCGGGCGTTTCCGCGATCCGCGCTTCGTCAGTTTCATGAGCAGCAACAACCGCAAATCGCTCGATACCGATCTGCACGACGCGGTGCTCAAGGGCCGGAAACTGATGCGTTCCCTGCTCAAACTCGCCCTCTTCGGCGGCGGCGCCTGGGTCGTGCTCGAGAGCGCGCGGGCCCTGTCGGTATTCTGAGCCGACCGCTTTCCGGAGCAGGCACCGCCGCAATCCGGTCGGCATTGACGCCGCCGCCGGCCTTTCGCCGTAGTCGGGCATGCCCGACGCGCTTCCCCGCCCCACCCTGTTCCAGCGTTTCCTCAATCTGATCGAGCGGATCGGCAACGTCCTGCCGAATCCTTCGACCCTCTTCGCCCTCCTTGCCGGCGTGGTCGTGTTGCTTTCCTGGTGGCTGAGCTCGATCGGCGTGAAGGTCACGCACCCGGCGACGGGCCAGGTCGTGCCGATCGTCAATCTCTGCTCGCTCGAGGGCCTGCAACGGATGCTGACCAACGTGGTGCCCAACTTCGTCGGTTTCCCGCCGCTCGGCACCGTGCTCGCCTGTCTGATCGGCATCGCCGTCGCGGAACGCACCGGTCTCATCACCGCGGCCCTGCGGCTCATCGTTTTGTCCGCGCCGCGGCGGTTGCTCACGCCGATCGTGATCTTCGGCGGCATCATGTCGCACTCCGGCGGCGACGTCGGCTACGTGCTCATGATCCCGCTCGGCGCCGCGATTTTCCACACCGTCGGCCGCCACCCGATCGCCGGGCTCGCGGCCGCGTTCGCCGGCGTCTCGGGCGGCTTCAGCGCCAACCTGCTGCTCGGCACCATCGACCCGCTGCTCGCCGGCATCACGCAGGCCGCGGCCGTCGTCGTGAAGCCGGGCATCGTCGTCCCGGCCACGGCCAACTACTACTTCCTCGTCGCCGCCACCGGGCTGCTCACCGTCGCCGGCACCTGGGTCACGGAACGCATCGTCGAACCGCGCCTCGGCCCCTACACCGGAGACGCCAAGCCCGAGCCGCTCGTCCCGCTGAGCGCGGACGAGAAACGCGGCCTCCTCTGGGCCCTGCTCGCCGTGCTGGGCCTCACCGGCACGATTCTCTGGGGCACGCTCGCGCCCGGCGGTTTCCTGCTCGATCCGAAGAACCCGACCTTCCTCGGCTCCTACCTGATGAAGGGAATGATCTTCTTCATCTTCTTCTACGGTTTCGTCGCCGGCCTCGCCTACGGCCTCGGCGCCCGCACGGTGCGCAACGACCACGACGTCGTCCGCGGCATGGACGCCTCGATGGCCACGATGGCGTCGTACATCGTGATGGCGTTCTTCGCGGCGCAGTTCCTCGCGTTCTTCAACTGGACCAACCTCGGCACCGTGCTCGCGGTGAAAGGTGCGGAAGGCATCCGCGCGTTGAACCTGCAGGACAGTCCCGTCCTCCTCATGGTCGCGCTCGTGCTGCTCACCGCCGCGATCAACCTCGTGATCGGCAGCGCCTCGGCGAAGTGGACGCTGATGGCGCCGATCTTCGTGCCGATGTTCATGCTCCTCGGCTATTCGCCCGAGCTCGTGCAGGGCACGTACCGCGTCGGCGATTCCTGCACCAATATCATCACGCCCCTGATGAATTACTTCCCGCTCATTCTGACTTTCGCCGGCCGCTACGTGCCCCGCACGGGCATTGGCACGATGATCGCGACAATGCTGCCATATTCGCTGACTTTCATGGTCTGCTGGACGGCCATGCTGATCGTCTGGATTCTCCTCGGCGTGCCGCTGGGGCCCGGCTCGGGACTCTACCTGCCGAAGTGACCGGCGCGGCGCGCCGGTCACTTCGGCGCGTTCGGAGTTTGGGGTTCGGAGTTCGGAGTTGCCGGCGGACAAATGCGGGCGACCGCGGCGTTTTCGATCCGAGGGTTCCCGCCCCAACTCCAAACCCCGAACCCCCAACTCCAAACCCGTATCCGCGCGCTTGCCTGCGCGCGCCGCCCGGGCCGTAGTTCCGCATGACGAACACTCCGCCCCGGGTTTCGCCGTTCCAGCGTTTCCTCGACGGTGTGGAACGCGCCGGCAACGCCCTGCCCCACCCCGCCACGCTCTTCATCTTGCTCGCCGCGCTCGTGATCGGGCTCTCGGCGCTGTGCCACGCCGCCGGCGTCGCGGTCACGCATCCCGCCACCGGCAAGGTCATCACGACCGTCAATCTGCTCTCCGCCGAGGGCCTGCAGCGCATGCTCACGGAAGCGGTGCGCAACTTCCTCGCCTACCCGCCCCTCGGTATTTCGCTGATGTGCCTGCTCGGCATCGGCATCGCGGAACACTCCGGGCTCATGGGCGCGATGCTGCGGCTCTTCGTCCTCGCCTCGCCCGCCAAACTGGTGACGCCGATGGTCGTCTTCGCCGGCGTGATGTCCAACGCCGGCAGCGAAGTCGGCTACGTGCTCCTCACGCCGCTCGCCGCCGCACTCTTCCACGCTCTCGGCCGCCACCCGATCCTCGGCCTGGCCGCGGCCTTCGCCGGCGTTTCCGGCGGCTACAGCGCCAACCTCGTGATCGGCTCCGTCGACGTGCTGCTCGCCGGCCTCACCCAGGCCGCGGCGCAAATCGTGAACCCGGAGTACAAGGTCAACGCCCTCGCGAACTGGTACTTCATGGGCGTATCCACTTTTATGGTTACGGCCGCCGGCACCTGGGTCACCGAGAAGATCGTCGC
>NEUS01000138.1 GCA_002288455.1 Opitutia bacterium Tous-C1TDCM
TTCCTGGCGCGCGCCCTCGCGCAACGCGCCCGCGTCATCTTGCTCGACGAGCCCTTCACCGGCGTCGATGTGAACACGGAGCTCGCGATCATCGCGCTGCTCCGGGAACTGCGCGCCGAGGGCCACATCATGCTGGTCTCGACGCACAATCTCGGCTCCGTGCCGGAATTCTGCGACCAGGTCGTGCTGATCAACCGCACCGTGCTCGCGTGCGGGCCGACGGCCGAGGTCTTCACGGAAGCGAATCTGCTCCGCGCCTTCGGCGGCGTGCTGCGGCATTTCCGCTTCGACGAATCGACGGTGCAGAGCCACGACGGCCGCGCGGTGACGCTCCTCACGGACGACGAGCGGCCGTTGGTCTTCGGCAAGGGCGGCCACGTGGAATACCGCGAACGCGCGGGCCGCGAGGACGTCGTGAAGAAGCGCGCGGAAGGGGAGGGCGACGTCTGATGGGCGAGTTCCTGCTGGTGCCGCTGCAGTACGAATACATGCAGAAGGCGATCTTTGTGAGCGCGGTGATCGGCGGCGTGTGCGCCTTCCTTTCCTGTTTCATCACGCTGAAAGGCTGGTCGCTGATGGGCGATGCGCTTTCCCATGCCGTGGTGCCGGGCGTGGCGGTGGCGTACTATGCGGGGTGGCCGTTTGCGGCCGGCGCGTTTTTCACGGGGCTGCTCGCCGCCGTGGGCATGGGTTTCGTGAAAAACAAAACACGCCTGCGCGAGGATGCGGTGATCGGCGTCGTGTTCACCGCGTTTTTCGCCGCCGGGCTGCTGCTGATTTCGCTCTATCCGAGCCAGGTGGACCTGCGGTCGATCGTGTTCGGCAACATCCTCGGCATCTCCAATCCCGATGTCGTGCAGGTGCTCGTCATCGCGGGCGTCACTTTGCTTATCCTCGGGCTGAAGTGGCGCGATTTCCTGCTCTTCTGCTTTGATCCGAACCAAGCGCGCGCGCTCGGGCTGAATCCGGCCGTGCTGCATTACACGTTGCTCACGCTGCTGTCCGCGACGGCGGTGGCGGCCCTGCAAACTGTCGGGGCCTGTCTCGTCGTGGCGATGCTCGTGACGCCGGGGGCGACGGCGTACCTGTTGACGGACCGTTTCGGCCGGATGATCGGGCTGGCGGTGGCGATGGGCGTGACGACGTCGGCGGTCGGTGCGTACGCGAGCTACTATTTCGACGGCTCGACGGGCGGCTGCATCGTGACGCTGCAGAGCGCGCTCTTCGTGCTCGCGCTGGTCTTCGGCCGGAAGCACGGGATGTTGGCGGCGCGGGCGCGGCGGCGGCAGGCGGCCGCGGAAAGCATGGCCACGGCATGAACCGGCTGCTCGAACCGTTCCAGTTTCCGTTCATGACCGACGCGATGATCGTCGGCGCGGCGGTGGGCGCGGTGTGCGCGGTGCTGTCGTGCTACCTCGTGCTGAAAGGTTGGTCGCTGATGGGCGACGCGATCTCGCACGCGGTGCTGCCCGGCATCGTGATCGCGTACGCGATCGGCGTGCCGCTGGCGCTGGGGGCGTTTGCGTCGGGGCTGCTTTGCGCGATCCTCACCGGTTTCATCAAGGCGAACAGCCGCGTGAAGGAAGATACGGTGATGGGCGTGGTGTTCACGGGCCTGTTTGCCTTCGGCCTGGTGCTGTTCACGAAGGTGAAGAGCGACCTGCACCTCGATCACATCCTTTTCGGCAACATCCTCGGCCTCGAGCCGGGCGATTTGCGGACCACGGTGATCGTGGCCGGGGCGGTGCTGGCCGTGGTGCTCGCGTTGCGGCGCGACCTGCTGCTGTTCTGTTTCGATCCGACGCATGCGCGGACCGTCGGTTTGAAAAACGGGCTGCTGTATTACCTGCTGCTCGCGCTGCTGGCGGTGACGATCGTCGTTTCGCTGAAGGCGGTCGGCATCATTCTCGTGATCGCGATGCTGGTGACGCCGGGGTGCGTCGGGTACCTGCTGACGGACCGGTTCAACACGATGCTGGCGATCGCGGTGGCGAGTGCCGTCGGCTCGAGCCTCGGCGGCGTGTACGTGAGCTTTTTTCTCAACGCCTCGACGGGCGCGTGCATCGTGCTGCTGCAGGCGGCGGTGTTTCTGGCCGCGCTGATCTGGGCGCCGAAACACGGCCTGTTGGCGTCGCGCCGGCGGACCGCGGGCGCGTCGTCGGCCGCGGCGGCGAGCCGGCCCGGTTCCTGATCCGATCGCGGGCGGCGCGCGCGGCGCGCAATTTCCCGCCGAAACTCCGTTCCGGGGCTTGAGAAAACATGCGGAGCCCGCATCACTCTTTCGCGGGCGGGGCGTCTTACCGGACGTTGCGCCTGTTTTCCCGCCTCGCCCACCCACTTTTGCTTCCGCCCGCCCGCATGACCGGATTCTGGAAAGCTCTCCCGCCGCAGGTTCCGTCGGTCCGGCCCGGCGGCCGGTGGCGACGAGTTTCCTGCGCGCTGGCCCTGGGCGGAGCGGTGCTGTTTTCCCGCTTGGCGGCGGCGGATGCGGCGGGCGGCCTGAAGGATTTGCTCGCCGGCAATTACGAGACGGTCGCGCGGCAGGCCGCGGCCGAATTGCGCGAAGGCCAGGCCAATACCGAGTGGTCGATGCTGGGCGTGCGCGCGCTGCTGGCGGTCGGCCGCAACGGCGAGGCGGACCGGGTGGTGGCCGAGGCGCTGGGCCGCGATGCGCGGAGCCTGCGGTTGAAGTGGCTGGCGCGCGAGGTGGCGTTGGCGAACGGCCGGCCCGAGGAGGCCGCCGAGCGCATCACGGAGATCCGGCGCGCGTTTGAAAACGCGCAATGGCTTTACCGGAATCCCGGCGACCTCGTCGTCTATGGCCGCACCGCGCTGATCATCGGGGCGGACCCGAAAGACGTGCTCGACCGGGTTTTCGCGATCGCGCAGAAGGCCGACCCGAAGTTGCGCGACGTTTACCTCGCGCGCGGGGAATTGGCGTTGGAGAAACACGATTTCGCCTTGGCCGCGAAGGCGTACGAGGAAGGGCTGAAGGTATTGCCCGACGATCCCGATTTGCTCAGCGGCCGCGCCTTGGCTTACGCGGAAGGCGACCGCAGCGTGGCGATGGCGTCGTTGGCGGCGGCGCGGAAACAGAATCCGCGGCACGTGCCGACGCTGTTGCAATTCGTCGATCACCAGATCGACGGCGAGGCCTTCGACGAGGCGACGAAGACGCTCGACGAGATCATCGCGATCAATCCCGTGCACCCCGAGGCCTGGGCCTACCGTTCCGTCATCGCGCACCTGAAGAACGATCCGGTGGCGGAAAAATTCGCCCGCGACCGCGCCCTCGGCGTTTGGTCCGGCAATCCCAAAGTCGATTACCTCATCGGCAAGAAGCTGTCCGCGAAGTACCGGTTTGCCGAAGGCGCCGCGGCGCAGCGGCGGGCGATCGCGCTCGATCCCAATTTCATTCCCGCGGCGGGCCGGCTCGCGAGCGATCTGCTGCGGCTGGGCGAGGATCTCGAAGGCTGGGCCCTGGCGCAGAGCGTGCATGAGCGCGACGAATACGACGTCGAAGCCTTCAACCTCGTGACCCTGCGCGACACGATGGCGAAGTACGCGGCGTTGCAGAACGACGATTTCGTGATCCGCATGGCGGCGCCCGAAGTCGCGGTTTACGGGCCCCGCGTGCTGGCGTTGCTGCGCAAAGCCAAGGACACGCTGGTGCCGAAGTACGGCGTCGAACTGGCGAAACCGACGACGGTAGAGATCTTCGCGGACCAGCGGGACTTTGCGGTGCGGACCTTCGGCCTGCCGGATGTCTCGGGTTTTCTGGGCGTGTGCTTCGGCCGCGTGGTCACGGCCAACAGCCCGGCAACCAGCAGCTCCGCGACCAATTGGGAATCGGTGCTGTGGCACGAGTTCTGCCACGTCGTTACCTTGCAGATGACGAAGAACAAGATGCCGCGCTGGCTGAGCGAAGGCATCTCGGTTTACGAAGAACGGCAGGCGAATCCGGCTTGGGGCATGCGCATCGACGCGCAGTACCGGGAAATGCTGCTCGGCGAGGACCTCGTGCCCGTGGGCAAGATGAGCGCGGCGTTCCTGACGCCGAAGTCGCCCCGCCACCTGCAATTCGCCTATCTCCAATCTTCCCTCGTCGTGGAGTACATCGTGGCGAACCACGGCCTCGACAAGATCCGCGCGGTGCTGCGCGAATTGCGTGAAGGCACGGAGATCAACGCGGCGCTGGAGAAACATGTGGCGCCGTTGGCCGAGCTAGAGGAAAAGTTCGCCCGCTACGCCAAGGAGCAGGCGGAGAATTTCGCCAAGGGCATGGATTGGGAGAAACCGGATCCCGAATTGCTGCTGCCGGCCGGGGCCTTGGAATTGGCCGCCTGGGAGCGCAAGCATCCCGACAACTACCACGTGCTGCGCCTCCGCGCGCAGCGGGCGATGCAGGACCAGAAATGGGCCGAAGCCAAAGTGCCGCTGCTGCGGCTGGTGGAACTTTATCCCGGGCAGAAGGGCGGCGACAGCGCGTACCGTTCCTTGGTTTCCGCGCACCGCGCGCTCGGCGAGAGTGCGGCGGAAGCCTCGGCGCTGCGGCGCTGGGCCGAGGTCGACGACGAAGCGACCGAGGCCTACCTGCGCCTGATGGAAATCGGCACCGCGGAAAACGACTGGGCCGCCGTCGTGCTCAACGCCGAGCGCTACCTCGCGGTGAATCCGCTCGTGCCGGTGCCGTATCGCTTTCTCGCGCAGGCGAGCACGGCCAAGGACGACGTCTCGACCGCGGTCGTGGCGTTGCGGACGCTGATCCAGCTCGATGTGCCGGAGCGCGCGGATGCGCATTATCAATTGGCGCGCCTGCTGCATCGCCGCGGCGAAGTGCCGGAGGCGCGGCGCCAGTTGTTGCTCGCGCTCGAGGAAACGCCCCGGTACCGCGAGGCGTTGCAATTGTTGCTGGAATTGAACCGCCCCGCCGCCGAAGCCGCTCCGGCCAAGAAAACGGAATGAAGCGCGCCTGGCCCATCGTCGGACTCTTTTTGCTCGGGGCCGGCTTCGTGCTGGCGCAACGGCAATTCGGTTTCGGCGGCTACCAGGGCTGGGGCCGGAGCTACGACGACGTGAAGACCGCGCGCGAGATCCCGACCGGCAGCACGGGGACGCCGCTCTGGAACAATCCCGTCGGCTTCGAAAAGGAGGCGTTCACTTTCACGCGGATCCGTTACACCAGCGCGCGCGGCTACGGCCGGCGCGGCCGCGGCGGCTGGGACACGGATTTGCCGGACAGCGATCTGAATCTTTCGTACCGGCTGCAGCAGATGACCTCCATCAAGGTCGATCCCGACGGGCGCATCGTGAACATTCTCGATCCCGACCTGCACGAGTTTCCGTGGACCTACATGGCCGAGCCGGGCGCCATGCTGCTCAGCGATCTCGAAGTCCCGGCGCTGCGGAAATATCTGCTCAACGGCGGCTTTCTCATGCTCGACGATTTCTGGGGCGAGGCGGCCTGGGAAACGGTGGAGCGGGAATTCCAGCGCGTGTTTCCCGAGTACCGTTTCGTCGAACTGCCGCTCGACCATCCGCTCTACAATTGCGTTTTCTCGATCAAGGCGAAGGGCCAGGTGCCCAACATCCGCACCGGCGCGGAAAGCGAATACACCGGCATCACTTGGGAAAATCACGACGGCGATTCGCGGACCGTCCACCACCGCGCGATCTTCGACGACAAAGGCCGCCTGCTCGTGCTCGCGACCCACAACACCGACAACGGCGACGGCTGGGAGCGGGAAGGGGAGAGCGCCTACTACTTCGCCAATTTCTCCGAGAAGATCGCGTATCCCCTCGGCATCAATATCATCTTTTACGTGATGACCCACTGACGCGATGACCGTGGCGCGCTTCGAATTCCGCTTCCTGTCCGGCCGGATTTTTTCCGGTCTCGGGCGGCTCGTCGCCGGCGCCGGCTTGGTGCTCGCCGCCGCGTCGGCCGCGGCCCAGCCCGCCCGCGACCCCGCGCGCGCCCCGCAGAACCCGTTCGAACGCATGGGCAACGAGAACGACCTCGGCGGCTCGCTCGTGCGCACCGAAGGCTCCGGCATCATCGACGAGGACCAGGTCAAGACCGCGCGCGAGGTCGCCTCGCACAGCACGGGCACGCCGGAGTGGACCAACCCGCGCGGCTTCGAAAAGGACGTGTTCACGTTTGCGCGGGCGATCTTCAAGGCCGGGCCGACGACGTCGCCGTCGCCCCGTTTCCACCGCGGCCGCCGCATCGGCTGGTGGGTCGATTTCCCGGATGCCGATCTCAATTTGTCGTACCGGCTGCAGCAGATGACCTCGACGCGCGTCGATCCCGACGGCCGCGTGCTCAAGCTCACGAACCCGGACCTGCACAACTACCCGTTCCTCTTCATGGAGCACCCCGGGTACATGATTTTGAACAACGCGGAGGTCGAAGGCCTGCGCAAATACCTGCTCGCCGGCGGCGTGCTCGCGGTGATCGATTTCTGGAATTCCATCGAGTGGGAAGGTTTCGCCGCCCAGATGAAGCGCGTGCTGCCCGGCCGCGAATGGGTCGAGCTCGGGATGGATCACCCGATATTCAACTGCGTCTTCCAACTTCAGGGCCCGATGCAGCGTCTCCAGGTTCCGACGATGCAATTCTGGAACCGCTCCCACAACCCCGAGGATCCGGGCTCGCCGCTGCAGATCGACCGCGGTCCCGATTCCGACAAGATGTCCGTGCGCGCCCTCTACGACGACAAAGGCCGCATGCTGGCGATCGCGTTTCACAACACCGACATCAGCGACGGCTGGGAGCGCGAAGGCGAAAACGCCGAATACTTTTCCGTCTTTTCCGAACGCGTTTCCTACCCGATCGGCGTCAACCTGATGTTCTACCTGATGACCCACTGAGCCGCCCCGGCTCCCTTTCTTTAATGAGTACTCCGACTCCCCCTGTCCTCGATTCTTCCGCCCCCGCGCCGGTTCCGCCGCTCAGCCAATTCGAAGCGGAACGGGAAACGGCCGAGCGCCTGCTCGCCGGCCGCGCGAAGATCGATGCCGAATTGTCCAAGGTCATCATCGGCCAGCGCGAGGTCATCGAGCAGATCATGATCGCCCTCATGGCCGGCGGCCACTGCCTCATCACCGGCGCGCCCGGTCTGGCGAAAACGCTGCTCGTGAAGTCGATCGCCCAGATCTTCCACCTCAAGTTCCAGCGCATCCAGTTCACGCCCGACCTGATGCCCGCCGACATCACCGGCACCGAGATCCTGCAGGACACCGGCGACGGCGGCCGCAAACTCGCCTTCGTCCGCGGCCCGGTGTTCGCCAACATGCTGCTCGCCGACGAAATCAACCGCACGCCGCCGAAGACGCAGGCCGCCTTGCTCGAGGCGATGCAGGAACACCAGGTCACCGCCTCGGGCGTGCGCCACCCGCTCGAAGAACCGTTCTTCGTGCTCGCGACGCAGAATCCGATCGAAATGGAAGGCACGTATCCGTTGCCCGAAGCCCAGCTCGATCGCTTCATGTTCAACGTCGTCATGGACTACCTGCCGGAAGCCGACGAAGTGAAGGTCGTCACGCAGACCACGGCCGGCCGCCCCGCGCCGATCCAGCCGCTGTTCTCCGGCGAGGATGTGCTCAAGTTCCACGACCTCGTCCGCAAGGTTCCCATCGCCGAGGAAATGGTCCGCTACGCCGTGCAACTCGCGTCCGCGTCCCGCCCGCGCCAACCCGCCGCCCCCGATTTCGTCAACGAATGGGTCAGCTGGGGCGCCGGCACCCGCGCCGCGCAGTTCCTCGTGCTCGGGGCCAAGGCCCGCGCGCTCCTCGCCGGCCGCGCCCACGTCACCGTCGAGGATCTCCAAGCCCTCGCCGTGCCGGTCCTGCGGCACCGCATTCTGCTCAACTACCGCGCCGAGGCCGAAGGCATCCGCGTCGACGACGTCGTCAAACGCCTTCTCGCCGCCATCCGCCTGCCCGTGAAGGCGGGCGCGTGAGCCAGCCGCGCCGTTCCGCCATGTCCGCTCCGGCGGCGCCGTCGCGGCGCCGCTGAATTCCCGCCTGCTCCCCGCCATGCCCGCCGCTCCCGCTCTCACCGCCGCGAATCTCATCGATCCGCAGGCGCTGATGACCGTCCGCAGTCTCGAACTGCGGGCGCGGGCCGTCGTCGAAGGTTTCTGGAGCGGCATGCACCGCAGCCCGTACCACGGCTTCTCCGTCGAGTTCACCGAGTACCGCCAATACACGCCCGGCGACGATCCGCGCTACCTCGACTGGCGCGTCTATGCGCGCAGCGACCGCTACTTCATCAAGAAGTACGAGGACGAGACGAACCTGCGCTGCTACCTGCTCTCCGACCTCAGCAAGTCGATGAACTTCGGCACCCGCGGTTTCACCAAAGCCGCCTACGCCGCGACCCTCGCCGCCACGCTCGCGTACTTCCTGCATTTGCAGGGCGACGCCGTCGGCCTCCTGACCTTCGACGAACGCGTCCGCGAATTCCTGCCCGCCCGCGGCCGCGCCGGCCACCTGCGCCAGATCATGCTCGCGCTGGAGAAACCCGCCGGCGGCACCGCCACCGATGTCGTCACGCCGATCGAGCGCATCACCTCGCTGATCCGGAAACGCGGCATGGTGGTGTTGATTTCCGATTTCCTCGCCCCGCTGGACAAACTGGAACGCAACCTCGTCGCGCTCACCGCCGGCGGCCACGAAGTGACGATTTTCCAGGTGCTCGATCCCGCGGAACTCGACCTCGGCCTCAAGGCTCCGGCACTGCTCGAGGACGTCGAATCCAACCGCACGCTCTACATCGATCCCGCCGTCGCGCGGGCCGATTACGTGAACCGTTTCGGCGCCCACTCCGAGGCGCTCCAGCTCGTCTGCCGCAAGCTCGGCATCGACTACCAGCGCGTGACCACGGACCGGCCGCTCGAACTTTCGCTCTTCGATCTGCTGCAGCAACGCATGCGCCGCGGCCGGCAGGTGCGGCGCGCCCGCGGCTCCACCGGCGCAGGAGGGGGCAAATGAGTTTCCTGACCCCGCTCTTCCTCATCGGCGCCCTCGCGATCGCGGGACCGGTGATCTATCACTTGGTCCGCCGCGTGACGCGCGACCGCCAGCTTTTCAGCTCGCTGATGTTTTTGCAGCCGAGCCCGCCGCGCATCTCGAAACGCCACCGCTTCGAACATCTGCTGCTCCTGCTGCTGCGCTGCGCCGCCCTCGCGTTGCTGGCCCTCGCGTTTTCCCGCCCGTTCTTCCGCCAGACCCCGCTCGAAGATCCGACGGCCGCCGATCCCAAGCGCGTCGTGATTCTGCTCGATACGAGCGCGAGCATGCGCCGCGACGGCGTCTGGGCCGCGGCCCGCGAGCGCGTCGAGACGGTGCTGCGGCGTTCCGGCCCCGCGGACCAGGTCGCGATCTACACGTTTGACCGCACGGCCACGCCGTTGCTGCCCTTCGAGGATTGGAATCGCGCCGCGCCCGGCGATCGCGTGCCCACCGCCCTTGGCCGCGTCGCCGGCATCGCCCCCGGCTGGAACGGCACCCACTTGGGCAACGCTCTCATCACCGCCGCCGAGGCCCTCGCCGAAAGCGACGGCAAGGCCACCTCCGGCCTCCGCCAAGTCGTGCTCGTCAGCGATCTGCAGGCCGGCAGCCGGCTCGACGGACTCCAGGCCTACGAGTGGCCGAAGGGCATCGAACTGCAGCTCGAAGCCGCGAAAGCGACGAATCCGACCAACGCCGGCGTCAGCCTGGTCGCGGACAACAGCGACAGCGTCCGCGCGCTCGACGCCCCGGTCCGCGTCCGCGTCGCCAACGCCGCCGACTCGAAACGCGAACAATTCAAACTCGGCTGGACGCGCCCCGCCGCCGCCGGCGCCCCCGCTGCCGCGCCGGAGTGGATCGGAGCCGCCCTCGATGCCTACGTGCCGCCCGGCCAGAACCGCGTCTTCTCCGTGCCGGTGCCGAAAGGCGTTTCCGGCCTCGAACAGATTTCGCTCACCGGCGACGACGAAGCTTTCGACAACACGGCCTACGTCATCCCGCCCGCTCAACAGAAGCCCGTCGTGCTCTGGCTCGGCTCCGATGTGGCCGAGGATCCGAAGCAGCCGCTCTTCTTCCTGCGCCGGGCCTTTGCGGAAACCCCGCGCGTCGCCGTCCGCACCGTCGCCAGCGCGCCGGCCGCCCCGCTCAATCCCGCCGACCTCGCGGCGGCGCGCCTCGTGTTTCTGACGGAAGCCGTGCCCGCCGCCACCGCGGCCGCCCTGCGCGCCCACGCCGAAGCCGGCAACACCGTCGTCGTCGTGCCGCGGGCCGCGACGATCGCGCCGGCGTTGGCGACGTTGCTCGGGCGGGAATCCATCGCGGCCGAGGAAGTCCGTCCGGCCAACTACGCGATGCTGGCGGAAATCGATTTCCAGCATCCGATCTTCGCGCCGTTCGCCGATCCGCGTTTCAGCGATTTCACCAAGATCCATTTCTGGCGTTACCGGAAATTCGACGCCGCCGCCTGGCCCGGCGCCAAGGTGCTCGCGCGTTTCGACCGCGGCGATCCCGCGCTGGTCGAGGTGCCCGTCGGCAAGGGCCGCGTCTTCGTGCTCGCGGCCGGCTGGCAACCGGAGGATTCGCAACTCGCGGTGTCCTCGAAGTTCGTCCCGCTCGTTTGGTCCTGGCTCGACGCCAGCGGCAGCGTCGTGGCCGTCGCCACGCAGTTGTCCGTCGGCGAGGCGATCGCGTTGCCCGCCGGTCCGGCGCCCGCGTCCGGCTTCACCTTGCCGGATGGGAAAATCGCGCCGGTGACGGCGGGCGGCCCGGCCTTCGCGGCGCCGATGCCCGGCGTCTTTGCGGCGCGGACGGAAACCGGCGCGGCCGGGCAACGCTACGCGGTCAATCTCGACGCCAACGAAAGCCGCACCGCGCCCCTCGGCCCCGACGAACTCGAATTGCTCGGCGTGCCGGTCACGCGCCAGACGTCCGCGCCGGCGGCGACGACCCCGGCCGACAAGGCGCTGCTGCAGGCCGGCGAAGCGGAAAATCGGCAGAAACTGTGGCGCTGGTTTGTCGCCGCGACGCTTGCGATCTTGGTTCTGGAGTCGGCACTCGCCGGTTGGACGGCGCGCCGCACGGGTGTCAAAACGGAAGAGGTCCCCACATGAATGATGATTTCCTGAAACGGCGGCTCCAGCGCGTGGCGCGCCGTTTCCATTGGATCGCGCTCGGCCGCAAACTCTCGGCCTGCTGGGCCGTCGCCGCCCTCCTCACCGTCGGCATCATCTATCTGCAACGCGCCCTCGGCGCGAACTGGACCCTGGCTTTGCCGACCTTGGTCGCCCTCGCCGGCGGCGCCGCCGCGGTCTTGGTCCTGCGGCATTTCACCCGCCAACCCGACCCGCGCTGGGTCGCGCAGAAGATCGAGAAACAGTTTCCCGAGCTCAACGGCGTGCTGCTCACCGCCGTCCAGCAGCAAGCCGACCCGAAGGCCGAGCCCGGCTATCTCCAATATCGCCTGATCCAGGAAGCGACCGCCCGCAGCCAACAGCAGGATTGGCGGCGAGTCGTGCCGTCGTTCCGTTTCGCGGTCGGCGCGGCAATCCAGGTGTTCGCCCTCGGTCTCTTCGTCTATGCGCTCTCGCACCTGAAGGTCGCCACCATCCACGGCGAAGCGCCGGCTTGGGTCGGCAAAGACGGCGTCGCCGTCACGCCCGGCGACACGTCCGTCGAAAAGGGAGACAGCCTCGTCATCCTCGCCCGCTTCGGCGGTGCGCTGCCCGCCAACGTCAATCTCGTCATCCGCGAAAGCGGCGCCGCCCCGCGCGCGCAGCCGCTCGTGAAGAGTCTCGCCGATCCCGTGTTCGGCGGCAGCATCGCCGAGGTCGCGCGCGATTTCGTCTACCACCTCGAGTACCGCGGCGAACGGACCAA